>JBKQVT010000001.1:0-15640 GCA_052139835.1 Thermoguttaceae bacterium
CCATCCCGATCCATTGCCCGTCCTCCGGCTGCCCTGGCCGACAAAACTACACAAGATATGTATGAAACCCCTGGCGGGCAAGAAGGTTTTCTTGTTTACCGAAAGATTCACAGCCTCTTAGGTCTTAGCCCCAAGACCCAAGACCCAAGACCCAAGACCCAAGACCTAAGGCCAAAGACCTAAGACCTATTTGCCATGATCCTCACCGGCATCCTCTCGATGATCTTGCTGTTCTGCATCGGCTTCCTCTTTGCCGAAGGGATGTGGAGCAACGCCTTGCGGTTCATTACCGTGGTGGCCGCCGCCCTGCTGGCCACCAACTACTTCGAGCCCGTGGCCGATCAACTGGACGCCTGGATGCCCAGTTATACCTACTGCTGGGACTTCGTCGCCCTCTGGGGCCTGTTCGCCGTCTTCGTCGTCCTCTTCCGCGCCATCACCGATCAACTCTCCAAGGTCAAAGTGCGGTTTCCCGCGAAGATCGACCGGGTCGGCAGCGTGGTCTTCAGCGCGTTGGTCGGCTGGGTGATGGTCTGCTTCACCCTGGCCACGCTGCACACCGCGCCGCTGGGCGAGAAATTCTGTTTCGGCTGCTTTCAGTACGACCAGCCGATGTTTCTGGGGTTCGTGTCTCCCGACCGAGAGTGGCTGAGTTTTGTGAACCGCACGTGCACGGGCGCGTTGTGCCGCTCCGCCGGCGAGGCAAGGCAGAAACCGCCTTTCGACCTGAAGTTCCTGGAAAAATACAAAGACATCCGCAAAGACGTGGAAGCCCACGTGAACAAGACCAGCAGCATCCGCCTGGGCGAAGGAGAGAAGCGGCCGATTTACCTGACGCTGCCCGACACCCCGCCGGCAGGAAAATAAGGGTGCCACTGCTGGCTTGTCCAGCAGTGTCGAACCACCGCCGCGCGCAGCACAGCTGGACAAACCAGCAGTGGCACCCGACACCCCGCCGGCGACCAAATAGCCGATCCGAAAGCCATGTCCAAACCGCACGCCGCTCCGCCGCGACTGTCCGACACGCAGGACGCCGACATGGCGCGGTATCACCCCCTGAGCAGCCTGGCCGTCGCGGGGCTGGTTCTCGGGCTCTTGTCCGCCCTGGCCGTGCTCGGACCGCTGCTGTGGATCATTCCGGCCGCGGGGGCGGTCACCAGCGGCGTGGCGCTGTGGCGGATCGGCCGCCCCACCGTGCTGATGGCGGGCCGCCGGCTGGCGCAATGCGGATTGCTGCTGTCGATCATGTTTGGGACGATGGTTCAGGCCGATGCGCTCGTCTATCGCTTCCTGGTTCGCAGGGAAGCCCGGCAGTTCGCCGCCACGTGGTTCGGCTATCTCCTGGCCCGGCCGCCGCAGCCGCAGAAGGCCTACCAGTTGACGCTCCCTCCGCGGGCCCGCCAGCCGCTGGACGAACAGCTTGGCGGCTTCTACCGCCGCAACCCGCACCAGCGCCAGTCGCTGGACGACTACCTCCAGACGCCGCTGGTGCGGAAGCTGCTGGCGCTGGGCCCCGGCGCCGACGCCCGCTGCCAGGCCAGCGGACAGCAGGTCTCCAGCGATGAGGGCGAGGCGGTCGAACTCCTCTATGCCGTCACCCACTCCGGGCGCGACGGCCCGACCACGCTGCTGGTCAATTTGGGGCTGACGCGCCTCAAACTCGACAACGGCCGGGCCAATTGGCAAGTGACCCACGCCGAGGAAATCAAGGATTAAGGATGAAGGATAAAGGGGCGAGAAAGCGGCCGCTGATCCTTCATCCTTCCTCCTTCATCCTTAGCTACGATTGGCGGCAATTGCATGGCGAGGAAACTGCGGTCCGCGGCGTGGTCGATCCGCGGCGGCGCTTGCGGATCGCCCTGGCCGGGCTGCTCGTCTTGCTGGCCGTCATCTTGGGCCGGGCCGTGCAGCTTGAAGTGGGCCAAGGGGCCGCCTTCCGCGCGGTGGCCGTGCAGCCCATCCAGCACCCGACGCGACTCCCCGGCCCACGCGGCCGCATCCTCGCCCGCGACGGCGCCGTGCTGGCCTGCGATATCCAATCGCCGGCAGTGGCGGTCCACTATCGCTACTTGCAGGAGCCGCCGGATGCCGGTTGGCTGCGGCAGACGGCCCGCGCGGGCCTGACCAAGACGCAGCGGAACGACCCGCGGCAAGTGGCCGCTCAAGAGCGGCAGATTCGTCTCCGGCGGCTCGATTCGGCCCGCCGGGTGGCCGAGCTTTGCGGCCTGCCGGCCGCGCAATGGGACGCCCGCTCGCGCCGCATCCAGGCCCGCGTCGAACGCATGATCGCCGCGGCCGAGCGCCGCCGGCCCGGGGCCAGGGGTCCCTTGGCCGAGGAACTCGATTATCACGTCATGGTCGACGACGTGTCGGCCGCCGTAGCCGCGGAAATCGAAAACCGTTCTGGGCAATATCCCGGAGTGAAGATCGTTCGCCGCCTGCGGCGCACCTATCCGGCCGGCACGCTGGCCGCCCACGTGCTGGGCTACCTGGGGGAAAAAGGGGACTGTCCCCATTTGCCGGAACGGCCCGAAGGGTGCTTCGCACAAATGGGGATTGTCCCCTTTTTCCCCCTTGTGGGCCTCTCCGGCGTCGAGCGGCAATACGAGTCGCTGCTCCGCGGCCACCCAGGCACGGCGGTCGAACTGACCGATCACAGCGGCCACGTCCTCGGCACCCAACGGCAGGAAGAGCCCCGCGCCGGCCGCGACCTCGTGCTCACCCTCGATCCCCGCCTCCAGCACGCGGCCGAAGAACTGCTGGCGGCGGCCCTGGAGCGGCGGGCGATCCAGCCGGAGAGCGCCGCGCCCGCCGGCGGCGCCATCGCCGTCATGGACCTCCGCGACGGCGCGGTGCTGGCCGCCGCCTCGGCCCCAGGGTTCGATCCCGGCGTCTTCCTCAGCGGCGACGACGCCGCCCGCCAGGCCCTGCTCCATCGCCCCGACAGCCCCTTGCTGGACCGCGTCGTCCAGATGGCCTTGCCGCCGGGCTCCGTCTTCAAGACCCTCACGGCCGTCGCCCTGCTGGAATCGGCCACGGTCGATCCGCAGCAGGTCTTCACCTGCCGCGGCTACCTGCACGATCCCGGCCAGATGCGTTGCGAAATCTACATTCGCCAGGGCATTGGCCACGGCCCGGTGACGTTGGCCGACGCCCTGGCCCGCAGTTGCAACGTCTACTTCTTCCATTACGCCGGGCGGATGGGTCCCGCGCCGTTGGAGGACTGGGCGCGGCGGCTGGGATTCGGCCGGCCGACGGGCGTTGACCTCCCCGGCGAGGCCGCCGGCACGCTGCCCACGCCGCAAACGATCCGCCGCCTCGAAGGACACGGCTGGCGGACCGCCGACACGCAGCGGATGGCCGTCGGCCAAGGCTCGCTCACCGCCACGCCGCTCCAAGTGCTGCGGTTGATGGCCGCCGTGGCCACCGGGAAGTTGCTCACTCCGCACGTCGCGTCTCGGGGACTGTCCCAATTTTCGTCCGACGAAAATGGGACTGTCCCCCTTGGCGGAATCGCAATCGCCGGTTTGCACCCCGCCACGCTCTCCGCGGTGCGCGAGGGTCTTCTCCGTGTGGTCGCCGATCCCAAGGGAACGGCCTACGGCTCGGTGCGGTTGGATGCGGTGGCGATCGCGGGCAAGACGGGCACGGCGTCCGCGGGCGAGGGCCGCCGCGATCACGCCTGGTTCGCCGGCTATGTGCCCGCCGAGGCGCCGAAGCTGGCCTTCGTCATTGTCTTGGAGCACGCCGGCGACGGGGCCGTGGCCGCCGGCCCGGTGGCCAAGCGGCTGGTGCTGCGCATGCAAGAGTTGGGGATGTTTTGAGGGTGCTGGGCGGCCACAATTCCGCGCGGTATAATGGTCGCATGACCACGACCAGCGAGAGAAAGGCATTTCTCCGGCGCGTCCAGACGGCCCTAAGGGGCGTCTTCGCCGCCCGCCTGCGCGGCGTGATCCTCTATGGTTCCGAGGCCCGTGGTACGGCTCGGCCGGACAGCGACATTGACCTGCTTGTTTTGCTCGCCGGGCCCGTGGACCTCGCGACCGACCTGGTGGCCGTCCACGGGGTCCTGTACCCGATTGCCTTGGAACTTGGCCGGAGGATCAGCGCCAAGCCGGTCGATGCGGAGCAGTACGAGAGCATAGAGTGCCCGCTCTATAACGCAGTACACCGCGAGGGGCTCCCGGCATGAACGAGTTCGCGTTGGCGGAGTGGGGTCGCGCTGGACGGTCCATCGCCTCCGCGGAGCGGCTGGCGGACTCCGATCCCGACTCCGCCGTTTCACGGGCGTACTACGCGGCGTTTCACGCCGTCAACGCCCTGTTTGCCCTGCGCGGCAAGTCGTTTACCAAGCACTCCTCGTTGCGTGCCGCGATCCATCGCGAATTGATTCACAGCGGCGGGTGGCCGCCGGAGTTGGGCGGCAACTTCGACTTCCTCATGGAGCTGCGGGAAACCGGCGACTACGGCGGTGTTGACCAGGTGTCGCCGGAGAGTGCGAGAATCGCGGTCGCCAAGGCCGGGGATATCCTTACCGCCGTCCAGCGTAGTTGCCCCGAGTTGGGCCAGACAAGTTCTTAGCGAGGCGCGCCGGTGGCCCCGATTGCTTGGCTATCGGGGCCGCGAAGCGGCAAGAGGAAAGTACGTGCGAGGCGTTGCCCCCTTGTGCCTCGGGCACCCCGATAGGCAAACTATCGGGGCCACCCGCGAGTGCTTCCTCGGTGTTGCCGGTCGCTCTCCTCAGGAGCCAATCTTGTTATCATCCACCTTCTTCAGTTCACTCCACGGAAAGAAGTACACGGCGTAAACGACCGCAAAGACGAGGAAGGAATGTACCTTGAGGGCAGCGCAAATGGCGAAGAAAAATATGAGCAGGTGCATGCGGACGACGTTGACGAAGGGCCGGACCATGGCATTGCCGAACTGAGATGCGGACTTCCGCGAACCCAGGAGTTCGTCGAGCTCCCCGGCCGTCTTGATGTGGGCGGTGGATTTCAGCGCGGCGGGCAGATAGGAGAACACGCCCCGGCGTTCGGCAATGATGATCGCGATGAGAAACAGGCCGTACAGTTTCATCAGGTGCCGGAATGCCAGCACCCACAGAAGCGGCGGATTCGCGAACGCATCGCCGAAACCGTCTTCCGGCAGGCCCTTAAGCGGGAAGAAGCCCTGCAAGAATACCGAATGGCCGGCGTGAAAGCCGCAGAAAACGAAGGTATACAAACCCAGGAACCACGCGCCTAGCGCGATCCCGCCGAGGATGGCCGGAAGGCGCTGCTTCCCCAAATCCTTGTGCCGGATGAGGGCGGTTCCGAAAACGGCGCCGCAGCCGAGGATCGACAGGATCGTGAGGTATCCCACCACCAGGCTGCTAAGCCACAGGCTCCAGACCAGGTCGGTCGTCTTCCATTTGAGGAAATAGGCGCAGGACAAGCCGATCCCGAACGCAAGAACGTCCAGCAGGACCCTTTCGATTGTTGTCTTCTGACGGTTTTGTGTCATGGCCTGGCGTGGTACGAACTTGCCTCGCAGGTCGTTCTCCGTTTCCGCAGTCCAGGCCACCCGCGGGAAACGCCGCCGCCGCGCGGGGCCGCGAAACCGCCGGGATAAACCCGGCGGCTCGCTGAACTGCTACGCCTTCACGATCTTCTCCCGCCCTTCCTTCACGCTCCGCGTGGCGTTGCGGGTATCGACCACCAGGCGGGCATGGCGGACAAGAAACTCGTAGTCGTAGGCCGTGTGGTCGGTGGCAATGAGGATGCAGTCCTGCAAGGCGAGAAACTCGGCGGTCAACGGCACGCTCCGCATGTCCTGCTGGCCGCGCTGGCGGGTCCGCGGCAAGGCCGGCACGTGCGGGTCGTTGTAAGTGACCACCGCCCCACCCTCCCGCAACAGGTCCATGAGCACGAACGAGGGGCTTTCGCGGGCGTCGTCCACGTCGCGCTTGTAGGCCACGCCCAGCACGCAGACCTTGCTCCCCGAGAGCGGCTTGCCCAGTCGGTTCAGCGCCTCCATCAACCGGTGGATCACGTACTGCGGCATGGCGGTGTTGATCTCGCCGGCCAGCTCGATGAAGCGCGTCGACATGCCGTGACGCCGGGCCAGCCAGCTCAGATAAAACGGGTCGATGGGAATGCAATGCCCTCCCAGCCCAGGGCCCGGATAAAACGCCTGGAACCCGAAGGGCTTGCTGCGGGCCGCCTCGATCACCTCCCACACGTCGATGCCGATGCGGTCGAAGAGCATCTTCAGCTCGTTGACCATGGCGATATTGACCGAGCGGTAGGTGTTCTCCACGATCTTGGCGGCCTCGGCGATCTCGCAGTTGGCCACCGGCACGGTCCGCGCCACGGCCTGGCGGTAGAGCAGATCGGCCAGCCGCCCGCTCTCGGCGTCGATGCCGCCGACGACCTTGGGGATCCGCTCGGCCGAGAAGTCGGGATTGCCGGGGTCTTCGCGCTCGGGACTGAAGGCCAGGAAGAAGTCTTTTCCCACCGTCAGGCCGCCGGCCTCTAGGATGGGCAGCACCACTTCGCGGGTCGTGCCCGGATAGGTCGTGCTCTCCAGCACCACCAACTGCCCCGGCCGCAGCGTCTTGGCGATCTGCCCGGCCGTCTGCTCGATGAAGATCAGGTCCGGGTCGCGGCTCTGGTTCAACGGCGTGGGCACGCAGATCAACAGGGCGTCGGGCTCGCGCAGGCGGGCCATGTCGGCCGTGGGCACGAAGGCGCCGTCGGCCACGCAGCGGGCGATCCACTCGGCGGCAATGTGCTTGATGTAGCTCTTGCCGGCCGCCAGCCGGTCGACTTTCGACTGGTCGCAGTCGAAGCCCATGGTGTGGAAGCCGGCGGCCACGAAGGCCCGCACCAGCGGCAGCCCGACGTATCCCAGGCCGATGACGCCGACCGTCGCGGATTTGTTGCGGATGGCTTGTTCCAAGGAAGCATTCATTGGGTTCGGGGTCCGTTGAGCGAGCGGTGAAAGCTCTCCGAGGTTATCGTCACGATAGCATGTTGCGCGATGAAAGAGACGGTGTTGCTAAGCGGCAACATTTTCCTCTTCGCAGCACCGTATCTTTTGGCCTTCCGATCTTGGCCGTCTCATGACCTTAACGACACCCCCGTAACTTCCGCCAACAAGGGCGTCGAGAGTAGCGTGGTTAATATCATCCTCTGGTCCGAGTTTGCTTGTCCACGTGCCGTCTTCTGTAAGCTGGCGCGCCACGTGCGTGAATGCGCCATCCTTGCCGTAGATGGCGATCTTCTCATAGCCCGGCTCGAACTCCGGCGTGTCGCACACAATGAATCCGGACCTTTCGAACACATAAACGAGAGAGTCGATTCTGCGATTGTAATAGGGAGGCCCCACGGGCCATATTCTTCCGAGTGCCGGCTCCCACCACTCCCCATGCGCCCCAAGCGCGTGCGCGATGCACTTCTCTTCGCTTCTTGGCTCGCTCGTCAGACGATGTTGCGAACCGTGCAAATTGGGGAACTCGGCGTAAGCTATCGTCACGAGATGTATCCCTCTCTTGCCCCCCAAGCAAGCCAAGCCGACGCGATCTGCCGCAGCTTTCCCCAGGCCTCCTGGGGCACGGGATCAGTACCCGTGATCGCTCGAAGTGCCCAGTCCCAATGATCGGGTCGCTCGTTCATCTCGTTGAGGAGCAAAGGAATCGCAGATTTTCCCATGCCAATGATCTGCAGATACGCCGGATGGGTGACCATTTCGCTCGACAGAGAGCTATGACCCCGCCCCGATCTCCACTCGGCGGCCAGGCGCGCAAAACGCTCCTGAAGATCGGGCTCTGGATCGTGCGGGCGACTGGATACACGCAGTTCATCCACCTTCTCCATGAGCTTGGCACTATCGAGCCGCAGCCCCTCCACGGCTTCGAGCAGGCGATCGAATCGGCGCTCAATCAGATCATCGGTCACGGCATTGCTGTCCAGTCGTTGCAAAGCGCCTCCGTCCCGGTCAAGGGCGCTTTCGGGGCACGGCGTTGTTCCCTATCCCCGGTTGAAATTGCTCGCTCGTGCCTTGACCATCGGCTCCTGAAGTATATCACTGATTTCCTTAATTTACCATAACCCGCGGTCACCCGCCGCTGATCAGCCGGACCTGGCGCCGCACCTCTTCCCGCGAGAGGCGGACCGTGGGGACGGGCAATTCCGGGCCGGGGAAATCCTCGTCGTCGGGGGCCTGCGACTGGGCCCGATCGACCTCCTGCTGCAAGGCTTCCAGCCAGGCGGGCAGGTCGAAACCGGCACCGGAGATTTCGTGGGTAAACTGGGCGATTCCCTCCTGCAGGCGGCGGAAGGCGGCCGAAGGCTCGGCGGCCGGCGGCGAAGCGGCCGCGGCTTTGGCCACCGGAGCGGTGCCGGCCGCCAGCCGCAACTCCTCCATCGCCGGCTGCACCAGCGCACAAAGCTGATCCACCAGCAACGGCCGCAGAAACTGTTCCTCCAACCGCTCGGCGATGCTCGGCAGCAACATGCCGTACTTGCGGTTCAGCCGGGCGAACCGCTCCAGGTGTTCCTCGGCGATCTCCGCCGTCCGCTCGGCCACCGCTTGGCGCCAGCTCTCCGCCGCCGCGTCGCAACCCCCGCGCACCAGGACCTCGTGGGCCAGCACCACCGGCTGCAACTTCCAGGCGATCAGGTCGTAGCTGGTCCGCAGCCGCAGGTAGTCCAAGAGCGTGAAGAGCATCTCGCCGCGGTCGGACTGCGTGGTGGTGCTGTTGTAATCGACGTACTCGGCGTAGTTCTCCGCCACTGCCTCCAAGGCGACGGTCAAGTGGCGGACGGCGTCTTCGCGCCGCAGCGGCCCGTCCAGCTCGGCCACCAGCCGGAACTCCTCCTCGGCGTCTTCGTCCAGCAGCGATTGCAAGTAGGCGTCGACGCCCTGGTGGAGGATCGCCCGCAGGTTCCCCAGCATCATAAACCGCTGGGTGAAGAGGTCGTGGCCATAGCGTTGGATGAACTGTTTCAGTTCGCGCCAGGTCTTCTTTTCGGCGACGGTCTCCAGCACGGAGAGGCGGACCCCGCGGCTGTGGACCAGCCAGCAGCGCAGCATCGCTTCGATGGTCGGTTCCAGGAAGCCGACCAGCTCGGCGTCGCGGCGGCCGCGGGGGGCGGGCGTTTTCGGCAGCCGCCAGTTTTGCGAGGCCGACACCAGCGCGCGGACGATGGCCTTGCAGCCGATCTTGAACATGCGATCGAATTCGGTCACCGCGCCGGGGCCCACCGGATGACCCAGCTCCATCTCCTGGATGGTTTCGATGAGGCGGGTGGTTTCCGTCAGCAGGCCCAGCCGCGGCAGGTAGCCCAAGAGGCGGCGGAGCATGGCCTGGAGGCCGCGCGAGGCCACGATGCGCAGGGGATTGCCGCCGCGGGCCAGGGCGACGTAAAGCAGCGGTTGCTGCGCCAGCGCGGCGGTCAAAGCGCTCCACTGCCGGCGGATGGCCGCCGTGTCGCCGCGCAACACCGCGCGGAGCATCTCTTCGACGGGCTGCTCCCAAGGGAGCAAGCCGTCGGCGGCCGGCGGCGGCCCGCCCATCACCACGCGGATCAGGCGGCCGGCGTCGGCGGTCTCCACGGCGGCGGCGATGATCTGCTCCAGCAGCGTCTCCTTGATGCTGCGGCGGCGGTCGTATTCGACCAGCGCTTCCTGCGTGCCGTGGGGCGACGGAATCCGGTAGCGGTGCACCGCGGAGAGCAACCCCAGCAGCCGCCGCCGATTGCTCATGGCCTGGGCCAGCCAGGCGGAGAGCACCTCCTGGCGGTCGGCGCCGTCGCCTCCCGCCGCGGTGGAGGCCACGGCGGCCATCTTCCACAGATGCGCCAGCGTGGTCAGGAACGTCAGCCGCAGGAAGATCCGCTCGGCCTCCGCGACCAGCTCGAAATCGGCCGGGTCCTGGCCCCCTTCCAGCATCTCGCCTTCGAAGCCGTCGTCGGTGCTGTCGCGATAGCTCATCTCCTCGTAGGCGGCGTGGAAGATGTCGTCTTCGTCCTCGTCGTCGCCGGGTTCCTCGGGGGGTTCGCCGGCCTGGGGCGCGGCGGCGGCCAGCTCGAACTCCGGCACCTGCCAATCCTGCTCGGCGTTGGCTTCCAGGTAATCGAAAAACTTCCGCGTCAGCGCCCAGCGGTCCGGCGGCGGCGCGTCGGCGGACTGGCCCCCCGCCGCGTTCCACAACTCCGCCATCCAGTCCAGCGTCAGGTCATGAAAGGAATACGTCTCCTCGACCAGGGGAATTTCGTCGGACTGGCTGAGCCACTGCACCAGCAGCGCCATGGCCGCCACCGGATCGCGATGCTCCAAGAGGGCGTCGACGACCAGGGCATAGGCCTTGGGCGAGCGGAACTGCCCGGCGTGATCGCGCCAGAAGGCCAGGTCGCCGGCCGCCGTACCCGCCGCGTGCCAGGCGCGCAGCGCGGCGGCCACGTGGTCGGCCGACTCGCGCGTCTGCCGGCCGGAAATCCCGGCCACCGAGCCCACCTCCGTGCTGGCGAATTGGTCCCACCAGCCGGCCAGCGCCTCCAGCCGTCGCGACATGGCCTCTTGCACGGCGGGCAGCCCGGCGGCGGCCGCCTCCGTCTCGATCTGCACGTAGGCGGCGAAGACCTCGCCGACCATGTCCAACAACTCGTCGACACGCTGGTCGTAGACGCTGTTCTCCGGGGCGGGGAAGAGGCTGTACTGGCCGCCGAAGCCGAGGATGTTCCACGGATCGACCAGCGCCCCGCACTCGATGGCGCGGTGCAGCAACTCCTCGACCTCGGCCAACAGCTCGGCCGCCGGCAACAGCTCCCCCCGCTCCATCCGCAACTGGGCGGTGGTCAGCCGGCAATACATGTCGCACTTCATCCGCGCGGAGGCGACCGGCACGAGGCGGACCTGCCGGGCCGCCGCCGCCGTATAGCCCATCCGCGCAAAGAGCTGCGCCAAGTTCACCTGCTGCAACTGTTCGGCGCGGCGGCGGGCAAGGTGCTGGTTGAAGTGCTGCCGCGCCCCGCCCAGCGGCTGCCGCAACGCCACCGCTTCCGCCTGCAACCGCTCGGCGTGCGGGCCGCTCAGCCCCTCCAGCAGCCGCTCGTAGAAGGCGTCGCGGTACACGGCGATCTGCTGCACCAGGCCGACCAGGGTGACGCTCGAATCGTGGGCGTCCGGCCGATTGCCGCTGATCCCCGAGCCCATCAACATCGTCCCCGCCAGCACCGCGGCTTCCTCGAAGAGCACCTCCTCGTAGGGCAGCTCGCCGCGGCCGGCCAGGCGCTGGAGCATGGCGTCCAGGGAGATCTGCTGCACGATGAAGCGGCGGCAGCGCCCCGAATTGTCCAGCTTCCCCAGGTCCCACTGCCCGAAGAGGTAATTGGGCCGCTTGTTGACCGGGTGGTCGAAGTCGTAGGCGCGGGGATCCACCGCCAATTCGTCCAAGAGGGCCGGATCGAACATCGCCTCCAGCAGCAGCATTGGATCGGTGGCCTCGAGGATCGCCAGCGCCCGTTGGACGAGGTCGTGGTAGGGGCCCTCGGCCACGCCCGCCCCGCGAATCCAGAGCGGGATCGGCCGCACCCATTCGTGGGCGTAGGGCTGGATCTTCTGCTGCGTGCGGAGGACGGCGACCGGCCGGTGGCCGAGGTAGTCGTTCAACTGGCTAATGGCGTCGGGCACGATCCGCTCGGTCTGGTCCCACGGGCCGCCTTGCTGCAAGACCGCCTCCAGCGCGCGGCCGAGGAAGAAGGGCCCAAAGAGGGCCTCGTCGGTCTGGTGGAACAAGAGGTCGCGGTGGAACTGGCGATAGGCCCCCAAGAGGTGATCGAAGACCAGCGCCAGGACGGCCTCGGCCTGGTCGGTTTGCCGGAAGGCGTCGCTGCGGCCGCGGAGGTCGCGGAGCGACTGGCGGAGCCGCTCGGCGAGGGCCTGCCAGGCGGGCTTTCCGCCGGCGGTTTCCCCCGCCACCAGGCCAAAGAGGGTATTCAGGTTGCCGAGAAACCGGGGGTCCGGCGCCCCGGAAGAGAAATTCAGGTATCCGAGCACGTCGGGAGCGAGTTTCAGGGCATCGTGACCCGAGGGCATGCGTTCCACCAGCCGTCTTTCCCGCAAGGGGCGAATATCTGCCAATCTTCAATAACAGTAACAGGTTAGGGGGAATCTTGCAACTTCAGTGCTTTTCCCGCCCCTTTGGATTATGATAGAAGAGTCCCTTCTTGTGGCCAGTGGATGATGAGGAGAACGGCGATGCGATTGTTTCTGAGTGCGGTCATGGTGGCGGCGCTGGTGCCGGGCAGCCCGGCGGGGGCTGCCGTGGGCGATGCGATCATTTCCCAGCCGGCGGCCGAGCAGCACGGATTGGTGCGGTCGTGGTTTGCCCAGGCCGAAGTGGACCCCGCCCGCGCCCACGTCTGCGACATGGCCCTTTACGAAGGAACGCTCTACGTCGAGAGCAGCCGGGCGAACGTTACCGCGATGGACGCGGAGACGGGCCATCGCCTGTGGACGAAGACCATCGGACGCCCCGACTTCCCCAGCCAGCCGCTGGCGGTCGCGGGCGACTTCTTGGCGGTGATCAACGGGTCGGAGCTTTACGTCGCCAATCGCTACAACGGCGACGTGCTGTACGAGAGGAAGATCGACGGCTCGCCCAATGGCCCCCCCGCCGTGAGCGACAAGTTCGCCTTCGTTCCCACCGCCGCGACCTCCATCTTGGCCTATCGCCTGGAGCCGCTGGCCGATCCGTCCAAGGAATACACCACCGAGAAGAAGGATCTCAGCGAGGAAGAAAAGCAGGCCGCCGAGACCGCCCGCCGCGAAAACATCCGCCTCCGCCAGGATTATATTCGCGCGGTGGTCTGCCAGTCCAACGGGCGGTCTTACGTCGCGCCGCTGGTGACGAGGCAGAACCGCCAGGAAGAACTGATCGCCTGGCCCTCGGATCGGGGCGCCTTGAGCCTGGCGCGGATTGACCACGGGGACCTGACCGTCATGCCGCTGAAGTACGAGTTGAAGACCGACGCGGCCATCCTCGCCAAGCTCGCCTACCGGCTGCCGAACCCCGACCCCAAAGTCCGCGGCGATGCGGGCGTGATCTTCGCCACCTCGACCAACGGCTACGTCTACGCGGTCTCGGAAGTCCGCGGCGACATGCTGTGGAAGTTCCCCACCTCCGGACCAGTCTACCAGCCGCCGGCCGTGATCGAGAATCGTGTCTTCGTCGTCACCCAGCTCGGCGGCCTGTTCTGCTGCGACACTAAGCTCGGCAAGCAGCTCTGGACGGCCCCCGATATCTCCCAGTTCATCGCCGCCAGCAAACAACGGGTCTATGCCGCCGATCGCGCCGGGCGAACCGAGGTCCTGGACGCCAATACCGGCGCGCTGCTGGACTTCCTCCCCACCGAGTTGCTGCCGCAGAAGCTGCTCAACACGGAGACCGACCGCCTCTACCTGGCCACCGACCGCGGCCTGGTGCAATGCCTCCATGAAATCGAGCAATCGCAGCCCCTGGTGCACGACCAGGACCGCAAGCTGAAGAAGAAGGAGGAGGCGGAGAAGCCGCCCGCCGCCCGGAAACCCAAGGCCGAGCCCGACCAAGACCACCCCCGGCCCAAGCCCACGCCGAAACCCAAGGCCCCGGCCGGCGAAAAGCCGGCCAAGCCGGCCAAGAAGCCCAAGGGCAAGGCGGCCAAGGACGCCGACGCCAGCAGCTAATCCGCCCGGCGGCGGTTGACATTTCTCCTGAAATTGCTAGGGTGGTGGTTCGCGGGGACGACGTCGCTTCTGTCACGACGCCGGCCCATCACGCCCCGCGAAAAGGAGCCGCCATGCAGTCCCCCCCGATTCAACGCGCGCTGGTCAGCGTCAGCGACAAGCTCGGCCTGGCCGACTTCGCCCGCGCCCTGGTCGCCGCCGGCGTGGAAATCTTCAGCACCGGCGGAACCCGCAAACACCTCGAGTCCGAAGGCATCCCGGTCCGCGACGTTTCGGACTACACGGGCTTCCCCGAGATGATGCACGGGCGGCTCAAGACCCTGCATCCCAAGGTCCACGGCGGCATCCTCTGCCGGCACGACAACCCCGAGGACATGCGGGCCCTGGCCGAACACGGCATCCTCACCTTCGAACTGGTGGTTGTCAATCTCTACCCCTTCGAGACCACGATCCGCAAGCCGGGCGTGACGCTCGAAGAGGCCGTCGAGCAGATCGATATCGGCGGGCCGACGATGGTCCGCGCGGCGGCCAAGAACCATGCCTTCACCACGATCGCCACCGACCAGCGGCAGTACGGCGAGATCCTCCGGCAGATCCGGGCCGACGGCCGCACCACGCTGGAACTGCGGCGAAAGCTGGCCGGCGAGGCCTTCGCCCACACGGCCCTTTACGATCGGGCCATCGCCGACTATTTCGCCGGCGTGACAGCCGAAGGCCGCTTTCCCGGCACGCTGCACCTGGGTTTCCAGCGGCAACAGGTGCTCCGCTACGGCGAGAATCCGCACCAGGAGGGGGCCGTCTATGCGGCTGCCCAGAGCGAAGGGGCCAGCGTGGTCACCGCCCGGCAACTCAACGGCAAAGAGCTTTCCTACAATAACCTGCTCGACCTCGACAGCGCCCTGGCCATGGTCCGCGACTTCCACGATCCGGCCGCGGTGGTCATCAAGCACAACAACCCCTGCGGCGCCGCCGAGGCCCCCACGCTGGCCGAGGCCCTCCAGCGGGCCATGGCGGGCGACCCGCTCAGCGCCTTCGGCTCCGTGCTGGGGCTGAATCGCAAGGTCGATGCGGCCACGGCCCATGTGCTCACCGAACCGGGCCTGTTCGTCGAGGCGATCCTGGCCCCCGAATTCGAGCCCGAGGCCCTCACGATCCTCACCACGGTGCCCAAGTGGAAGGCCAACGTGCGCCTGATGGCCGCCGGGCCGATCGCCAGGCCGGCCGCCCGCTGGGCCTATCGCGTCTTGGACGGCGGCCTGCTGGTGCAGGATGCCGACGTGCTGCCTGACCCCGAGGACGAGTGGAAGGTCGTGACCGACTGCCAGCCGGCGGCGGCCCAGTTGGCCGACCTGCGTTTCGCCTGGGCGATGGTCCGGCACGTGAAGTCCAACGCCATCGTGCTGGCCAAGGACCGCATGTTGTTGGGCGCCGGGGCCGGGCAGATGAGCCGCGTCGATTCGGTGGAGATTTCCATCAAGAAGGCGGGCGATCGCGTGAGCGGGTCGGTGATGGCCTCCGACGCCTTCTTTCCTTTCCCGGATTCGATCGAGGCTGCCGCCGCGGTGGGCGTAGCTGCCGTGATTCAGCCCGGCGGCTCGCGCAACGACCCGGACGTGGTCGCCGCCTGCAACCGCCACGGCGTGCCCATGATCTTCACGGGGCGGCGGCATTTCAAGCATTGATTCTTAAGGGGAACGGCAAAGGTTCACATGCCGTTTTGGCGCCAGCAACGCCGGGCAGCAATCGCTTGGACCGGAGGATGCGTCAACGGATGAAGATAGCACGGAACAAAGGCTTTGATGGCCGCGTCTTTTTGACTGCGCCCGAGTGGAACACGTTCTGCCGACGAAAGCCAGTACGATACATCCAAAAACCCAAAGAACCCGTATGTCAGGTATGCGGTCTTCCTGCTACGCCTGACAATCCATTGCAA
>JBKQVT010000002.1:0-4331 GCA_052139835.1 Thermoguttaceae bacterium
ACCGCCTTGGACTGGGCCAAGACGATGACGTGGCGAGGCGTGGCCCCACTCGTGCATCTACTGGACCGGGTCTACGAGACCGGCGTTCGGCTGTCGCCGTGTCTGTTCCGCCCCATTGCCGCCCGCCACGAACGCGCAGCTTCCCTCCCGAAATGGAGCCTCGTGATTCAGCCCAGGTCCGGGTAGACTATTTGCTGCGGGTTACCTAAGCACTTCTTCCCCTCAATTTCTTCATCTTGAAATTGAGCCACTCGTTTTGCCATACTGGTCGGCGTTACGTCAATACGGCGAAAAACCACGGAGCCCCCCCATGGATACACTAGCGACTACCCCCACCGCCCCAGCGACCGCGACGCCCAACCACAGGGTCGTCTACGCCGCCTTTCGCCGGCGGCTTCTCACCGGCGACATTGCCCTGAGCCGGCCGGACGCGCGGCCCTCCAATCAACTCATTGCCCTGGGCACGGGCTCCCCCTACGTCCATGCCACGATGCTCGGCTGGTGCGGCGGCGTGTTGATGCTGGCCGAGGCCCGGCAATGGCGGGAGAGCCACCTGGTGACGCTGAGCAGCCAGGTGAAGCGTTGGCCGGGGTTTTACGACGTGTATCGGGTGCGGCGGCCTTTTCGCCCCACGGTCGCCTGGACGGCGATGCTCCGCGCCACCGGCACGCCGTACGGTTGGGGGCAGCTCTTCGGCGATGCGGCGCACAAGGTGTTCGGCGGGCTGGCGCCGCGGCGGCCCGACGATCCGGCCGAGGATTTTCCGCGGGACTGTTCGGGGCTGCTGAATTTCGCCTGCCGCGCCGGCGGCCGCACGCCCCGCCCCGCGCTGGACGACGAGGAGGTCGAGCCCGGCCATTTTGCCGACCCCGCCTTCGCCCGCTACATCTGCACGTTATATTGGAGCGAAGAACAATTTGAGGAAAGGGTTTTGGGTCTTAGGACTTAGGTTTTAGGTCTCAGCCCCAAGCCCCAAGCCCCAAGACCTAAGACCTAAGAATTCCCCTGGCCCCTGGTCCCTACTCATGACTTCCCCCGACATCGCCCGACTGCACCAGCGGATCGACGAGCTGGTGGAAAAGATCGGTGAACTCAGCAGCGCGGTGGCCAAGAGCCTGGCAGCCTGCGAGTCGTGCCGCCCCTTCGTGCTGGGCGGCAACGGCAAGCCGGCCCTCGGCGACCGCCTCGGCGAAGTCCAGCAGGAGATCAACGAGGTGCGACAGACGCTCAGCGAGCGGATCGCGGAGGTCAGCATGGAGGTGGTGGTGCTGAAATCGGTTCGCGAGATCGGCAGCCGGGTCTTCTGGTCGGCCATCGGCGCGGCCGGCACGATCTCCGGCGGGGTGGTGGGCATCGTGTTGACGTGGTGGCTCGGCGGCGGCCGCTGAGGGGGCCTTTTCCACGTTGGCAATTCCCCGCCAATCGCTTACCATGACCCATCGATGCGACCCCCACAGCAAAACCCCCTGATCGCCGGCGCCCGCGTCATCGTCCTGGGCACCCTGGCCAGCCGCGCGCTGGGATTGGTCCGCGACCTGGCCACGGCGGCCCTCTTTGCCCTGAGCGGAGTGGCCGACGCCTTGGTCATTGCCTTTCGCGTTCCCAATCTCTTTCGCCAGCTCTTCGGCGAAGGCGCCTTGACCGCCGGTTATCTGCCGGTCCTCTCCGGCCTGCTGGAAAAAGACCGCCGGACGGCCTGGCAACTGGCCAGCACGATGATGGTCTGGCTGGCCGTGCTCCTGACCGGGCTGGTGCTGATCGGCGAGGCGATCCTGGCGGGAATCTGGCTGCTGGGGAGCCATGCGCCGGGAACCGGCCTGTTGCTGGGGCTCAGCGCCACGCTGTTGCCCTACATGCTCGTGATCTGCCTGGCCGCCCAGGTGACCGCCACGCTCCAGGCCCTGGGCCAGTTCACCGTCCCCGCGCTGACGCCCACGGTGCTGAACCTCTGCTGGCTGACGGGCGTTTGGGTGATCGCGCCCTTCTGGGCCCCCAACCATCAGGCGCAGGCCTACGTCGTGGCCGTCTCGATCCTCATCGCCGGCGTGCTCCAGTTGGGCGTGCAACTGCCGGCCTTGTATCGCCTGGGCTTCCGCTTCCAATACCACTGGGCGGCCAGCCGCACGGCCATGGCGCAGATCAGCCGCACGCTCACTCCCATGCTCTTCAGCCTGGCGGTCACGCAGATCAACACCTTTACCGACAGCCTGATCGCCTGGGGGCTGGCCGCCGCGCCCGACGGCCCGCAACAGATTCCCTGGCTCGGCGGGGCAGTTCGTTACCCGCTCGAGCAAGGGGCGGCGGCGGCCATCTCCTACGGCGAGCGGATGTACCAGTTTCCCCTGGGGATCGTGGGCATGGCCGTGGCCGCCTCGATCTTTCCGTTGTTGAGCCGGCACGCCGCCCACGGCCGTCGCGACCGCCTGGGGGCCGACCTCTCGCTGGGGCTGCGGCTGGTGCTGTGCCTGAGCGTGCCGGCCGGGGTGGGACTGATCGTGCTGGCACATCCGGTGGCGCGGATCTTCCAAAACGGCGCCTTCACCTCGTTCGACACCGCCCGCGTGGCCGACATGATCGCCGCCTATGCCCTGGGCGTTTGGGCCTATTGCGCCTCGCCGGTGATGGTCCGCGGCTTCTATGCCCTGGGCGACTGCGCCACGCCGGTGCGGGTGGCGGCCGTGGTGGTCGCCTTGAACCTGGCCTTGAACCTGACGCTGATCTGGACGCCGCTTCGCGAGGCCGGGCTAGGCGTCTCGACCGCCATCTCGGCCGCGGTCGAGGTGCTGGTGCTCGCGGCGATCTTCGCCCGTTACCGGGCCCCGCTCCAAGGCCGCGCCCTGGCGGCCACGGCGGTGCGGACGCTCCTAGCCACGCTCCTGATGGCGCTGGCCGCCGCGGCCGCCCTGCACTGGATTCCGCCCGCCCCCGGGCTGGTCAATGAAGTCCTGCGACTGGCCGTCCCCATGACCCTCGGCGCCGTGGTCTACTGTGGCGTCTACTGGCTCTCCGGCGGCAAGGAGTTGCGGATGCTCCTCAAAGGATAGGGGCTGGGGGCTAGGGACTGGGGGCTGGAAAAAATCCGAATTCGCGTCCTAGCGCTGCACCCGCGCCGTGCCGCCCTGGGCGAGGGCCTCGACCTCGGCCAGCTTCGCCATGCTGACGTCGCCGGGAAAGGTCGTCACCAGCGCGCCGTGGGCCCAGCCCAGCCGCAGGGCCTCCTCGGGCGGCCGGCCGGCCAGCAGGCCGTAGATCAGCCCGGCCGCGAAGCCGTCGCCGCCGCCGATGCGGCAGAGCACGTCCAACTGCATCGTGGGCGTGGCATACTGCCGGCCGTCGAGCCACATCACGGCCGCCCAATCGTGGCGATTGGCCGCGTGCACCGCGCGGAGCGTGGTGGCCACCATTTTGATGTTCGGATACTTTTGCAACACCTGCTCGATGAGCTGGAAGAAGGCGGCCGGCTCCAGCTTCGACTGCCCGTGGACCTCCGGCCCGGCCAATCCCAGGCCGCGCTGCAGGTCTTCCTCGTTGCCGAAGAGCACGTCGACCTCGGCGGCGACGCGGCGGAAGACCTCCTGGGCGCGGGCCTCGCCGCCGCGGGCGGCCCAGAGCTTGGCGCGATAGTTCAGGTCGAAGGAGGTCACGCTGCCGGCGGCCCGCGCGGCCCGAAACGCCTCCAGGGCCAACTCCGAGGTGCTCTCGGAAAGCGCGGTGAAGATCCCGCCGCAATGGAACCAGCGCGCGCCGCGGGCGAAGATGCCGGGCCAGTCGAAGTCGCCGGGATTGAGCAGGGCGGCCGCCTCATTGGCGCGGTTGTAGAAGACCACGGGCGGGCGGACCCCTTGGCCGCGATCGCTATAGACGGTGGCGATATTCGGGCCGCGGACGCCGTCGTGCTCGAACCACTTGTAGAAGGGCGTGACGCCCGTCTCGCGGACGCGGGTTTCGACCAACTCGCCGATGCCATAGCGGACCATGGCGGTGGCGATGCCGCTACGGAGCCCGAAGCAGTCGGCCAGGTTGGCCGCCACGTTGTATTCGCCGCCGGAGACGTGGATTTCGA
Organism: Thermoguttaceae bacterium; assembly: GCA_052139835.1. Lineage (GTDB taxonomy): Bacteria > Planctomycetota > Planctomycetia > Pirellulales > Thermoguttaceae > JBKQVT01. The sequence continues at coordinate 4,064 of JBKQVT010000002.1, forward strand.
CCGTCCGCGCCTTGCGGAAGGGGACCGTGCCCGGATCGAGCCGATGGATGAGGGCCCCCAGGGCCAGGAAGTCCAGTTCGCCGCGGTCTTTCTTGATCGTCAGGGTGCTCATAGAGGATCAGTGTAGCACGGCCGTGGGGAAAAGTGAACCGCGGGCGGGGCGCACTGTTGTACACAGGTAGAAATGTCCCCTCTTTCTCACGGATAGAAATGTCCCCTTGGTAATAGGTTAGGAACAGAACAACTCAGGGTGGGGCCGGCGTCGCGG
>JBKQVT010000003.1:0-15730 GCA_052139835.1 Thermoguttaceae bacterium
AACGTGTCAGCATCGGTTTCAATCGGCGAATCTCTTCCGCATCCATGCCAAGCCCTCCGTGGTGGATGGCGGTAGTTTCGCCAAATTCGCTGAATTACGCAATATCATTCCTGCGCTGTAGAATTAGGGGCACTGCAGTTAGTAACGCCGGGCTGCAGCACCTCGAAGGATTGACCAAACTCCAGTTGCTGGATCTCGGGAGTACGAACGTCAGCGACGCCGGGTTGGAACACCTCAAGGGGTTGACCCAACTCCAAGAGTTGAACCTCGGTGGCACCAAGGTCAGCGACGCCGGGCTACAGCACCTCGAGGAATTGATCAAATTAGGCTGGCTGTTCCTCAACAGTACCAATGTCGGCGACGCGGGGTTGGAACACCTCAAAGGACTGACCCAACTCCAAGAGCTGCGTCTCGACCACACCAGGGTGACCGACGCCGGGTTGGACCACCTTACAGAATTAACTTGGCTCGATCACCTGAACCTGGATAATACCAAGGTCGGCGATGCCGGGCTGCAACACCTCAAAAGGTTGCCACAACTCCAAGTGCTGGACCTCAGGGGGACCAATGTCAGCCGTGTGGGTGTGAGAGACCTTCGGAAGGCGTTGCCGAACGCAAAAATTGTGTGGCAATGACAGCAAAGGCGATTTGCCTGTCAGGGCAGGCCGCTACAACTCGCTGCGATCCAACTCGTCCACCAGCCGGTCGAGGTCGTCGCCGGCCAGCGGGGCGGGGGGCAATTCGCCGCCGGCAATCGCCGCGTCGCCGTGGACGGGAAACAGGATCGCCAGGGAAGGACAGACGCGGGCGCACGCCGGACAACCGTTGCGGCAGGCGTCGGGCAACTCGACCATGATCCGGCCCGCCTCGTCGAGGCCGAAAACCCCGAAGAGGCAAAAATTCAGGCACTCCAGGCAGTTCGTGCAGGCGTCGTAGTCGATCACCGGATACCACCGCGGCAGGACGGACGCGTCGGCTTCCAGCACTTCCACGCGCCCGGCACCGGTGGTCGGGCCGCCGACGGCGAGAATCCGCGCGACCTCTGCCGCCAGCGACTCGGGGTCGCCACACTGGCGGAGGTCCAGGCACCAAATCGTCCGCGGCGAAGCCGATTCACTCTTCGACCGCAAAACGCCCTCACCCCCGGACCCTCTCCCGAGAAGGGAGAGGGGAGTGGTTTGCCCAAGCCGGCCGTTGATGCCGTGGGCCCGCAGCAGCCAATAGGCGGCGCGGGGATAGAGCCCGGCTACGACGATCATGTCGCCCTCGACGAGCCGCAGCCGCTGGAGGGCCGGCCCGTCGGGCGCCAGGTCGTTCAACGGCGGCACCACGAGCACGTCGAGACCGAACCGCGCGGCCAGCGCGGCCGCCGCATCGAGCTGGAATCCCTCGGAGATAATAACGGTCGCGGGCGGCATAAATTATTTTGCGCCGAAGCAGTAAAGGTTGCCGTCTTCGGCGCCGATCACCAGGCGCCCGGCGGCGACTGCGGGCGAGGCCAAGACGGCCGCGCCCGCGTTGAATCGCCACACCTCCTTGCCCGATTTCAAGTCCAGTCCATACACGCGGCCGTCGCCCGAGCCGACAAAGACCCGCTGGCCGACGATGACCGGCGAGCTGTCCACGCGCCCCCGGGTGGGGAATCGCCAGAGCGCGCGGCCCGTCTTGGGGTCCAGGGCATGGATCGCCTTGTCCCGCCCGCCGATGATCACCGCCTGCGGCGTCACGGCCGCGCAGGACAGGAAGACGATCGCGTCGTTCTTTTCTTCGTGCCGCCAGAGGACGCGCTTTTTCACCAGGTCGACGGCCATCAGGAGGTCGTCGTCGCTGCCGACGAAGACGGTTTCGCCCAGCATGGCGGCGGCGCAACACGTCGGCCACGTAAGATCGATCCGGGCGGTCGCCGTGCCCCGGGCCAAATCGATGACGTGCAACTGGGCATCGCAGCAGGCGGCATAGACCCGGCCGTCGCGGACCGCGGGAAACGACCAGACTTCATCGCCCGTCTCATACTTCCAGGCCACCTCGCCCGTCGCCGTCCGCAGGCAGTAGAGATTGAAATCCTGGGAGCCGAAGAGCACGCAATCGTCGCCGAAGTTGGCGCTGGCGTTGATGCGGTATCCGGTCTTGAATCGCCATTTTACCTCGCCCGAGCGGCCGTTGACGCAATAGAACCAGCCCTCGTTGTCGCCGATGTAGACCCGGCCGTCGCGCACTGCGGGCGCGGCCGTGAATCCCAAGTCGGTCGGCATCGCCCAACGCCGCTTCCCGTCGGCCAGCCCGACGGCATAGAGATTGCCGTCGGTCGAGCCGACATAGACCGTGCCGCGGTCGATGGCGGCGGTTGCTTTGAAACCGCCGTGCTCGGTCGAGAAGGTCCAGAGCAACTGCAATCGCTCCGGCAGCGTGCCCTTGGTCACGCCGGTGGCCTGGCTGTCGCCACGAAACAGCGGCCAGCCCTGGTCGGGTGCGGTTGCCGCCGGGCGCGAGGAAACCGGTCCTGACGGTGCCCCGACCGGCCTGGCTTGGAGGGTGCCACGGTTGGCTTGCCCAACCGTGTTTCCGGCACTGCTGGGCAAGCCAGCAGTGGCACCCGCGCGGGATGCCTCCGGGCCGGCCGCGGGCCGCTGGTCTGTCGTGCCGTGGTCGCCACAGCCGGCTGCCAGACAGATGATCAAGAGGCCCAGCAGTATCGCCGCGCGTCGCCGCGCCCAAGGGCGATGAAACGCCACACCTGCCGCCATGTCACGGCGAATTGGGCGCATTGGCCGGCGTCGGAGTCGCGCTCAACTGAGAAAGGACCTGCAAGAGCCCGTTCAGATGGGCCAGCCGCGGGCCGAACCGATCGACGAACTCGTTGAGCATGAACTCCCCGTCGATCAGCGCGTCGTAGTTGTCGCGGACCTCTTGGGTCAGGCTGTCGAGAAACTCGGTTTGGATCTTGCTCAGGGCCTCGGCCGCCAGCCGGCAACTCCGCGCCAAGTGGGGATTGGCCTGCTTCCATTGCCCCAACTCGACGGCCCGCTGCTTCTGCGCCGCCCCAAGCTGATTGACCAACTCCTCGAGCAACTCGTTTTGCCTATCCTGACCGGAAATCAACTGCCTCAAGAGATGGGTCTGCTCGGTGTCCGCCCCGCGGGCTCCATGCGCCGCCGCCCCGAAGCCGGCACCGGGCGAGACCTCGATCTGGCTGTACAGAGGCGTGCGTGATCGGGACTGCTCTTGGCTCATGACCGCTCTTCCTTTCATCCTTCAGTATAAACAGAAAGCGATGAAAAAGTCGAGGGTTCGGTCGAACTTCTTTTTTCCACACGACGCAACAAGGCCCTTTTCCACTCTTGTTACCGGGTCCCCCACCCGACTCCAGACACGGGATGTGGTCAATCCGGGCTAAAGTCGCCTGCCACCCCCACCCGATTCACCATCCGCCTGGCACCGTCAATGGCAATAATCTGGATGGCTTGGGAATATTGCGGTAGATGCACTGAGAAGGAATCACCGATGGACACCAAAAATACCCCCCCCAAGCCGGCATTGGGCTTTTTGACCGTGCTGGACGATCCCGACCACGGCCTGTTCGGCGGCTATCTGCTGCTGAACCTGGCGGGCCGCCCCCTGGAGTTCTATTGCACGGCCCCGATCAAGCCCAATCGAGCCCAGCAAATCCTCTACGGGCCGACGCTGGAGTCGTTCTTGTATGGCGAGCAGATCGGCGGAACGCTCCTGGAGCAGGCCAAGACGGAGCCGCTGGTCGTCTGCACCGATTGTCTGCCCGCCCTGGCCGTCCGCGAACTGGTTTCCACTCCCGTGGCCTTGGTCTTGCCCCCGGAGACTGCCGACCAGGGGCATCTGCGGACCTTCCGCGTGGGGCGAAACACGCTGGCGGTGGCCGCCGAGTCGGAGGCCGACTCGCCGCTGATCGCCGGCCGGCTGGCCGAACTGAGCGAGTCGTTCGACCTAGCCGAGCCGTTTGGGCGCATCCGGGAAGCCATCGAGGAGGCACAGCAGGCCGCGAGATGACGATTTTTAGTTGGTTCGCGCCACCGCGGCCGGCGGTATCCGGCATCGACCTATCGCTCCGGGCGAGCCTCTCCGCCACGGCGTGCGGCCAGTCCCTCGGCCCGCCGCTTGCCCCGCGGATACACGCCCTGCGGCTGGACGCGCCGCCGCCGCGGGCCATCTCGATTCCGATCACCACCACGGAAGTCCGGGTGCGGGGCTTCTTCTTTCCCGTGGCAGAACAAGCCGATCTGCCCGCCGTGCCGCACGCCGCGGCCTTGCCGGCCGCCGCCGCGGTCCGGCCGCAGGGAAGTACCCGCATCAAGCCGCCGGCCGACGTGATCAAACTGCAAGACCGCCTGCACTACCTCCTCCAGCCCTCGCTGGAATCGCTGCTGGCCGAGCGGTCATTGGCCATGCCCTTTGCGCCCTTCCCCTTCCAATTCGAGGGCGTGGCCTTCCTCTACCCCCGCCACGCCGCGGTGCTGGCCGACGAGATGGGCTTAGGCAAAACCATGCAGGCCATCACCGCCATCCGCCTCTTGCTCCGCCGCGGCGAAGTGCAAAGCGTCTTGCTGGTCTGCCCCAAGTCGCTGGTAACCAACTGGCAGCGGGAGCTGAACCTTTGGGCCCCGGAGATCCCCGTGCTGGTGATCGAAGGCGACCAGGCGCGGCGGCTGTGGCAGTGGCGGCTGCCGGACGTGCCGCTGCGGCTGGCCAATTACGAGTTGCTCTGCCGCGACCGCGACGCGCTCGATGGCGTCGGCGGCCCCTGTCCCCGCTTCGACCTCGTCGTGCTCGACGAGGCCCAGCGGATCAAGAACCTCGCCGGCACGACCAGCGAGGTCGTCCGTTCGATCGCCCGCCGCCGCAGTTGGGCCCTCACCGGCACCCCGGTGGAAAACAGCGCCGACGACCTGGTGGGCATCTTCGAGTTCCTGGCCCCCGGCTTCCTTTCGCCCAAGATGAAGCCGCGGCGGCTCGGCGGTATGGTCAGCGACCACGTCCTGCGGCGGACCAAGGAGCAGGTGCTCTCCGACCTGCCCCCCAAGCTCTTCCGCGACGCCGAGCTGGAACTGACCCCGCCGCAGCGGGCGGCCTACGAGCTGGCCGAGAACGAGGGCATCGTCCGCCTCACGTCCCTGGGCGGCGACTTGACGATCCAGCACGTCTTCGAGTTGGTGCTGCGGCTGAAGCAGATCTGCAACTTCGATCCGGCCGGCGGGGCCAGCTCGAAACTCGAACGCCTCGAGGCCGACCTCGAAGAGATCGCCGGCAGCGGACGCAAGGCCATCGTCTTCAGCCAATGGGTGCAGACGATTGAGCGCCTGCTCCGTCCGCTGGCGCGCTTCGGCCCGCTGGGCTATCACGGCCGCATCCCCACCCGCCGCCGCGACGACGTGATCCGCCGCTTCCGCGACGACCCGACGGCGCACGTGCTGCTGATGAGTTACGGGGCGGGCGGCGTGGGCCTGAATTTGCAGTTCGCCGGCTACGTGTTTCTCTTCGATCGCTGGTGGAACCCGGCGGTGGAGGACCAGGCGATCAACCGCGCCCATCGCATCGGCGTAGCCGGCCCGGTGACGGTCTCGCGGTTCCTGGTCCTCGATTCGATCGAGGAGCGGATCGACCGCATTTTGCAGGAGAAGCGCGATTTGTTCGAGGCGATCTTCGCCGGCGCCGACCGGCCCGGCAAGCTTGGCCTGACCGAGCAGGAGGTCTTTGGCCTCTTCCAACTCAAGTGTCCCCGCGGCCCGATTGACGTGGCGGCGTGAGGGGGGAAGGAAGGATGAAGGATGAAGGATGAAACCTGGCCTGCCTTCCCCGCGCCCCCACGTGAGCCCCTTCCTCCTTGATCCTTCATCCTTGATCCTTCATCCTTAGCTTGTGCAACGTATACTTTGGCGTTCGACTTTTTACGTCGGGCGGCCCCGTCGTAAACGTCTCTTGCGCCGCCATTTGCTGCGACGCTCCTTCGCGCAACTTCATACAACTTCCTGGGGACGTGTTGCACTGGCGCCGATCCCGCCCTGCCACAAGTTGGGTTCCGATAGGTTGATTCATTTTGTTCGACCTCGTGGCAAGCGGACAGGGCTCGCGCGGAGACGCAGAGGCGCGGGGGGCCATCGGGCTCCCCAGCTTCTGACTCCTAACTCCTCGCTTCTAACTCCTCCGCCGTTATAGTCCCTCGGCTGGCCCAATTTCAAGGGGAAAAAGCGGTCTGGGGAGCGGCAGAAAGAAGAAGGCCGCGAATCCTGGCGGAGCCAGTGGCACACTTTACCGCGGCCATCCGCCTGTGCCTTGACGCCGCCCCGGCGCACGAGATATGCTTGGGATAGATGCGGGCGGCTCGCCCGCCGCAGATGACCCTCGCCGTTTGCATACAGGTCACGATAATGGAAAACACACCGCCCTTCGCCGACATTCTTGAGGCTGCCGGCAGCCTGTCGTTGGAGGAGCAAGAGGTTCTGGTGGAGATCCTCAATCGCCGCCTGATCGAGCAGCGCCGTGCGGAACTGGCCGCGGACATCGCGGACGCTGATCGCCAGTTCCAGCAAGCCGAGTGTCGCCCGGCCCGGCGGGACGAACTGCTGCGGGAAATCCAGCCGTGACCTGAACAACTCCTCGATGGACATGAGAACAATCAGCCCTCAGGAATGCTGAGCGGCTCCCATCGGACCATCTGGCGACTCACCGCCCGGCGGCGTTTCCCGTTGTACATCGGGACCGTGCTTGAGGAAGCTCCGAAACGCGCCCGTTATCGCGCCGACAAGGCCGCCAAAAATCGCAAAATCGTAGAATGCGTGACTTTCCTGCGACCAAAACTTAGCAATCCCTGAGAGGTCCAGCTTGGCGAGGTCGAGTTGGTTCCCGTAGACACAAATCAGCCCTGCGATGATGGCGCCCAGTGCCGCATCGCGTGCGACGGAGAGCAGCCGGACGCGGCCCCTGGTATCCTTGGCAATCCAGCAGAGCGCCCAAGTAAACCCGGCAATGAGAAGTGACGGCCCGATCGCCCAGCAGGCATTCGCGCAACCGACGACTCGAAAGAACGACAGGAACACGGCAAAGACCGTCGCAAAAATCAGAAGCGATTTGATCGAAAACTGCCACGGCATGCGCCAAGCTCCTGTGCCAGCCGATGGCCTACGCCCCTTCGTTTTCCAGGATCTGCCGTTGGATTTCCTCGCGGTGGGCGCGGACATACGCCCAGGCGTTGGCGAGGTCCTTGGCCCGCAAGGTCGGGTAGTTCCGCAGTAGATCGGCCTCGGAGATGCCGCGCCGCCGCGATTGCTCCAGGACCCAGACGGGAATCCGCGTCCGCACGATGCAGGGCTCCCCGCCGCAGACCCCCGGAAGGCTCGCGATCCCCGGAAAAGGGTCGTCCAACGGGCTCATGGTTCGCGCGCCCCCGTGTGATGGATCGCGATTTCAGTGTAGGTACTCGATCCATCGGGGTCAAGCGGGAGCGAAAACGTGGGCAGCCCCCCGCCCACAGTGCGGGGGCTTTTTCCCCTTCCGCCCTCCGCCCTCCCCACCCCCCCGCCCCCTGTCCCCAATGCAGCCCCAACGAGCCCCAAGGAGCCCCAGAGCGGCCCTAGACAGATTGGGAGACCTGGGGCAAATTAGGGATATCTTGAGGTTTTGCCGCAGATGCCTCGTGCTCTTCCGAACGCGGCAATAACCACACAACGGGAGACACTTAGAGCTTGCTTTGCCTTATTCCTTCCGGCCGCGTGCCGGCTACAACATGGGGAGGTGTCTGATGAGAAGGTGTGCGACGATGTTTGCCCTCGGTCTTCTTCAGGTTGGGTTGCTTTCGATCGCGTCCAGCGGCTACGCCCAATCGTTTGGCGCCGCCTGCACCGACCGCTTCGGGTACACGGGCACGGCCGTCTACTACCCCACCCAGAGCGATTACCTCGGCGCCACCAACGGCACCACCATCAACATTGGCGACCGCGACCTATCGCTGTACATCCTGAACGGCTACGACAGCGGCAACATGACCATCGTCATGGGGTCGTGGTGGTACACGACCGATCCCTCGGGCATCCCCGGTTACGGAAACACCCACGGCAACACCGGCATCGGCTTCCTCCAGCTTTACGACCCGACCGCCGCCACGACCACCAACGCCTCGATGGGCTTCTCCGGCTTCGACGGCACGAACTGGACGACGTTCAATTTGGCGGTGAGCGGGGCAAATGCGGACTACGATAACGCTTACGCCCGCTTCAGCCTCCAGTCGAACACGGACGACGCCGGCATCTATCTCTCGTATGACCTCGACTTGACGGCCACCGGCTTGAATGGGACGTACGAGGACGGCGCCATCACCTCCACCGACCAGCCCACCGGCGTGACCGGAACGTACACGGGGGTATTTGAGAGCACCAGCAGCAACCCCGCCACCGCCGGCTACTACGTCTTCGACCTGAACTTGGACATGACCAACTGGGCCTATGCAAACCGAGACAGTCTGACGGGGCCCTACCAGTTTGCCGACAGCGTCTTTTCCGCCGCCGCCATTCCTGAGCCGGGCACGCTGGCCCTGTTGGTCGTCGGCGGATTGACCGCCTTGGCGGCCGCCTGGATGCGGCGGCGACGAACGGCCAACTGAGCGGCCGCACCCGCCCCATTCACCGTCGCTCGTCACGCAGCCCCCCGCGCAGTGCGGGGGCTTTTTTTTGGCCCTCCCCCTTCCGCCCTCCGCCCTCGCCCTTTTTCCCCTGGCCCCTGGCCCCTCGCCCCTTTATCATGGACCAGATGGGCACTCCTTACGATTTCGACATCCTGGTGGTCGGCGGCGGCCATGCGGGCACGGAGGCGGCCGCGGCGGCAGCACGCTACGGCGCGCGGACCGCATTGCTCACGAGCAACCTCGACACCATCGCCCAGATGAGCTGCAATCCAGCCATCGGCGGCCTGGCCAAGGGGCAACTGGTCCGCGAGATCGACGCCCTGGGCGGACTCATGGCCCGCGCCATCGACGCCACCGCCATCCACTTCCGCATGCTCAACCGCAGCAAGGGGCCGGCGATGCACGGCCCGCGGGCGCAGGCCGACAAGCGGGCCTATCAAGAGGAAATCCGCCGCCTCTGCCAAGAGCAGCCGGGATTGGCGCTCCGCCAGGAGACCGTCGAGGACCTCGTGGTGGAAACCAGCGGCGGTAAGCAGCGCGTCTGCGGCGTTCGCGTCGCCGGCGGCAAGGTCTATCGGGCCGCGGCGGTCATTCTTTGCGCCGGCACATTCATGCGCGGCCTGCTCCATATCGGCCAGACCACCTCGCCGGGCGGCCGCATGGGCGAGGCGACCGGCGAGGGCCTGAGCCGGGCCCTGGAGCGCCTGGGCATTCGGCTGGCCCGCTTCAAGACCGGCACGCCGCCCCGGCTGGCCGCCGCAACCATCGACTACGAGGAAACCGAGCTTCAGCCCGGCGACGCCGAGCCGGAACCCTTCTCCTTCCTCACCGAGCGGATCGACTGCCGGCAGTTGCCCTGCTGGATCACCTACACGACGCCGGAGCTGCACGAGTTGGTCCGGGCGAACCTGCACCGCGCGCCGCTGTACACCGGCCAGATCCAGGCGACCGGGCCGCGCTACTGCCCGTCGCTGGAGACCAAGATCGTCCGCTTCGCCGACAAGCCGCGCCACGCATTATTCCTGGAGCCCGAGGGACGCACCAGCGGCGAGGTCTACGTCAACGGCCTCTCGACGAGCCTGCCCCGCGACGTGCAGGACGCCATGGTGCGGGCGATTCCGGCCCTGCGGCGGGCGGAAATCGTCCGCTACGGCTACGCGATCGAGTACGATTATGCCCCGCCCGACCAGTTGCAACTCTCGCTGGAGACCAAGCAGGTCGCCGGGCTGTACCTGGCCGGCCAGCTCAACGGCACCACCGGCTACGAGGAAGCGGCCGCCCAGGGGCTCCTGGCCGGGGCCAACGCCGCGGCCGCCCTCCAGGGTCGCGCGCCCCTGATCCTCCGCCGCGACGAGGCCTATCTCGGCGTGATGATCGACGACCTGGTGACCCGCGGCGTCGACGAGCCCTATCGCATGTTCACCAGCCGCGCCGAGTACCGCTTGCTGCTGCGCCACGACAATGCGGATCGGCGTCTGACGCCGTTGGGTCGTCGCGCGGGCCTGGTCGATGAGCCGCGGTGGCAGCGGCTTCAGCAGAAGCAGGACGAGATCCGGCGGATCGAGCAGCTTCTGGAGAGCACCCGCTGCGACGGACTTGCGGCGGCCCAGCTCTTGCGGCGGCCGGAGATAACGTGGGAGGAGTTGGTTGAAGGTCTGCCGGCGTTGGCGGCCGTCGGGGCGGAAGTCGCCCGGCAAGTGACCTACGACACGAAGTACGCCGGCTACGTGGCCCGGCAGCAGTTGGACATCGAGCGGCAGCAGCGTCTGGCGGCCCATCGCATCCCGGCCGACTTCGATTTTCACGCGGTGGAGCACCTGCGTGCGGAGGCGCGGGAGAAGTTTGCGCGGGTGCGGCCGGTGGACCTGGCGCAGGCGGGCCGGATCAGCGGCATCACGCCCGCGGACCTGGCGGTGTTGATGGTGCGGTTGGGGTAAGGGGGAGGGCGGAGGGCGGAAGGGGGAAGGACGGGAAATAAGGGGGAAGGCGGAGGGCGGAAGGGGGAAGGAAGGATGAGAGATCAAGGGCGAACAGGCAGGCCGCATGTTTGCGGTTTCACCTTCCGCCTTCCGCCTTCCGCCCTCCGCCTTATCGCTTCCGCCCTCCGCCTTTCCTTGAGGCTGGGGGGAACTGGCGACATAAGGTGTTATTGTGCCTTAATTTAGAAAAAACATATCCGTATTGACTAGCACGGGAAGATAGCTATAATTGTGCCAATTGGTAAGTTCGGCAATGTCGGTGATACCGGATGGAATTACCGATTACAGGCAGCTTAGGGATGTACAGAGTTTGCGAACAAGGCGAACTTGAGGCGAGTTCCCAATCAACATGGAGGACTAGAGGTCCCGAAACGGAAGCCGACTTTGGGCCTTCGGGGCTTCGCTGACGCTGGCCGCACTTTCCGGCCAGACAGAGGGATGGTGAGACAAACATGAAGACCGTGTTCACGACCGGCGAGGCGGCCAAGATTTGCAAGGTCAGCCAGCAGACCATCATTCGCTGTTTTGACTCGGGACAGTTGAAGGGATTTCGCGTGCCCGGCAGCCGTTTCCGCCGCATTCCACGCGAGCAGCTCTACAGTTTCATGCGGGACAACGGCATCCCGACGGATGCCCTGGAAAGCGGCAAGCGGAAGATCCTCTTGGTGGACGACGACGAGGAGTTGGTCGAGCTGATCAGCGACGTCCTGGAGCGCGACGGGCGCTTCGAGGTCCGCACCGTCAACAACGGCTTTGACGCCGGCATGATGGTCAAGGAATATCACCCTGACCTGATCGTGCTGGACGTCATGCTCCCGGACATCAACGGCAAGGAAGTGTGCCAGCGGGTCCGCAGCGACAAGACCATGGACGACGTCCGCATCATCTGCATTTCCGGGATGGTCGAGGAAGACAAGATCGGCGAGCTCCGTGCCGCCGGCGCCAACGATTTCATGCACAAGCCGTTCGAGGTGGAGAAGCTCGTGGAGCGGATGTGCTATCACCTCGACATCGAGGCCGTTCACGCCGCGTAACGGCAGCGGACCAGCGGTTTTGCGGTAATGCCATGCGCAGCCTGCCACCCTTGGTTGCCGGTCCGCACCGCTTGATTCTGCCCATGGCCGACCGTTCGGCGGCCGCCCTGGCCGAGTGGCTCCTCACCGCCGCCGCCCCGCGGGCCGCCGCAGGGCTGACCGAGGTGCTGGCCGACGATCCGCCGCTTTTGGTGTGGTCGGTCTGCCGGGCCGGCCAGGCCGATTTCTCCTGCCGCAACGTCGGCGACGCCGCCGGCTGGCTGGCCGAACATGCCCTGGCGGCCTTGCAGTGGCCGGCCGAGCACGATGCGCCGGGCGAGGAGGGCCTCGCACCGGAGGTCTGGCCCCAGCGCGTGGCCGCCGCCGTGACCTTGTCTGATCTGGCCGCCCAGTTGGCCGCCGAGAACCAGGCCGACCGCGACGAGGCCGTCCTCGGCGGCTTGCTCTACTACGCCGACGATTGGCTGGGGGAGGCGAGCCGCCGGGTTTATCCCGGCGGATGGGCGGCGCCGGGAAACCGCGGGGATAAACCCCGCCGCTCGCTGCCTGCGGTTGCCCAGGCCGTGGAGGTCTTGGCCGGCGGTGCGACCGACGCCGCGGCCGAGGCGGCGCACCGCCGCGGCGCCGCGGCCGCCGGGCGCTGGGCGGCCCAACTCGGCGGCCCGACCGACTGGCTGCCCTCCTTGGCCGCCCGGCTGGCACGCCTGGCGGCCCTGGAAGACCGCTTTCGGGAGACGCTCGATCAAGAAAAACTGGCCGCTCTGGCCGAATTCGCCGCCGGCGCCGGCCATGAAATCAATAACCCGCTGACGGTCATCGCCGGCCGCGCACAGCTCTTCCTCCAGGAGGAGACCAATCCCGAGCGCCGCCGGGCCCTGGCGCTGATCAACGCCCAGGCGATGCGGGTCTACGAGATGATCGCCGACCTGCGGCTGTTTGCCCGCCCCCCGCAGCCCGAGTTGCAGCCCCTGGACCTGGTCGAGCTGGTCGACGAGCTGATTGCCGAGCTCGCGCCGCTGGCGGCCCAGCAGGAGTCCGCGCTCGTGCGCGGCGGCGACGGCGGGCCGGTCGCGGTCGTGGCCGACCCGACGCAACTGGCCGTGGCCTTGCGGGCGTTGTGCCAGAACGCGCTGGAGGCCCTCGGTGGGCAGGGCCACGTTCGTATCGAGCTGGGCCGCCGAGCGGGCGGCGTGGAGATTCGCGTCCGCGACGACGGGCCTGGCATCCCGCCCGAGCAGCGCCGGCACATCTTCGATCCCTTCTATTCGGCGCGGCAGGCCGGGCGGGGCCTGGGCTTGGGGCTGTCGAAGTGCTGGCGGATCATCACCAATCATGGCGGCCGCATCGCGGTGGAGGATCAGCCCGGCGGCGGCGCCTGTTTTCTCATCACGCTGCCGCGGTGATCGCGAGCCGCTGGCGTGATAGCGAGCCGCCGGGTTTATCCCGGCGGTTGGGCGGCGCTAGGCGAAACCATGGGACCTATGGGACCCATGGGACCTATAAACTGGGGCCATGCAACCGCGGGGATAAACCCCGCGGCTCGCCTTTGCCACAACCCACCCACTGGTAGCAGTGCATCCACCGCCCCGCTGCGGACTGGCCTTGCCGCTAGGGGAGGAATTTCATAAGTTATTGTGTCCGGAGGAGATGGGGCCCGCTCGGAGGGGAGCTCGTCGCAGGAAGTCGCTGCTCCGGCGGTCCACAGTGGCAAGGGAGGCGCATCGGATGAGTCTAGGCCGCAAGGTGTCCGCGGTTCCCAAGGAAGGGCCTGTCGGGGCACCGCTTTCAGCCCCCAGCGATCTGTCTTCGGCCGACTCTCTTGGCCCCGCGCTGCGGCGGGCGATCGCCGCCACCCGGCAGTGGCTGCTGGAGCAGCAGCAGCCCGATGGTTCCTGGTGTGCCGAGTTGGAAGGCGACACGATCCTGGAGAGCGAGACGATTTTGCTGTGGGCCTTCCTGGGTCTGGAGGGCACGGCGTTGGCCGGCCGCGCCGCCGCCTACCTGATCGAAAAGCAGCTTCCCGACGGCGGCTGGGCGATGTATCCCGGCGGCCACGTGGAGATCAGCGGCAGCGTCAAGGCCTACTTCGCCTTGAAGCTGACCGGCCACGACCCCAGCGCCGAGTACATGGAGCGTGCGCGGCGGGCGATCCTCGCCCACGGCGGCGCCGACGCCGTGAACAGCTTCACGCGTTTTTACCTGGCGCTTCTGGGCCAGATTTCCTACCGCCAGTGTCCGGCCGTCCCGCCCGAGATGGTGCTCTTGCCCAAGTGGTTCCCGGTGAACCTCTACGCGGTGAGTTCCTGGTCGCGGACGATTATCGTGCCGCTGTCGATCATCTCGGCGATGCAGCCGGTCCGCCGCATCGAGCCGGCCCGCGGCATCCGCGAGCTTTTCCTGCAAGCGCCGCGGCACTGGCCGCCGCTGCGCTGTCCGGGGATGACCGGCAGCACCGGCCCGCTGAGCTGGGACCGCTTCTTCCGCATTGTGGAAGGGATGCTCAAGTGGGGGCAGCGGCTGCGGCTGATGCCCTGGCGGCGGCGGGCGATTGCCGCCGCCGGGCGGTGGATGCTCCAGCGCTTCGAGCACAGCGACGGCCTGGGGGCGATCTATCCGCCCATCGTCTGGAGCATCGTGGCCCTGAAGTGCCTGGGCCATGACGACGAGAGTGAGCCGCTGCAATATTGTTACAAGCAACTCGGCGACCTGGTGATCGACGACCCGGCCTCGGGAACCGCGCGGCTGCAGCCCTGCAAATCGCCGGTCTGGGACACGGCGCTGACGCTCCGCGCCTTGCGCACCAGCGGGGTGGGCTCCGGGCGGCCCGCCGCCGGCCGCGCCGTCGGCTGGCTGCTGGGGAAACAGACCACCCGCCGCGGCGATTGGTCGGAAACCGTGGCCGCCGCGCCGGGAGGATGGTGCTTCGAGTATGCTAACGATTTCTATCCCGACTGCGACGACACGGCCATGGTCCTCTTGGCCCTGCAAACGCAGTTCGACGCGGCGGAGGGAAACTCGCCGGCGCTGCCGCCGGAACTCGCCGTGACGCCGGCACGGGACTCTGCCGCGGGGACCCGTGCCACGGCTGTGTCAGCCGTGCGGAAGGCGACGGAGTTCTGCACGGCTGACACAGCCGTGGCACAAGTCACCGCCATCGACGACACGGTGGCCGCCATGGACCGCGGACTCCGCTGGCTGCTAGCCATGCAAAACGACGACGGCGGCTGGGGCGCCTTCGATCGCAACAACAATCGCCAGTTCCTCTGCCGCGTCCCCTTCGCCGACCATAACGCCATGACCGACCCCAGCACCCCCGACCTCACCGGCCGGGTGCTGGAATGCCTGGGCCGGCTGGGCCGGCGGGTGGGAGATCCGGTGGTCGATCGGGCGGTGGCCTACCTCCGCCAGACCCAGCAGGCCGATGGCAGTTGGTTCGGCCGCTGGGGCGTGAATTACATCTACGGCGCCTGGCAGTCGTTGACCGGACTGAGCGAGATCGGCGTGCCGGCCGACGATCCCGCCATGATCGCCGGCGCCAACTGGCTGTTGGCCCATCAGCAGCCCGGCGGCGGCTGGGGCGAATCGCCCGACAGCTACGAGCAACCCCAATTGCGCGGCCAGGGCGAGCCGACCGCTTCCCAGACCGCCTGGGCGGTGCTGGGGCTGCTGGCCGCCGGACTCCAGTGGCAACCGGCGACCGTCCGCGGCATCCGCTACCTCGTCCGCACCCAGTGCGCCGACGGCGCCTGGCACGAGACCCAGTTCACCGGCACCGGCTTTCCGCGGGTCTTTTACCTGCGATATCACTACTATCCCATTTACTTCCCTTTGATGGCCCTGGCCCGCTGGGCGGTCCGCATCCAGTCGTGCGCGAGCCAAGGTTGAGGTGAGCGCCCCGGCCCCCCGCACGCAGCCGGTGGGCGCGGCAATTTCTAATCCCCAATTCCTAATCCAGTAGTTCCAAGTTCCGGTTTATGGCGGCCGAACGACGCAAGGTGCTGTGCCGTCGTGGTATAGGACGACGATTTCGTGAGCGATCCAGTCGAGCATCTGCTTGAAGCGAAGGAGTTCGA
>JBKQVT010000004.1:0-44533 GCA_052139835.1 Thermoguttaceae bacterium
CTTCCGTTGGACCTTCGGCGAGTTTCATGGGGTATCCGGCGCCCGTGTCATTTGTTGGACATGGAGATCCCTACAGACAAATCGTTCACGTCATTTCCGCCCGGCTTGTCGGAACCGGCGGCGCTGCGGGAGACGGCGGCCTCAGCTCGGCCGTCGGGCCGCTGGCGGTCTCCGTCGCCGCCGGGCGACGCCCGCCGCTTGGGCTTCAGCCAGCGGGCGGCCAGCATCGGCGTCAGCGAGAAGCTGATGAGCATGCTCACCAGGATCGCCGCCGACATGGTGACGCCGAACGATTTGAGGAATCGCCCCACGATTCCCCCCATGAACGCGATCGGCAGGAAGACGGCCATCAGCGAGAGCGTGATCGAGAGCACCGCCAGCCCGATCTCCTTGGTGGCGGCCAGCGCGGCTTCCGTGGGCGTGCAGTCCTTCTCCTCGATGTAGCGGTAGATGTTCTCCAGCACCACGATCGCGTCGTCGATCACGATGCCCACCGAGAGGGCCAGCGCCAGCAGCGTGATGCTGTTGAGCGTGAAGCCCATGTAGTAGACGGCGGCGAACGCCGAGATGATCGAGGTGGGAATGGCCAGCGCCGAGATCACCGTGGTGCGGATGTTGGCCAGGAAGAAGAAGATCACCACGGCGGCCAGGATGGATCCCAGGACCAGGTGCTCCTTGACCGTGTCGACCGATGCCTGGATGAACACCGACTGGTCGCGCACGAGGGTGATGCGGCGGTCCTTCGGGCCGCTGTGCTGCAATTCGGCCAGCCGCTCCTTGAGCAGCCGGGCCACCTCGACTGTGTTCGTGCCCGACTGCTTGCGGATGTCCAGCAGCACCGCCGGGGTGTCGTTGTAGCGGGCCAGGCTCTTGGTCTCCTCGGCGCCGTCCTCGACGTGGCCCAGGTCGCCGATGGTGATGGTATGGTCGCCGTGCGTGGCCACCGCGATTTGCTCGAACGCGGCGACGTTTTCCACGCGTCCCATGGTGCGCAAGGTGTATTCCCGCGCCCCCACCTTGACCGAGCCGCCGGGCACCTGGAGGTTCTGCGCTTGCAGGGCGCGGGCGACGTCGGCCACGGTGAGCCGATGGGACCGCAGTTTCAGCCCGTCCAACTGCACGTTGATCTGCCGCGCCTGGCCGCCGACGATCAGCACCTGGCCCACCCCCGGCAGCGATTCCAACTGCCGCCGCAGCACCTTGTCGCAATACTCGGTCAGATCGCGGATCGAAGTGGGCGCCGAAACGGCGAGCGTCATCACCGGCGCCGAATCGGGATCGAACTTCTCCACGAACGGCTGGTCGATGTCCTTGGGCAAGTCGGGCAGGATCCGGTTGACCTTGTCGCGGACTTCCTGGGCCGCCACGTCGGCGTCTTTCTCCAGGACGAAGGTGATGAAGACCTGGGAGATGCCCTCCGAGGAGACGGATCGCAACTCGTCGATGCCGCTGGTGGTGTTGACCGCCTCTTCGATCTTCTTGGTGATTTCCGTCTCGACTTCCTCCGGCGCCAGGCCGGCCTGCCGGGTGGTGACGGTGATGATGGGGAAGTCGATCTTGGGAAAGCGGTCCAGGCCCAGGTTGAGGTAGCCGACGATGCCGAAGACGAGCATCACCAGCGTCAGCACCGTGGCGAAGACCGGGCGGCGAATGCAGATCGAGGCGAGGAAATTCATGGCTGCAAAGAATTTAGGAGGTAGGAGTTAGGAGTTAGAATCGCGGCGCGCCACGGTTCCGTGCTGCTAACTTCTGGCTCCTAACTTCTAACTCCTAACTTCTTTTCACGCCCCGTCGCCGTCGCGGACGAGGTCGGGGGTGAGGATAACGACGTCGCCGGCGGAGAGGCCCGAGATGACCTGGACGCGGCCCGCGGCCGACTGGCCCACCGAGACGATCTGCTCGCGGACCACCCCGCCGCGGACCACGAACACGGCGGCCACGTCGCCGCGGTTGCGGACGGCCGCCTCCTGCACGTAAAGCTCGGTCTGCTGGGCGTCCAGTTGCAATTCCGCGGTGACGAACAGCCCCGGACGCAGCACGACCCCGGGGTTGGGCACCATCGCCTCGACGCACACCGAACGGTTTTCGCAGGTCACCTCGGGGGTGATGTAGCGCACCGTGCCGCGGAAGGTCTTGCCCGGAAAGGCGTCGGTCTCGAACGTCACCGCCTGGCCGGCCTTGATCCGCGCCATCTCCTGCTGGGGCACGGTCAACGACAGCCGCAGGGGATCGATCCGCAGCACGGTGACCAGCTTGCCGCTGGGAAAGAGCGAGATCACCCGCTCGCCCGCCGAAACGTCGCGCTCGGTGACGTAGCCGTCGAACGGCGCCCGGATCGAGCAGTCCTCCACCCCCTTCCGCAAGGTCTCGACGTGCGCCAGGGCGGCCAGGTAGCCCTCATACAACTGCCGGGCCTGCAACAGCGCCAACTGATACCGCTGCGCGGCCGAGCGATACTCCGTCTCCATCTGGTCGGCGTCACTCAGCGCAATGGCGTTGTGCTGCCGCAGGGTCTCTCCCCGACGATAGTTCTTCTCCGCCAATTGAAAGGCCAGCTTGGCAGCCTCCACCTCGGGAACGTCTTCGGCACGAAACCTCTTCGCCCCCTCCAACCCCAGCCGCACGCGGAGTTGCTCGGCGGCCAGCACCGCTTCATCCAGCGCGTACTGGGAGTCGCGGGGATCGAGTTGCACCATCAGGTCCCCCTTCTTCACCAGGCTGCCCCGATCCACGCACGTCTGGGAGACGATCCCCGAGGCGTTGCTCCCCACGTCCGACTTCTCGTCGGCCGCGAGGCTGCCGGTCAGCCGCAGGGTCGCGTTGCGTCGGACCGTCTCGACGGCCTGCTTGCGAATCTTGCCCCGCGAGGCCGGCTTGGCCGGGAGCGGATCGGCCGCCCCGATCGTGCTCAAGTATTCCGATTGCCCGGCCGACTGGCTCGCAGTCCCCGCCTTGGCACTGGGCCAGGCCCACACCAGCACCAGTCCGCCCACGACCGCCGCGCCCACACAACCGGCAATCAGGAAACGCCCGCGACGCAACTGTGGAATCTTCATGGCCGCTTATCCTTTTCTTTGGCCGACTTCTTGGCGGACCCTGGTCCCCTTCCCGGGCTCACCGGCCTTGCCCGCCTTGGCCAGGGCCCGGATGCCGCCCAACGAAAACCGATAGACGTGATCGGCCAGGTGCTCGATCGTGGCCGGGTCGTGGACGTCCAAGTGGGCCAGCCGCTGCACCACCGCCCGCGCATTCTGATACGAGGCGCACTGCGATATCACGCTCCCCGCACAGTCACGGACCAAGGCCGGCTCGGCCGCCGGCCCCATCAATTCCGCCACGATGACGTTGAGAATATCGTGGAGGGGCCGGGCCCCCTCGTCGACCACCAGGTCCAGGGCGGGCGTGGGCTCCATCATCTCGTGGGCCACCAGCCGCAACAGCAGCACCGGGCGATCCACCCCCAGCAGGTTCTCCAGAAAACCGTGGACGAAATGGCGGAGTTTCTCCTCGGGCGGGTCGGCCGGGTTGGGGTCGATCCGGGCCAGCCCCTCGCCGGCGGCGGCCACGGCCTGTCGGACCACGGCCGCGTAGAGGTGCTCCTTGTCGCGGAAGTGGTAGTTCACGGCCGCGATGTTGGCCTGTCCGCGGCGGCAGATTTCCCGCAGCGTGGCCGCCCGATAGCCCACTTCGGCGAAGACCTCGGTGGCCGCCGTGAGCAGACGTTCCTGGGTTTCGACGCCGTTGTCGTCGCGGGACATGGCAGGCTCCGGAGCGTGTGTGAAACGCATGTTTGAAACTAATATATCAAACGTCTGTTTTAGTGTCAAGGGGTTCGCCTGCCGTGATTGTTGACCCGGACAATCTGGGGTAGAATTACCGCGGAATGGGGGGGCGTGGGTGTTCCCCCCACGCCCGCCGGCTGCGTCCGGCGGGAATGAGGATCCGCCGGCCGGCCGCAGTAGGAACCACCAGGGCATCCCATGGACGCCACCGCATCCGTCACCGCCTCACCCGCACGGCCGCGCCCCTGGTATCGCCTGCACTTTTCGACCTACGTGGTCCTGCTGATTCCCTTGAGCGTGCTGGCGCTGGTGGCGGTTCCGGGATACAACGTCATCTGTTGGGAAGGCGGAATGACGGAGACTTATTTTTTCCAGGAGCACGGCTGGCCCTTGGTCCACTCGGACCACGAGGTCGTGGTGCTTCTCGCCCCGGGGGCGAGTCCCTGTTTGGGCAGGGACTTCTGGTCGCTGTGCGAGCAGCGTTCGGCGTCTTCGCTACGGTGGGCGAAGGCGACCGGGGCTTCGGCGGATCGCGGGGTGGTACGGTCGGGGTGGCGCGACCCGGCCAGTTGGAAACAAACCGGCGCGGAGGTGGGTGTCCACAAGGCGGCCCTGGCGATCAATCTCCTCGTGGCCCTGGCCATCTGCGCGGCCCTTGCCGCGCCCTACGAGTGGTGGCGGCGGCGATCCTTCCGGTTCAGTCTCCGCAGCCTGCTGGCGCTGTTCGTGGTGGCCGCCGCCGTCTTCGGCTATTTCCGCTGGCAGGCGGACCAGCGGAGTCGCGAGGAGGCGGTGATTGAACAGATCCAGCGGGCGGGCTTCTCCGTGTCCTCGCGATACTGGGGGCCTGTCTGGCTCGCCCGGCTGGTGGGCGAGGAGCACCTTGGCCTCCTGCACTGCGCGGACGCGATTAGCAGCACCGCTATGTCTGTCGACGCCAACAGGCAGCGGGTGCATGTTCGCGAGTTGTTCGAGCTCTCTGCCGGGCTGCATCACGTGAGTCGCCTCAATCTCGATATCGAGGTGACCGGGTACATGGGCGCTGCCCAATGGGAGCGCCTGGCGGAGATGAGGAACGTCGAAGAACTGGGCGTTGATCGTCCCCCGATTTCGGACGCCGAGATGGCCTGCCTGGCCAAGCTTCCCAAGTTGCGGGTACTGCGCATCGACAAGTTGGACGAGGCGAGCCGCGCCCGCTTGCAGAAGGCCTTGCCGAAATGCTCCGTTGTCAACAATTCGAATCTCTCCGGGGGCCGGCTCATCCCCGCCCCGTGAATGCCTGTTTGCCGCCGGAAAGAAGCATTGCAATTCACTGGCGCGCATGATCGCCCGAACCCAATATGTCTGAACCGCTGAGCCATCACCGAACCGGCGACGCCGAACCCGGCGAGACCCCGCCGGCGGCCCGGCGGTCACGCCAGCCCCCCACGCGGCGCGTCACCGCGGCGGTGGTCTGCGGGTTTCTGCTCCTCGACCTCGGCGGTGGCGATGGCGCCCTGAGCGATCCGTCGCGGGCGCTCGTCTGCGGCGCACTGATCGCCGAGGCGAGTTTGATCGCGTTCTGGGCGGTCTTCGGGCCGGGAAACCTCGTCGTGCGGCTCCCCGCGGCCTTCCTGGCGGCCATGACAATGTGCTATGTCCTGGTGCTGGGGAATAGTTCGGTTGTCTTTTCCGTGTGCCGCGCGGACATCGCCCTCTGTGGCAGCCTGCTTGCCGTGGCGGCAATCGCGCAGACGCCCTTCTGGATTGCCAAGCGGGTCTTTCGCTGGCGGTTGATCCAAGGGGCGGACGATCCGGGCCAGCCGCCCTCCGGGCCCTGGCAGTTCCACATCCGCCACCTCCTGATAGCGACGTTCCTCGTGGCGGTCGCCTTGTCTCCGCTGCGTTGGCTGCTCGGACGGGGATCCATGGTCGTATTTCATTCCGGCGACCTGCAGGCGGTCCCAATGGCAGCGGTCTTTGCCGCCGGCGCCGTCTGCAATCTGTTTGTCGCGGTTCCCTGCGTCTGGGGCGCACTGGCGCGGACAGTCCACACCAGCCCCCCTCTCGCGCTGGCGCATTTGGTGTATTGCGGTCTCTTGACGGCCCTGGAACTCCTGCTTATCCCGGCGATTTCTGGTGCGTCGTGGTCCGGCGTGCCCGAGGCATTCGCGTTTCTCCTGACCATGAACATCAGCCAGGCCGCCACGGTCTTCGTTACGCTGTGGATTTACCGCGAAATCGGCTTCCGCTTCGTGCGCTCCCCGCGGGCCGGCGCGGGGCTGCCCGACGCTCCAGTGGACGGAAGGCCCCCGGGGAGGTAATATAAGCAGTTAACAGGTGGGGGGACCGCCTTGACGGCGGAAAAACACGGCGGACACGGCCGCGGCGCGCCGGCATGGGCAAAAAAGGCTGCCGGGGCGGGAACTTTTCCCGGCCTGGAAACGTCCAAGGCCCGCGCGACGACCCCGGGGCGTTCCGGGCGGAAGGTAAACCAAGGCACCGAAACCGTAGAGCAACCGTTAGGAGAAGGCCATGAAAGCGTGCACGGGCTTGTGGAACTGGCGCTGCATCGTCGGTGGACTGCTGGTGGCGGGATTCTTGAGGCCCGGTGGCCTCTGTCAAGGAGCGACGGTCTACGATGCCGCGGCCGACCTCACCAAGGAATCCATTGCCGCCGGTGCCAACCCCAACGGCCCCTGGTCCTACGGCTGCCGGGCTGCTGCCGCGTCCAGCCAACTGACGCTGTTTCCCGTCTCAGGGGTCTCGGGCTCTTGGCGTCGCGTGACCGAAAACGTCCAAGGCTGGTGGCTGGCGCCGACCGCGGACCCCTGGAGCGCGCCGACGCCGACGGTGCTGAAGAACGTGGGGACGCAATCCGTGGCCTCGACCTACCATCCCTTTTCCTGGCAGACCCTTGCCGCCGGCGCCATGTACGTGCACCCTGGTCCCGCGAACATTGCGGATCGGCCGGCGGCCAATGTCGGGTCCGATTGCGCGGTCGTGCGTTGGACGGCCCCGGCGCCAGGAAGCTACCTGATCGACACGGTCTTCACCGGCAAGGACTCCAGGGGCGCCACCACGGACGTGCACGTGGTCATGAACGGCCGCGAGCTCTTCGCCGGCGATATCCGCGGCGGCATGAATTCGCCCACCAACGTCGCCACCTACTCGAAGACCGTCAGCATGGCCGCCGGCGACCAGATCGACTTTGCCGTGGGGCCGGGCGGCAACGGCAACGTCTGCGACTCCACGGGACTGGCGGCCACCATCACCTTGGTTGACGGCACTGCTTCACGCCCGGCGGCGGCGAAAACCATCGCCTATTGGCGGTTCGAGGAAGGAGCGGCGGGCGCGGCGGCAACGGGAAACATTCGGGATAGCTCCGGCAACAATCTGCACGGAACCCCGCAAAATGGCCCCGTCTACAGCGGCAACGTGCCCACACGCTCGATTTACAGGACCGACGCCGTCAATTCCTGCTCCCTGTCCTTCAACGGGTTCAACCAGCGCATCTTCACTGCCGACCATCCCCTGTTTCAGCTCGGCCGCAGCCTCACCTTGGAAGCCTATGTGAACGTGCAAGCACTGCCGACCAACGGGCCCCTCGATTTCATCGTCATCCGCGGCGACGACCGTCCTTGGATGGATCCCTATTGGCTGGCCTTGCTCCCCAACGGGCATCTCTGCTTCCAGATCGACGATGGAACGACCCCCAACGGGGCAACCGCCGTGAAGGTGGAAGCCCCGAGCGTCGCCCCCTTGAACACCTGGCTCCACGTGGCCGGCACGCTCAACGACCAGACGGGGAAAATATGCCTCTATATCGACGGCGCGATGGTGGCGTCCACGGTGACTTCCCGGCGTCCGCTGGTCGCGCTGCAGCCCAGTGCGAACCCGGGCGTGGCCATCGGCGGCCCAACGACGCCCCACGTTCCCATGGAGTACTTCCACGGTCTGATTGACGAGGTGCGGATTTCCGCCGAGGCCCTCACCCCCAGCGAATTTCTCAACGCCGCCCCCAAATCGTCGCATCTCGTCGTCGCGGAATTGTCATCAAAACCGCACGTCTTGCGGCCCGCCAAGCAGCCGGCGCGGGCCAGTTTCTGCGAGGTCTCGCAAACGGGCTTTCACAAGGCGACGGTGGGCGACTTGATCGAACTAGAGTATACCTATTCCCTCCCGCCGCCTGTTGCCGGTCTCAGTCGGCTGTACCAGCATCCCTTCTTGCCAGGCACGGTCCCCCAGGCGGTCGAGGTAAAGCAGACGCCCAACGGCGCCGTTGTTGCCTCGCCCCTGGGGACCCGGATCGTCGACGAGGGGCGGCCCGGACGCGGCACCATCACCTTCTATTTCGAGGCGAAGAAGCCCGGCAACGATACGGTCACCCTCGTCATCGACGGCAGTCAGTACACTTATCACTTCCAGGTTGACCCGCCGCCGCCGGCGGCCGGGCAGACCCCAGAGATTCACGTCTATCCTGATGAATTGAAACAGGGCGACAAGCTCTCCGACGGCCCTGGACGGTCGTTCGACATCAGCGAGCCGACGCGGTTGATCTGGGTGGACTTGCAGCCCGGCCGCCCCTTCCCCCACGATACCCGCTATGTCCTGGTCACGACCAGCGGCATGCGCAGCGAGCAGGGACAATGGTGGCCGGTGCTCAACGGCAAGCCGCTGTGGGCCCCGGCCGGGCAAGGCATGACCAATGGACGAACCGTCATGGCGCAGGTTGATGTTATGGGTCGCATTGACCCGACCAGGGATGCCATTGCGGGCCAGTGGCGGGCAACCGAAGCTGGGCTCGAAGTCAAGGATACTTACATCGCTCAAATCTTGCTGCCGGTTCCGCTCGAAAAGAACTATCAACTGGATGTCGATGTCACGCGAGTGCGGGGACACGATTTCGGTTTCATCATTCCGGTTGGCTTGCGGCATTGCATGATTCTGCTGGGCGCCTGGCACGGTACGGCGAGCGGAATCGACTGGGTCGACGGCAGATCCGCGAATGATAACATAACCACCGTCCGACCCGGCACCTTTGAGAACGGCCGTAGGTACTCGTTTCACATCCGCGTTTCCTTGGACGACTGCGATCAAACGTGTGCGATCGCAGTTGACCTGGATGGAAAGCCTTACATTGAATATCGGGGAGCGGTCGCGAGGCTGTTCATGCCGCCGCACGATTGGGAAGAGCCGAAAGCGGGATGCGCGTCGCTTTGCGCCTCCCAGGGCACCGATGTGATCTACCACCGTGTCAGGGTGACCCGGGTCGCGGACCAGCAGGACAACGCGGAAGCCACGCTTCCCGCTCAGGGACGAGCCGAGGTCCACGAACCATCGGCCAGCCAGCGGCAGAAGGCGGAGAGTTTTGTGGCCCTGAACCTGCGCTCCCGGCAGCTCCAGGAGATGGCCGGACGCCTCGCGGAAGCGGAGCGTGACTTGAGCGCACGACTCGCCGCGCAGAATCAGATGGAGGAGCAGCAACTGAGGAAGCAACTCAGCGCCCTGCGCGAGCAACTTCGCCAGGTGAGGGCCGAGCTGGCCCGAACGCAGGCCCAGTTGGGCCAATCGCAGGGCCGCGCCGCTGTTGCGCCGCCGTCGCAGGTGCAATTCAGGTTCGCGCGTGGCTGGAGTTCCGGCACCTACCACTCGCCCACCAGCCCGAATGGAAACGTCCACCTGGAACTCTATAGTCAACCGCGCACCTACAAGAGCGCGGCGCGGTTGGTCGACGTCACCGCGGAGAAGTTCCTCGGCACGCCGCTCTTCGCCGCGGGAGGGGCGGACGGGGACTGGGGGTTCTCTTGTTGGTCGTTCAGCCCGGACGGCAAGTACTTGGCGACCGGATCGCGGTTCCGTCGCGTCAATGACGACGGGCTGGCGATGACCAATCGGGGCCGCGTCGAAGTGTGGGACGCGGCCACGGGAATCCACGTCACGGCCTTCGAAGGCGACTATGGCAGCGTTCTCTCGGTCGGCTTCAGCCCCGATGGACGCGAGGTCCGGTTCACCGCCGAGAATTATCTTAATCGTCCATATAATCCCGACATGGACGGCAGATGACTTTTGCTTGGCCTTCACACTTCCAGCACGCCGCTGGCCTCGTGCCGGGTGGCCACCAGCAGGGGGAGCGGGCAAGCGGTGAATCAGGGCAACGGCGCGTTGTAACATAAGTACCCGTAAGTCTTAGGAGCAAGACATGAAGACGTGCAAGAGCTTGTGGAACTGGCAACGTATCCTCGGCAGCCTGCTGGCGGCGGGACTGCTGGCGCCATGCGGCGTTTGCCGCGGAGAGACCGTCTATGACGCCGCGGCCAACCTCACCAAGGACTCTATTGCCGCCAAGGCCAACCCCAACGGCCCCTGGTCCTATGGCTACCGGGCGACGGCCGTGTCGAGCGACTTCACGCCCTTCCCCACCGCGGGAGTCTCTCCGCCGTGGCGCGCCGTCACGGAAGACGTTCAGGGCTGGTGGCTGGAGCCGAGCCGGGGTTTCGACATGACGCCGCCCTATGTGCTGGCCAATGTGGGAACCAAGACCGTTGCCTCCACCTTCCATCCCTATTCCACCGCGACTCTTCGGCCGGGCAACCTGTACGTACACCCGGCGGCCGGCGATAGGGCCTACGTCGTCGTGCGGTGGACGGCGCCGGCCTCGGGAAGCTACCTCGTCGACACGGTCTTCACCGGCATGGACTCGCGGGGCGCAACCACCGACCCCCATGTCGTCCTCAACGGCCACGATCTCTTCGCCGGCTATATCCGCGGCGGATTGGATACGCCCACCAACGTCGCCTCCTATAAGAAGACCATCAGCGTGGCCAAGGGCGACACGATCGACTTCGCCGTGGGTCCCGGCGGAAATGGTTACATTTGCGACTCGACCGGCCTGACGGCCAAGATCGCCTTGGTTGCCCCGGCATCAGGCGGGACCGTCTATGACGCCGCGGCCGACTTCACCAAGGAGTCCATCGCCGCCAAGGCAAACCCCAACGGGGCGTGGTCCTACGGCTACCGGGGTTCCGCAGCGTCGAGCGAGTTCACGCTGCTGCCCTCGTCGGGGGTCGAAGAGATTTGGCGCACCGTGGGCGGTGACGTCGAAGGCTGGTGGCTGGAACCGGCCAGGGGCTTCGACCATTCGCCGCCCTGGTTGATGAAAAACATGGGAGCGGCAACCGTCTCCTCGACCTTCCATCCCTTTTCCACCGCCACGCTTCGGCCGGGCAGCTTGCTCGTCCACCCCGCGGCCGGCGATAGGGCCTACGTCGTCGTGCGGTGGACGGCGCCGGCCTCGGGAAGCTACCTGATCGACACGGTCTTCACCGGCATGGACTCGCGGGGCGCAACGACCGATCCGCACGTCGTCCTCAACGGCTGCGACCTCTTCGCCGGCGATATCCGCGGCGGATTGGATACGCCCACCAACGTCGCCTCCTATAAGAAAACCATCAGCATCGCCAAGGGCGACACGATCGACTTCGCCGTGGGTCCCGGCGGAAATGGTTACATTTGCGACTCGACCGGCCTGACGGCCAAGATCGCCTTGGTTGACGGCGCTTCGCTCAATGTCGCCTCGCAATCGTCCCGTATCACAGTCGCGGAACTGGCGGCGACGAAGCCGCACGTCTTGCGGCCCGCCATGGAGCCGGCCCGGGCGGCCGGCTGCGAGGTCTCGAAAACAGGGTTTCACAAGGCGACGATCGGCGACCTGATCGAATTGCAGTACGCCTATCCCGCCGCCCCGACCGCGGCCCCCGGGGCGGTCGACATCAAGCAGACGCCCAACGGCGCCATCGCCGCCTCGCCGCTGGGGACCAGGACCGTCGATACTGCCCCGGCCGGACGCCGCGTCATCGTCTTCTACTTCGAGGCGAAAACGCCCGGCAATGATACGGTGACGCTCGTCATCGACGGCAGTCCGTACACTTATCACTTCCAGGTTGACCAGCCGCAGCCGGCGGCCGGGCAGGCCCCGGCGATACACGTCTATCCTGATGAGTTGAAACAGGGAGACAAACTCTCCGACGGCTCCGGAAGATCATTCGAGATCGCGGAGGCGACGCGGCTGGTGTGGGTGGACTTGCAGCCGGGCCAGCCGTTCCCCCACAACACCCGCTATGTCCTGGTCACGGCGAGCGGGATGCGGACTGAGCAAGGCCAGTGGTGGCCCGTGCTCAACGGCAAGGCCCTCTGGGCGCCGGTCGGCGAGGCTGCCGAGCGATCCCCGCTACCACCGACCCCTGCACCCCCGGCGTGGCCCGGGGGGCGGGGCCCCAAGTGCATGCCGCCGGCGACGGCCCGTGCCACCGCGCCCGCGCCCGCTCTGAGCATCACGAAAGCGCTCGAGACCAAGGCTGTGCATCATCTCATGGAATTGCTCAAGGACAAGGACCCCAAAGTCCGCGCCGCCGCCGCCGAATCGCTGGGACTGCTCGGCGGCAGCTTCCCCGATGCGGCAGACGCCGTATTCCAAGTGGAAAAACACGACAAGGACCCCGAAGCTCGACGCGCCGCACACGATGCCTTGTTGATACTGTGGGGGAAGTAGCTCACACTTCCAGCACGTCGCTGGCTTCATGCCGCCCGGCCACCAAGAGCGGCAGCCGCCGGCCCACGATCCGCCGATGCGTGCGCAGCGCGACCGCCGGCGTGTTGTTGTCCTGGGAGAGATGCGCCAGGCAGGCCCACTGCAAGCGTTTTGAAGCGGTCTTCTGCAAAAGCTCGGCCGACTCGACGTTCGAGATGTGGCCGCCCGGCCCCCGAATCCGCTCCTTGAGCCAGACGGGATAGGGACCACGGGTCAGCATCTCCGGATCGTAGTTGCTCTCCAACAGCACGGCGTCCAACGATTCCAAAATCTCCGCCAAACCGTGGAACACGTGCCCCAGGTCGGTGAGGATTCCTAACCGCCGGCGTCCGTCATCCACGACGAAGGCCACGCCGTCGGCGCCGTCGTGCGGGGTGGGAATCGTTTCGACCGCCACCTTGCCGAACCGCAGGGTTTGGCCGCTGCGGAAGTGGCACAGCGCGGCGATCTCGCCCAGCCCATAACGGGCGGCCGCCTGATAAGTATCGAGCGTAACGTGGATGGGCAGGGCGAACTTGCGGTGCAAGATGCCCATCGAGCGGCAGTGGTCTACATGGTCGTGCGAGATGACGACTGCATCGACGCCCCTGATGTCGCGGCCGTGGAGGGCCAGACGCCGCTGGGCCTGGAGGCCGCTGATGCCGGCGTCCAGCAGCAGCTTCACCCCCTCGGTCTCGACGTAGACGCAATTGCCGTTGCTGCCCGACTGGAGGGAGATGACCTGCATGGCGGCATTGTATCGCGCCGCCGGCAGCGGCGAAACGGATAGGCCGAGTGCCCCATGACGCCTCTGCTAACACGGACTCAGTACAATCCCACGTTCCGACGGATAATCCCGGGATTACCCCCACCCGTTGTGGAGTTTGTTTATTAAGTTTCTCGAAAGAAACGTGCCAAATTCTTGACGGATCACTAGTGGATCGCTAAAATCCGGAAGTGCGTTTGGGGGCATTTCAGCTGGAGACGCACAGGGAAGCCGTCTCACCAGGGAGTTGTTGCCATGCGGTTGAGAGCGTTTTGCGTCGCGGTAGCGGCCGCAGGCCTTGCGAGTCTCGTGCTCCATCGCGCGTCGGCAGACACCATCGGTCCGTTGAACACCGTGGGAGCCACGACTAGCATTTCTATCAACGGCAACGATCCATTCCAGCCGAGCGAAGCCGCCTGGTTGATCGGCGGGAGCGACTCCCCCATGCAGTTCGGCTACAGTCCCTCGGCTGGCTACTGGCTCAAGAACCTTAACACGGGGGGCGCGGTCGATCCCGGGGACGAAGTGAATTTGATCGAGTACGTGGAGAATACGGGCGCCGTCCCCTGGACCACTTGGACGGAGAAGTTGCTGACCTCTGGTTGGCAGTTCGACAACACTCCTGGGGATACCGATGACACTTGGTATTCGGTGGATGGCGGAGTCACCCAGATTCAAGGTACGGTCAGTCCCGACGGGAGCACAATCACTTACTCGTTTTTAACTCCGATCACCACCGGCGAAAACGTCGTGCTCCACGCCGAACCGAAGTGGGAAGGTCCCGGCGAGTATAACGGCACCATCCAAGTGGCCGAGGCTGTCGTCCCCGAACCCTCGACCTTCGGCCTGCTTGCCGCGGCCGGCGCCGGGCTGCTCGGCTGTTTCTGGCGCCGTCGCGGGGCCTGATTCCGCTCGGACAGAATTGCGAATGCACCAAGCCCTGTCGGCGCGCCGGCAGGGCTTTCTCCTTGGGCGTGGTGCTACGTTTACCCAAAGCACGAGCCGTCAGTTCTGGAGCACGACGCTAGTTATCGAGGCAGATGGCCACGTCCGAGGTCTCGACCAGGGCGATCCGCACGCCGGGGAACCGCTCCTGGTAGCGGGCCAATAATTCCGCCAGGATTTTGCCGATCGGCTGCGGCTCGTCCGGCGAATTGTTGCGGCCCGGCGGCCAGTCCTCCGGGTGGGGCAGAAACGGGGTGCTGTTCATGTCGAGTTCCTCCCTGTTTTCTCTCATTCTAGCAATTACTGGACAAATGTCAACCATATCCGGCCCGAATCCCGCCTTCCGAATTCCGAATTCCTCTTGACGCCCCGCCGCCGAATCCGATATACTTTGCAGTGCAAAGCCTACGCGGTCAAAACGAGGGGGGATTCGGCCATGGAACTCCGCGACGCCCTGGCGCAGATCACGGAAATCCGCACGCAAATCGCCCGCAACGAGACCTTTCGCGGCTATCGGGCGGCGACCGTGGGCCTCAGCGGCCTGCTGGCGTTGGCGGGGGCCGCCGCCCAGGCGCGGTGGCTGCCCGAGCCCGCGCAGCACCTGACGGCCTACCTGGCGTTGTGGTTTGGCCTGGCGGCGGTCAGCCTGGCGGTGGTCTCCGCGGAGATGGCCGCCCGCTCGTACTGGTACGCGTCGCCCCTGGCCCGGCAGTTGACCCTGCTGGCCGTCGAGCAGTTTGTGCCCAGCCTGGTGGCGGGCGGGCTGCTCACCGCCGCGGTGGTGTTGACGGCGCGGGAGGCGGCGTGGCTGCTGCCCGGACTGTGGGCGGTGGTCTTCAGCCTGGGCGCGCTGGCCTCGTGTCGGTTGCTGCCGGGCATGACGTTTCTGATCGGCGTCTATTACCTGGTGGGCGGCATCGCCGCCTTGGCGCTGGCCCGCGGCGAGGCGGCGTTTTCGCCTTGGGCCATGGCGGGCAACTTCGGCGGCGGCCAGTTGCTCGCCGCGGCCATTCTCTATTTCACCTTGGAACGAAACGATGACAAAGCGTAAGCCTTCCCCCGACCGGCCGCCCGACGTTGCCGGACGCTTCGCCTACGACGGCCTGGACCGCGCCATCCACGAGAAGGCCCGCCTGGGCATCATGACCTCGCTGGTCACGCATCCGGCCGGGCTGTTGTTCTCCGACCTGAAGGAGCTGTGCGGCCTGACCGACGGCAACCTCAATCGCCACCTGCACGTGCTCCAGGAGGCGGGCCTGGTGGAGGTGTGGAAGCGGACCCAACAGAAGCGGCCCCAGACCTTGTGCCGGATGACGGACCGCGGCCGGACCAAGTTCCTCGATTACCTGGCCGCCCTGGAACAGGTCGTGGCCGACGCCGCCGCCAGCGCCAAGGCCGACCAGCCGGCCGCCTCGGCAAACCCGGCTGCGAAGGCGTGGGCGCCCGTCTGACACAACGCGAGAAATTTCTCACGCAAAGGTGCAAAGCCGTAAAGAAAGACGGGAGATCAAGATGAGAAGAAAAATTATTCTCGTGACCTTGCTGATCGTGGGAGTCCTCTTGTGCACTGGCCCGCTCTGGGGCCTGCTTGCCACGGCAAGCGGCATGGTCGGCATGCTGGAGAGAGTCAGCGGCAACGACGAAATGGCAGCGGTCGCACTGTTTTCGATCGCCGGCTGGATCGCGCTGCCGCTGGGGCTAGCTACGGTGACCGGTATAGTGCTCGTCATAGCCAGGGTCAGGAAGAGATGGATCGTCGTGGGGATGCTGGCTCCTATGATTCTCGGAGGTGTTGTGGTGGGGGTGATGGGACCGATCCTGGTGATCTTGTCGTGCATCGTGGCGGAGCAGAATTCAGGCCCGTTCAACGAGTTGCGGCTGACGGCGATCGTCCAGCAAGTGAAGACCATCCGTCTCCGGCCGGGCGAGAAACTGGAATTGCGTTTGGACGACCTGGCCAATCCCAAGTCCCTCCGGAAGCTAAAACCCAACGAGATATTCCCCGGCCAGGGCGACGGCTCGGTGTGGGCGGAAGTGACGGCGGACGGCAAACTGAAAGTTGTCATCGAAACCAAGGACCTCGGGCACGCGGGCAGCTACGGCTACGCGTACACCGAGGCCGGGCCGCCGAAGCAAGTAACCGACTGGGGCGGCTACGACCTCCCCGGTCCCCTCTGCGGCGTCGACAAGAAGGTCGCCGAGCACTGGTGGGCCGTCAAAAATCCGATGGGCGGCTAGCATCGCACGAACGTCATCACGGAGACACGAAGACCACGGAGTGAAGAAAGGCGGAGGTGGAACAGGGAAAATGAGACCCCGAGCATCTCGACACGCGGGTTCTATCCTTCATCCCTCATCCTTTATCCTTTTTTTATGGCCATTTACTTTGCATTACAAAGTTCATAAAGGAGTCGGCACATGTCCCCTCGACGAGCCCCCCACGAGATGCGCGTCGCCCCGGCGTTGGCGCCGGGCGTGCGGCCCGGTCCGGTCGAGCCGCGCTACGCCCTGTTGATCAATCCGTTCTATCCGAAGGACCCGCACACCAGCTTCGGCAAGCACGTGCTGACGCCGAGCTTGGCGCTGACGAGCATCGCGGCGGCCACGCCCCCGCACTGGCACGTGCGCTACTGGGATGAAAACCTCTTGCAGGGGCCGCCCCCCTGGAAGCCGTTTCCGCAAGTGGTGGGCATCACCGTGCACCTCACATTTGCCCAGCGGGCGTATGTCCTGGCCCGCTGGTATCGGCGGCGCGGGGCGAAGGTGATTCTGGGCGGGCTGCACGTCACCAGTTGTCCCCAGGAGGCCATGCCGCACGCCGACGCGGTGGCCATCGGCGAGGGCGTCCAACTTTGGCCGCAAATCCTCGCCGACGTCGAGGCGGGCCAGCTCAAGGCGGTCTATCGCGGCAACTACGCCCAGCCCTATCGCCGCGAGCCGCCGCCGCGGCGCGAGTTGCTGCCGCGGGAAAGCTTCCTTACCACCGCCGGGCTGATCGCCACCCGCGGCTGCCACAACCGCTGCGGCTTTTGCTACCTGGCCACCCGCGGCCTGCACATGCCCTACATGACGCGCGACGTGGAGCAGGTGGTCGAGGAGTTGCGCAGCGTCGGCCAGCCCTACGCCGTCTTCATGGACAACAACCTCGGCTCCGACGCGGAGTATCTGCGGCGGCTCTGCCGGGCCTTGCGGCCGCTGGAACTCATCTGGAGCGCGGCCGTGTCGATCGACGTGACCGACGATCCGTCGCTGGTGCGCGAGATGGCCCTGGCCGGCTGCACGGGCGTGTTCGTGGGCTTCGAGACCCTCGACACCCGCAACATCCGCGACGCGCGGAAGCGGAGTCCGCCGGCCGAGGACTACGCCCACCGCACGGCCGTCTTCCACGACCACGGCGTGCACGTCAACGGCAGCTTCGTCTTCGGCTTCGACCACGATGGGCCGGAGGTCTTCGAGAAGACCGTGGCCTGGATCGAGGCCAACCGGCTGGCATGCGCCACCTTCCACATCCTCACGCCGTATCCGGGGACGCCGCTGTTTGCGCAGATGGAGGCCCAAGGGCGGCTCTTGCACAAGAACTGGAGCCTCTACGACACGGGCCACGTGGTGTTTCGCCCGCGGCTCATGACGCCCGAACAACTGGCCGAGGGCTATGCCTGGTGTTATCGCCGCTTGTTTTCGCACGGCTCGATTTGGCGGCGCCGGCCGGCCAGTCTCCGCGCCGTGCCGGCCTACCTGGCGATGGCCTATCTCTACAAGCGGGCCAATCCGATGTGGTGGTTCCTGATCCACCACCGCCTCACGGCCGCGGTGTGGCGGCCGATGCTGGCCTGGTCGCGGCGGGAGCACTTGCGTTTTCGCCGCCAGCTCCTCGGCCAGCGGCCGGAACCTCCCCTTGCCGAAGAAAGAAGTCCAACAACCGCTGGTTCTGGAAAAGCTCCGGACAGACATAGTGTCCTTTGCCCTTGACGACGATCAGTTCCACCGGGCCGCCCAGGACACGATAGCGGCGCGCCAACTCGCCGCTGTTGCGATCCAGCGGGACGAGGGCGTCGGCGTCGCCATGGAGGTGCAGAATGGGAATCTTCGCCCGCGCCAGCGGGGCGAGCCGGTCGATGGGATTGTGCTCGGCCAGGTGTTTGGCCAGTTCGCCCCGGCTCATGCCGTAGGCGGCGCACGACTTGTCCAGGCCCGGCCAACTGGCCTGGTCGCACACCGGGTAGATGCCGCCGATGCACTGGACGCAGTCCGTGTGCTCGGCCGCCCAGTTGTAGAGCATCAGCCCGCCGCGGCTCTGCGGCAGCAGGCAGGCCCGCCGGTCCAGCCCGTAATGCTTTACCACCGCGCGGTGGAAGTCGGTGAAGACGGCGCGGCCGGCGGGATTTCCGAACGATTCGCCCACGTCCACTCCGGCAATGGCCATGCCGCGCGCCAGCAGCCGCCCGAAAAGCCAGTCGTGCTCCGCGTCGGGCAGCGCGTCCTTGGCGCCGACGAAGGTGGGGGCGTACCAGATCCAGGGTTTCGCGCCGTCGGCGGCCGCCTTGGGCGGCAAGACGACGAAGCCGGCGTGCCCGTCGGCAAGGCGGAAGTCCTCCCGCCGTGTGCCGAACTGCTGCGATTGCTTGACCTGGGAAATCTCGGCCGTTGCCGGCGTGGTTGTCTCGGCCGGCTGGGCCGCTCCGGCCGCGGCGGTGGTGAAGATCAGTGCTGCCAGCACGACGGCGGTTCTCATTTGCTTCCTCCAAAGGATTAGCCCCAATTGCGCCGCTACCGGCGTCGTGGCAGGTGAGATGGGACCAATGGGACTCATAGGTCGCATGAGTCCCATTGGACCCATAAGTCCCACGCGCCGGCGCCGGCCGCCTCAGTGGGTTCGCTGGCGGATGTACTTCTGGTCGTCGTCGCTGAGCTTCTCCAACGGCACGCTGATCACGGCGCCGTCTTCCAGTTCGAGCTTGACGATCCTGTTGGCCAGTCCGCGGAACTTGGCCGTGCGGTGAAAACTGCCGCTGGCGTCGCTCCACTCGCGAAACTTCGGGGCGTGGGCGGCCCGGAACTCTTCGGCCTTTTTCCTGCGGGCAGCCAGCTCCGCCGCCTTCCGCTTCTGCTCTTCTTTCTCCTTCGCCTTTTCCTTCTCCTTGGCCGCCTTGCTATCCGCCGCGTCTGAGGCGTCGGGCTTATCGTCGCCCGCCTCCGGCGTGACGACCAGCGTGCCGGCCAGCGCCTTCTCGATCAGCGAAGCCAACTCGGG
The DNA here is from genome assembly GCA_052139835.1 of Thermoguttaceae bacterium. Classification (GTDB taxonomy): domain Bacteria; phylum Planctomycetota; class Planctomycetia; order Pirellulales; family Thermoguttaceae; genus JBKQVT01. The sequence continues at coordinate 19,293 of JBKQVT010000004.1, forward strand.
TCCGCGGGCGCGGAGCGAGAGGACAGTGCCGTCGCGGCCCACCAGGATCAGCACCGGGATGGCCCTCACCCCGTAGCTGGCGGCCATGGACCGCAGGCCGTCCTTGTCGCGGCAGATGATCCAAGGCATCTCCTCTTTGTCGACGAATTTGGCCAGGTCTTTGGTGCTCATGTCGTCGACGCTGATGCCCACCACCTCGAAGCCCTTGTCGTGGTACTTCTTGTACTGCTCCTTGATGTTCTGGACTTCCCCCATGCACGCGCCGCACCAACTGGCCCAGAACTGAACCAGCACGACTTTGCCTTTCAGGCTCGTGAGCTTGAAATTCCTGCCCTCCAGCGTCTTGCCCTCCAGGGGCATGTCGTGGCCGGGGAGTTCCAGGCGGCTGAGCACGCCGGTCATCATCTTATAGGCGGGAGTGTCCTGGCCCATCGCCATGGCGCTGACGGCGTTTCTCAGGCTTTTGAAGGTCCGGCGCGTCAGTTTGTCGTCGCCGATGCGCTCGACAAGCATGGCGGCCTCCTCCGCCAACGCCGAGGCGTAGGGCGGCGGATGCGGGGTGTCGAGAAACTTCTTCACCTCCTCGATCTTCTTCCGCAGCGCCGCCGGGTCGTCCTTGACGGCCTTGAGTTCGGCGACCAAGAGTCCCACGTGGGCTACCTGAGGACACGTCGCGTCGCCCAAGCGCCGCAGGTCGTTCTCGAAGGCGGCGATCTCCTTGGCCGAGAGCACCTTGGTCTTGAAGTACACGGCGCCATAGAGCTCCATCGGGCCGGGCCGGGCCGCGATGACCTTGTCGGCCGCCTTGATGACCGCCTCGCGAATATTCGCCGGCACCTCGCCCTCGGCCGGTATCTGCCGCACCAGCCCGAGGATGAAGTCGACGAGTTCCTTCGGGTTGCCGTTAGGCACGGCAATGGGGTTCCCCTTGTCGGCCGGGCCGTCCGCTCTTGCCACGCCGACCGCGCCGGCGGCGAAGAGGACCGCCGCCATTGCCGCCATTGCCGCCCGCCGCCCTGGACGCGTCATGTTTCCATCCTCCCGAGCCAATGGTTTCACGACCGATCCACCTGGAGACCCATTGTAATCCTCTTGCCGCCGCTGTCAAGACTGTGGGCCGCTTCGCGTGTCACCGGCTTCGCCGGCCGCCTTCCGCGCTGCACGTCAGCGGGTTCGCTGGCGGATATACTTCTGGTCGTCGTCGCTTAGCTTCTCCAGCGGGACGCTGATCACGGCGCCGTCTTCCAGTTCGAGCTTGACGATCTTGTTGGCCAGTCCGCGGAACTTGGCCGTGCGGTGAAAACTGCCGCTGGCGTCGCTCCACTCGCGAAATTTCGGGGCGTGGGCGGCACGGGCCTCTTCGGCCTTCTTCTTGCGGGCGGCCGCCTCCTCCGCCTTCCGCTTCTCTTCATCCTTCGCCTTGGACGCCGTGTCTCCGGCGGCGGGCTTGTCGTCGTCCGCCACCGGCGTGACCACCAGCGTGCCGGCCAGTGCCTTGTCGATCAGCGATTCCAAGTCGGGCCCCTTGGCATGGAGCGAGAGGACCTTGCCGCTGCGGCCCACCAGGATCAGCATCGGAGTGGCGGACACGAACACGCCGTAATACTCCGCTACGGAATGCACGGCGTCCTTGTCGCGGCAGTTCGTCCAGGTGATCTCGTTTTTCTTATAGAAGTCGGCCAGTCGCGCAGCGTCATCGTCGCCGAGGTTGATGCCCACCACTTCGAAGCCCTTGTCGTGGTGTTTCGCGTACTGCTCGCTGACATTCTTCAACTCCTCCATGGCCTCGCGGAGCCCGGTGGCCCAGAAGCCGACCAGCACGACCTTGCCCTTGAGGCTCGCGAGCTTGAAGTCCTTGCCGTCCAGCGTCTTGCCCTCCAGGGGCATTTCGTGGCCGGGGAGTTCCAGGCGGCGGAGCGCGCCCATGAGCATCTTGAAGGCATCGCTGTCCTGGCCCATCGGAATGGTGCTGACGCTGTCCTTCAGGCTCTTGTAGGTGCGGCGGGCGAACTTGTCGTCGCCCGCGCGCTCGACAAACACGGCGGCATACATCGCCAACACGTAGCCGAAGGCCGACTGGGGCGGGGCATCGATGCACTTCTTCACCTCGACGAGAAGTTTCCGCAGCGCCGCCGGGTCGTCCTTGGCCGCCTTGAGCTCTGCCACCCAGAATCCCGCCTGCGCGATCTGGGGAGATAGCGGGTCGCCCGAGCGCCGCATGTCGTTCTCGAAGGCGGCGGCCTCCTTGGGCGGGAGCATCATGGCCTTGAAGAAGACGGCGAGATACAAGCGGCTGCGCTCGGGCCGGGCGGCCAAGACCTTGTCGGCCGCCTTGATGACCGCCTCGCGCATGTTGGCCGGCGGCTCGGCGTCGCCGGGTAGCCGCACCACCAAACCGAGGATGAAGTCGACGAGTTGTTTCGGCGTGCCGTTGGGGACGGCGATGGGTTTGCCGTTGCCGGCCGGGCCGTCCGCCCTTGCCACGCCAAGCAGGGCGGTGCCGAAAAGAGCCGCCGCCATCGCCGCCTGCCGCCATGGACGCGTCATGTGCCCATCCCCCGGGCCAATGGTTTCACGACCGATCCACTTCGACCTCGATTGTAATCTTCTTGCCGCCGCGGTCAAGAGTGCGAGATCTGCCGGCCGCTATCGTTTTTCCAGCGACGGCCAGGAGTGGCCCATCGCCACGCGCTGCGAGGCGGTCAACTCGACGATTCCGGCACGGGCCAGGGCGAGCATCGCGTGCAGCTCCTCCTCGCTGAAGGTGGCCTCCTCGCCGCTGCCCTGCACCTCGATGAAACGGCCCGAGCCGGTCATCACCACATTCATGTCGACCGCGGCGGCGAAGTCCTCCTGGTAGTCGAGATCGAGTATCGCCTGGCCGCCGACCATGCCCACGCTGACCGCGGCCACGCTCTCGAAGATCGGCAGCCGCTTGGCGGTGGGCAGCTCGGCGACGATCGACCGCAGGGCGTCGACCAGAGCGATAAAGCCGCCGGTGACGCTTAAGGTGCGGGTGCCGCCGTCGGCCTCCAAGACGTCGCAATCGATGGTGACGGTCCGCTCGCCCAAGGCGGCCAAGTCGGTCACGGCGCGGAGGCTGCGGCCGATGAGGCGTTGGATCTCGGTGGCCCGGCCGTCGGCGCTGCCGCGGTCGCGGCGTTTCCGCGGCGAAGTGCTGCCGGGGAGCATGCTGTATTCGGCGGTCAGCCAGCCGCGTCCCTGGCCGGCGAGCCAGGCGGGGACGCCCGCTTCGACGCTGGCCGCGCAGAGCACGCTCGTTTTGCCCGCCTGCACCAGCACGCTCCCTGGCGCCGCGCCGCTGAAGTGGCGTTTGATTTTCAGCGGTCGGAGTTGGTCGCTTTGGCGGTTGTCAGGACGCATAAGCTAAGGATAAAGGATCAAGGATCAAGGATAAAGGGGGGAGGACGCAGGCGGTCTCAGTTTCATCCTTCATCCTTAATCCTTAATCCTTATCCTTCGTTCCCAGGATCCAGGCGAGGATGGCCTTCTGCACGTGCATGCGGTTGGCGGCCTGCGGGACCACCACGCTTTGCGGACCGTCGATCACCTCGTCGGTGACCTCCTCGCCGCGGCGGGCCGGCATGCAGTGCATGAACACCGCGCCCTGCTGGGCCCGCGACATCAACTGGCGGTTCACCTGGTAGGCGGCGAAGTCGCGGCGGCGGGCCTCGCGCTGCGACTCCTGGCCCATGCTCGCCCAAACGTCGGTGTAGATGGCCGCGGCGTCGCAGACGGCGCGGGCCGGATCGGTTGTCATGGTCAGGTCCAGCGAGGGGGCCTGGGCGCGGAGCCAGGCCAACGACTCGCCGTCGAACTGGTACTTTTCCGGCGTGGCCATCACCATCCGCATGCCCAGCCTGGCGCAGCCCAGGGCGAGGCTGCGGGCGACGTTGTTGCCGTCGCCCACCCAGGCCAGCGTCCGCCCCTGCAAGCTGCCCAGCAACTCGCGGAGCGTGTAGAGGTCGCCGAGCGCCTGGCAGGGATGGCCGAAATCGGTCAGGCCGTTGACGACCGGGCAGGTGCAGTGCTGGGCCAACTCGACGGCGGCCTGGTGGCGGTTGCAGCGGATGACGACGACGTCGACATATTGGCTGAGCACGCGGCCGAAATCGGCGATGCTCTCGCGGCGCCCGAAGCCCACGTCGTCGCCGAGGAACAGCGAGCTGCCGCCCAGGTGGGCCATGGCCGACTCGAAGCTCACGCGGGTCCGCAGCGACTGCTTCTCGAAGAGCAAGGCCATCACCCGCCCCGGCAACAGGGGCTCGCGGAGGCCGCGGGCGAACTTGGTCTTCAGGTCTTCCGCGATGGAAAAGATCCGCTCGATTTCCGCGGCGGTCAGGTCCGCCATCGTCAACAGGTGTCGCATCATGCCGCTCCCTGATGCAGAAGCACGTCGGCCAGGATGTCGCATCCTTGCCGGGCCTGCTCGTCCGTAAGGGTCAATGCCGGCAGGAGGCGGATGACCGTGCCGTGGGTACAGTTGATGAGGAGTTTGCGATCCAGGCAGGCCTTGACCACCGCCGCGCCCTCGATGGCCAGCTCGATGCCGATCATGGCGCCGCGGACGCGGACGTCGCGCACCAGGTCGCACTCCTGGCGGAGCTGCTCGAAGCGGGCCTGGAAGAGAGCGCCCAGCCGCTTGGCAGCCGCCAGCAGGTTTTGCTCTTCGATCATGGCGATAGCGGCCAGGCCGGCGCGAGCGGCGATGGGGTTGCCGCCGAAGGTGGCGGCGTGCATGCCGGGCCGCAGGCTGGGGGCAATCTCCGCCTTGGCCAGCATGGCCGCCCCCGCCAGCCCCCCGCAAACGCATTTGGCCAGGGTCATGATGTCGGGCGTGACGCCGGCGCCCTGGTAGGCGAACCAATCGCCCGTCCGCCCGCAGCCCGTCTGCACCTCGTCGAACACCAGCAGCAGCTCGTGCTCGTCGGCCAGTTTCCGCAGGCCGGCCAGGAAACCGTCGGGCGGGATCCGCACGCCGCCCTCCCCCTGGATCGGCTCGATCATGATGGCCGCCGTCTCGTCGTCGATCAAGGCGGCGGTGGCCTCCAGGTCGCCGAAGGGGGCATAGGTGAAGCCGGCCATCAGCGGTCCCAGCCCGGCGTGATACTTCGGCTGCGCGGTGGCGGTGGTCGAGCCCAGGGTGCGGCCGTGAAAACCGCCCTCGAAGGTGATGATCTTGTAGCGGCGCTTGGGCGTGCTGTGCAGGCGGACCAGCTTGATCGCCGCCTCGTTGGCCTCCGTGCCGGAGTTGCAGAAGAAGGCCTGCCCGCCGAAACTCCGCTCCGAAAGCGCCTTGGCCCACAGCCCCTGCAACTCGGTGTGCCAGGTGTTGGGGACGTGGATCAGTTGGCCCAATTGCTCGCGGACGGCCTCGACGACCGGGGCCGGGCAATGCCCCAGCAGGTTGCACCCCCAGCCGGGAAACAGGTCGAGGTAGCGGTTCCCTTCGGCGTCCCACACCCAGGAGTCTTCACCGCGGACCAGGGCCACGGGAAACCGCCCGTAGTTGGGGATCACGTAGCGCTCGAAGAGTTTGAGAATTTCAGGGGAAGTCATGCGACTAGGGGCTGGAGGCTAGGGGCTCGGGGCTGGGTGTTGTTCACTGGTTATTCGTCTGCGGCTGGCTTCTGCAACTTGGACTTGAGGCGCTTCTGAAGGCAGCGAAGCATCTTGCCCTCGCGGTCGCATTGATCGAGCAGGTCAACATCGCCGTGGCCATCGCGATAGCCCAGCTTCTCGGCCAACAGCAGAAGCGTTTCCAACTCCGCAAGCGACCCCTGGGCAATCGATACGTGGTGTAAGAACTCTTTGGTGGAGCTGCGGGCGTGGCCCTCGGCGAGGTTGGCGGGGATCGACACAGCGGCACGGCGAAGTTGACTGGTTAATCCGTAAACCTCGTGTCGGGGAAACCCTTCCGACAACTGATACACGGACCGAGTCAACTCCATTCCCGTCTGCCGGACCCTCAGTTGTTGGTAGCTTTTCACGCACATCCGCCACCTCCAGTCTCCTAGCCCCTAGCCCCCAGCCCCCCACCCCCAGTCCCGTTCTTCAGGATTTCCGTGCCCACGCCCTTGCTGGTGTAGACCTCCAGGAGCAAGGAGTGCCGCAGGCGGCCGTCGATGATGTGGATCTTGCGGACGCCGTGTTCGAGCGTCTCCAGGCAGGACTCCACCTTGGGGATCATGCCCGCCTCGATGGCGCCGCTGGCGATCATGGCGCGGGCCTGGTCGGCGGTGAGCGAGTGCATCAGCGAGTCGGGGTCGTTGCGGTTGCTGCGGACGCCGTTGACGTCGCTGAGGCAGACGAGTTTTTCCGCCTGCAGGGCCTCGGCGACGGCCGTGGCCGCCGTGTCGGCGTTGACGTTGAGCTTGCGGCCCTCGGCGGTGAGGCACATTGAGGGGATGACCGGCACGATGCCCTGCGAGGAGAGATTTTCGATGGTTGCCCGATCCACCCGGGTGACGCGGCCCACGTGGCCCAGGTCGATCCGTTGGCCATTTTCGCCTTCCAGGTCGATGCGCTCGCCGAAGAGCACGTTGGTGGTGTGGAAGTTCAGCGGCTGGGCCTTGCCGCCGAGATCGACGATCTGGTCGGCCAGTTGCTGGTTCATCTCGCCGGCCAGCACGTGCTCGACGATCTCCAGCGTGGCGCCGTCGGTATAGCGGCGTCCTTGGACGAAGTGTGGCTGGAGGCCGGCCGCGGCCATGGCCCGGCTGATGGCGGCCCCGCCCCCGTGGACGACCACGGGCTTCATGCCGACCGTCTCCATGAAGACGATGTCCAGCAGGAGGTGCCTGAGGTGTTGCTCGTCTTCCATGACGCTGCCGCCCAGCTTGATCACCGTCACCTTGCCGCGGAACTGGCGGATCCAGGTGAGCGCCTCGATGAGCACGTCGGCCTTCTTTTCGGCGAGTTCCATGGTGGGGTTCTCCCTGTCCGGCGGCCTGGAGGGGACTGTCCCGATTTTCGTGGCCTCGTCACCACGCGAAGCGTGGTCGCCACAAAAATGGGACTCTCCCCTTTTGGCGTGCCCTGTCACTGACTTGGAAACCGGCCTCCCCGGCGTGGTCCCCCCCAATGCCGGGGAAACCTTGCATTTTAACCCCGCTGCGGAGCTTGTCAACCAGGCCACGCCGATTCCGCTCATGCCTTTGGCGCACCGTTTGTGCAACGTATCATTTGGCGTTCGACTTCTTGCGGCAACGCCCGGCGATGGAAGTAAATTAACCGTAGTCACTTGCGTCGCCGCTCCTCGGCGCAAGTTCATACGCTCTCTTGGGGGTGTGTTGCACGGGAGCCATCGGAACCATCCTCGTGGGGGATGTCGTCAACCCATTGCGCCAGGCCGTCCGCGATTTCGTCGGGCGCGCCGCGCGTGGCGGGGGCATGATCCTGTCCCATGGTCTGTCCTTCGGGATTGAGTGTCGTTCAGCCTCGACCGGCCTTTGTAGCGGATGGGCTGGCACAATTTCTAGGGGAAAAAGTGGCGGACATAAGGGGGAGGGCGGACGGCGGAAGGGGGAAGGAGCCACCCACCCCAAAGCCCACCGGCTGCGGCCGGTGGGAAGGGGGGGCAAGGATGAAGGATGAAGGATCAAGGATGAAACCGGGGGCGCTTCAGCCGCACTCGCGGCGGCAGTCAATGGCCAGGGCGCGTAAGCCCCTGGATGGCAGGCGTTGGCGGGAACACTCATCTTCGCTAATCGACACTTATGAAAACAATCGGCGAAGGCGAGCGAGAATCAGTGTTCGTCTATTGCCTCGGGACTCGGTCGCTTGCTCCGCCTCCAGCGGCGCTGGCGCCGGCGAGAATTAACGGGAGAATTAACGCGTCGGGAGTCTCTGTTTCCTGCGATCCGAGCAAATCAAAGACTCCCGCCCCTGGTCCCCGCCTCCTTCTACACGTCTTTTTCAGCGCGCTACTTGGAGCGTCACCGTATTGACAGCCCGACCGCACAAGCACACAATAGCCATTAAGCCGATCATCATAGGGCCATTGTCGCGGTCGCCTCGGCCGGTGTAGGAGTAGTTCGCATGGAAACTTTGAAATTGCATCAGATCGCCCAGATCGTCGACGCGGACCTAACCTTTGGCGACTTGACCGTCTTGGTCGGCCCACAGGCTTCCGGGAAGAGCATTGCCCTGCAAATGCTCAAGCTCTTGGTCGATACCGGCCAAGTCCAAAGGGACCTTTCCGCATACATCGATTGGCCCAGCGACATATCGAAGTTTTTTGACGCGTATTTTGGCGAAGGGATGCAGGCCATCTGGCGGAAGGGGCAAAGCCGAGTCACTTGGGGCGGTAAGGTAGTCGATATGGTCAAGCTGGCCGGACACATGAGGCCGAAAAAGGACCAGGCCATGTTCCTTATTCCGGCTCAACGCGTGCTGGCGATGCGCGATGGGTGGCCCCGGCCGTTCTCCGACTACTCTCCCGGTGATCCGTTCTCCGTGCGCGCGTTCAGCGAGAATCTCAGGGGGCTTGTGGATAGAGAATTCGGCGGTGCCCCGGAACTCTTCCCTCAGGAGGGCAGACTCAAGAGTGAATTTCGCGAGCTTCTGCAAAAGCACGTGTTCGGCGATTTTCATTTGAGAGTGGACAAGGTGCGGAGGAAACGGCTCGTCTTGGGCGCCGACGCGGCGCCGCTGCCCTATATGGTCTGGTCGGCAGGCCAACGCGAGTTTGTGCCGCTGTTGCTTGGCCTCTATTGGCTGATGCCACCGAGAAAGTTTCCACGGCGCGCGAAAATCGAGTGGGTCGTCGTCGAAGAACTAGAGATGGGGCTGCATCCTCGGGCGATCTCCGTCGTATTATTGATGGTCTTTGAACTCATGAGGCGTGGCTACCGGGTCTGCCTTTCCACTCATTCTCCCCAGGTCCTCGAAGCCCTCTGGGCGCTGCGGCATCTGAAGGCCAGCCACGCGTCACCGGTGGACGTGCTCGATGCCTTTGAGGCGCCCTGTCCGCCTGGCTCGAGTATGCCAGCGGTCGCGAAGGCTGCGCTGGAAAAGACCGTCAAGGTGTTCTACTTCGACCGTGAGACCGGTACAACACGCGACATCTCCGACCTGGATCCGGCCCGGGAGGAGAATGGCGAAGCGGGTTGGGGCGGACTGGCAGAGTTCAGCGGCCGCGTCAATGCGGTCGTCGCGCACGCGGTGGCCAACGCGGACGGCGGGGGCCAGTCGTGAGCTTCAGAGACGCAGTCGAAAACACCCCCGCCGTCGCCAGCGCTTGGCGCAATGGTCTGCACGCTTTACGCCGAGCGGACAGCGCGCACGTCAGGGCCGAAACACCGCGCCTGTTGACCGGCAGCGTGGACATAGACGGGGCGTTGGAGGCGGATTACCACGGCGCCCCACGATGGGACTATGCCGTCGGGCATCGGCCGAGGAACATGAGGGCTGAAATCATCTACTGGATTGAGATCCATCCGGCTAACGACAGGGGCGTTGACGAAGTGCTCAAGAAATTGGCTTGGCTCAAAAAATGGCTGACCAGCGCACGAGCGCTCGGGAAGATGCGCCGAGAGTTCATCTGGGTTTCCAGCGGCAGGACATCGTTTACACCATTGTCGCCGCAACAAAAGCAATTTGCCGCGCTCGGCCTGCAACACAAAGGGCGGGTGTTCACGATTCCTGACGAAGCGGCTGCGTGACGACTAGCCCAATCGCAACCTACTCCTTCGCCAGCTTCTGCAGCGCCTCGATGCCGCGCTCAATCACCGCGTCGGGGGCGGCGTAGGATATGCGAAAGTGCGTGTCGCGACGACTGAATACGCTTCCAGGGATCATCAATAATTGAAAACGCTCGATCGCGCGGGCGACAAACTCCATGCCCGTGCCCCAGGGGAGGCGGGGAAAGGCGTAAAAGGCCCCGGCCGGCTCGACCAGCTCGTAATAGCCGCGAAGGCCGGCGGAGAGCAGGTCGCGCTTGCGACGATAGGCCGCCACCTGGTCGCTCATGTCCACGTCCATCGCCACCGCCCCGGCCCATTGCGCCGGCTGCGGGGCACAAACGAAACTGTATTGCTGCAACTTGATCATCTCGCGGATGATCGCCGCCGGGCCGTGGGCGAATCCCAGCCGCCAGCCCGGCATGGCGTGGCTCTTGCTGAAACCGTCGATCACCAGCACCTGCGGATTGAAGCGGGCCGGCGAGACGAAGGGGCCGTCGTAGCAGAACTCGCGATAAATCTCGTCGCTCAGCAGGACCACGTTGTGGCGCTGGGCCAGCAAGGCCAGGCCGCGAACCTCATCCTCGCCGGCCACCATGCCGGTGGGATTGGCCGGGCTGTTAAGCAAGATCATTTTCGTCCGCGGCGTCAGCGCGGCGGCCACGCGATCCGGGTCGATGCGAAAATCCGGATAGGTGTCGATGTAAACCACGTTGGCCCCGACCACCTTGGCCAGGGCGTCGTACATGACGAAGTAGGGATCGAAGACGATGACCTCTTCGCCGGGGTTCAGCAGCACGAGCATAGCCAGCATCAGGCCGCCGCTGGTGCCCGAGGTGACGAACAACTCGCGGTCGTCGTGGCCATACTCGCGGCGGACGCGGGCGGCGAGTTTTTCGCGCAGCACGGGCATGCCCTGGCTCAACGCGTAGCCGTTCTTGCGGCTCTGGATGGCCTCGATGGCGGCCTGGCGGACCGGCTCCGGGACGTCGAAGTCGGGCTGGCCGATGGAGAGGTTGATGGGGTCGGGCAGTTTCGCGCCCAGGTCGAAGACCTTGCGGATTCCCGAGGCGTCGAAGGTGCGGGTGCGGTCGGCCAGCCAATGTTCGGACATGATTGTCGTCTTGGGTCTTAGGTCTTAGGGCTTGGGTCTTAGAGATGGGATTGGGACTTTGTTCTGATTTTCGGTCCCGTAAGCCAAGACCCAAGACCTAAGACCTAAGGCCCAAGGCCCAAGGCCGGCTTGCACATGCGGTTTGCGACTCTCGCGACGATCGTAATTCTAGCCGGTAGCGGCCTCGGCGTCGAGGACTTCGGACAACGGGCTGTCGTCGCGGCTGAGCAGGACCAACAGCAGCGTGAGCGTGCGGAGGGCGTCGGCCAGCGGCAGCCGGCCGACGGCGTGCCAAAGGCGTCCGCTCGGCCCGCCGCCCAGCAGGGCGTCGTGCTGGCGCATCGCCGCCGCCATGGCCGCGCGGCTGAGATCGGCGGCAACCGCCCGGCCGCCCAGCGCGGTGATCTTCCCGGCCAGCGCCGGCGACGTGCCCGACTCGACGATGACGGTCCCGCCGGCCTGTTGGGCCAGCAGACTGCGGGCTAACAGCAGCAAGAGTGTCTCGGGCGGGACCGGTCGGCCATGCTCATCCCAGAGGCGGCAAATCTCGCCGTCGTCCTCGATGCTCAAGCCGAAATGAGCCCGGCCCGCACGGACCTCCTCGCCGACGTGTCCGGTCCGGCAGGGAAGCAGCCGGCAGGCGACTGGGGCCGTGAGTTTTTGCAGATATTCGAGCACTGGCGGGCAGCGGGTGTCCAGCGCAAACCGCAGGGGCCGCAGGGCATGGTAAAAGGGCGACAGGTCGGCCAGGTAAGCGGCCTCGGCCTGGACCCGCCGCAACGAGCCGTAGCAGCGCGTCGGGCGGTCGAGGCTTGACCCGCTGGGCTGCTCAATGGCCTCCAGCCAGGGTCCGCCGGAGATGGGAGCAGGGCCGGGGGCGAAGAACTTCAGTCCGGCCTGGCGGGGTTGTCCATCCGGATTGCCCACCAGGATTCCGCCCGCGGCAGCGAGTTGCCCGATCGCCAGCACCAGGCATGGGGCGGTGGCGGGGCCGATGTCGACCAGGTCGCAGCCGGCCCAACGGAGTCCCTCGCTGACGGCGGCCAGCAAGGCGGCGCCCAGCGGCCGGCCGTCGCCGGCGACGACGGCCAGGGGCGTGCCGGAAGTAACCTCAGCCTTTGGTGGCCTCGCCCCCTCACCCCCAACCCCTCTCCCACGCGGGGAGAGGGGAGTTTGGCGGAGGCAGAGACCTAAGGCGGCGGCCATCCGGCGGGCGTCGGCCGGGGTCAGCTCGTTTTCATAGACGCCGCCGACGCCTTCGCCGTGAAACCGCGGCCGCAAGGGCGCCCGCCGGCCGACTTCCTCGAGCCGCTTGACCAGCCGTGGCGGCAGCGTGCCGGTGTCGGCGGCGTGCGGGCAATGGCGGCAGCCGGCGAAGAAGCGGACCAATCGCCCCAGATGCACGGCGCGGCTGATTGTGTATTTCAATTCCGGGCAGCGATATTCGATCATTGCAACAGAACCAGCGAGCCGCTGGGTTTATCCCGGCGGGTGCCGCGCGTCACCATAGGGCAGGAAGGCGGGTGCGGTCAAGAGCAGGTGCGGCAAGTGACGCGCCGGGGCGTCGTGCCCAGATCGGGGGGGCATGGCTGCCATCGGGGATTCCGTCGGGGCCGCCGGCCGCGACTTCAGCCGAAGTCAGCCGCCGTGCGGTCGCCAAGGCCCAAAAAAACTGCTATAATTGCTATAATTGTTGGTTTCCGGGGTCCCTGGCAATGAGGCCGGAGACGTCTTCCATGATCGACCTGTCCCCATTTTTCGCTGCCCCTCCGTTTGCCTGGCAGCGTGCGGAGAAGTCGCTGCGGCTCGTCGAGGCGTTGCGAGGCTTGCAGGCGCATCATGAGGCCGCTTGCCCGCAGTACCGCAGGCTCAGCCGGCTGCTGGGCGGCGGTGCGCCGTGCGAGTCCGTCGAGGCGTTTCCTTATCTCCCCGTCCGCCTCTTCAAGATGCGGACCTTGCGCAGCATCGGAACGGACGAGGTGGTCAGGACGATGACCAGTTCGGGGACCACGGGACAAGCGCTGTCGAGAATCGTCTTGGACAAGGAAACGGCCATGGCGCAGACCAGGGCCTTTGCCCATATCATGAAGGACTTCATCGGCAGCAAGCGTTTGCCCATGGTGATCATCGACTCGAAGTCGGTCGTGAAGGACCCGCAGACATTTTCCGCGCGGGCCGCGGGAATACTCGGGTTCTCCAATTTCGGCTACGACCATCTTTACGTGCTCAACGACAACATGGAGCTCGATACCGAGGGACTGCTGGCGCATGTCGAGAAACATCGTGGCGAGCGGGTTTTCTTCTTCGGTTTCACCTTCGTGATCTGGCAGCACTTCTGTGAAACCCTGCAACGGCGATCCATCCGCCTGGACCTCGACGACGCGCTGGTGATTCATGGGGGCGGATGGAAGAAGCTCGAGGAGCGGTCCATCAGCGGCGAGGTTTTCAAGGAGCGCTTGAAAGGAATCTGCGGCCGCAACACCCGCGTGCATAACTTCTACGGCATGGTCGAGCAGACGGGATCGGTTTACCCGGAGTGCGAGTACGGGCGCCTGCACGCGTCGAACTTCAGCCAGGTCGTCGTCCGCGATCCGCTTACCTTCGAGCCCCTGACGCAGGGCCGGCGGGGCGTCATCGAGACGGTCTCGGTGCTGCCCTGGAGTTACCCCGGGCACGCGCTGCTGACGGAAGACCTGGGCGAGATACTGGGCGAGGACGATTGCGGGTGCGGGCGGAAAGGGCGTTATTTTGCCGTTCACGGGCGTCTGCCCGAGGCCGAACTGCGGGGATGCAGCGATACCTATGCACTGGACCAATGACATCATCCTGAATGTGGAGCGGCTCTGCCCGTCCGGGACGTTCGACGCGGCGGCGCTACTTGCGGAGCGTCCCCAGCGGCCGTTCGCGGAAGAGGGGCTGGCGCTGGTCGCCGATTTTTCGGCCGAGGTCCTGGCGGATCCCGCGGCCCGCCGTTGGCCGGAAATGGCCGCGCTGGGATTCTGGATGCGCCGGGCAAACATCGCCAGGATCCAGGCCGCTTTCGAGGCCGCCTGCGGCGGGCGACTGCTGGTGGGCAGGGGGCTGGCCTTCCACATCGCGCCGTCCAACGTGGATACGATGTTCATTTACTCCCTCTTCGTCTCGCTTCTTGCCGGGAATACGAACATCGTCCGGGTTTCACCGAAACTCCGCCAGGAACTCGCCTCCGCGCTGGAGCTGCTGGCCAGGGTCCTCCAGCGCCATACCGGCGCGGCCAGACGCCTCCTGGTGGTTCGCTATGGGCATGACGACAAGGTGACGGCGTTTTTCTCCGGCCTGTGCAATGTGCGGGTGATCTGGGGCGGCGACGAGACGGTGCGCCGCATCCGCGCCATCCCGCTGCCGCCACATGCGCTGGAGCTAGCGTTTGCGGGGAAGTTTTCGGTGGCGGTCCTGGACGCCGGCGCCTGGAACGCGGAGCCCGACCAGCGCGCGGTCGCCAGGGCCTTCGGCAACGACGCCTTTGTCTTCCACCAGCAGGGCTGCGCATCGCCCAAGCTGGTTTATTGGCGGGGATCGCCCGAGGAAGTGGAGCGGGCCCGCGCAACGTTCTGGGAGGCGGTCCAGCAGGCGGCCGCGGAGATGCCGTCCTACACGCTCCAGCCCGCCGACGTGATGAACCGCTTTGTCGCCGTGTGCTCGATGGCGGCCGATGCCGAGGCGGCGGTGGGCAAGGCGGAGGCCGCCAATCATGCCTTCACCCGCGTGGCGGTTTCACGCCTGGACGACGTCGTGCGCGAGGCCAACACGGGCAACGGCTTGTTCTACGAGGTTGCGGACGCCGGATTGGATGCCTTGTTGGCGTGGTTCGGCGACTCCGACCAGACGGTCGCCTCCTATGGTGTTTCCAAGGAGGAGTGGGAGGGATGCTTGAGCCGCCGGCCGCCCAACGGCATTTGCCGGATCGTGCGTCTGGGCAAGGCGCTGGATTTCTCCGCCGTCTGGGACGGCTACGATCTCGTCCGCTGCCTGAGCCGGGAGATTACGCTGGAGGTTTAGGACCCGCGACAAGTTCATTCCAGGGTCCTGAGCGTTGTCCGCCGTGCCGTCTTACCGCACGCGGCAATGGAAGCGGATCACGCCCCCCTCGCCGGCCTTCAAAGGATCGGTCAACTGGCAGCGGATCAGCAGCGAATCGCCCTCGTTGCGCTGGCTGGAAAACTGGGCCTTCCGGCTGCACTGGGCACTGTCGGGGATGTACTCCAGCCGCGTGCTCAGGCTGTCGAGGATGGCCACGTTGTGGATCGTCTGATCGCCGACGTTGTCGAAGCGGATGGTGAAATCGACCTCGTCTCCCGGCTCGGCGAAGGCCGTCGAGGCGACCTTGACGATGCGGAGCCGCGGATTCTCCGGCGAGCGGAGCGTGTAGACGGCGGCGCCCTTTTCGGTGCCGGTTTCGGCCATGGCCGCCCGGCGCTCGAGAATCACCTGGGCCGATTGCTTGTGCGTCCAGACGGCCGCGGCGTCGCTGGCGCGGCTCAGCCAGGCGGTCTCCGACTCGATCAACATGCCGTGGCGAATAACGGCAAGGTTCTCGTAGGCCTTGAAGCGGTCTTGGAACGATTGCGGTCCCAACGCGATCGAGACCGTGCCGAAAGCCTGCTCAGTGCGGAAGCTGCCGGCGGGCCGGGCGCTGATGTCGTCGCCGACCTGGAGGTTTTCCTGCTTGGCGCCGACCATCTGCTCCACCGTGGGCGTGGAGAGCTTCAACGGCTGGTGCACGCTGGTGAGGCGATCGATCTGGACCTCGTCATCGACGTTGACCACCTGGCGGACGGCGCCGAATCGCGGGGCGTACATGAAGACGGGATTGCTCGGCTGGACGCGGGTCTGGCCGTCGGCGGTCTGGAACTGGACCACCGTGTCCTCCATCTGGAGGCCGCGGACTTCGCCGCGGTTGCCGGTGGTCACGGGCGGTCCGAGGTGGCCGCCGTCGCGGAGGTATTCATCGGCCGGCCAGGGGCCGGCGATCCCCGGCGGCGACCAGGGACCGGTCGGCGTGTAGGGCATGGGGACGCCTTGTTCCATGCCCGGCGGACCCGCCGGCGCGGCCGCGGTGGCCGCGGCCGGCTCGCCGGTGAAGGCCCCGCGCGGCAGGGTCGCATAACCATTGGATTGCATGCCCCCCAGGTCGCAAGGCGGTGGCGGCGCGGTGCGGCAGGAGCACAGGATCAGCACCCCCAGGGCGATGACCGCCAGCCGCCAGAGACGAGGCCAGGCGTACACGGTGTTGTTCATGGTTGCGGTTTCCCCGGCGTGGGGGCGGGCGGCGGCGCGGACGGCGCCGCGGCCTTGGCCTTTTCCTGGATGGCTGCCGGCGCCGGGCAGGGCAGGTACGGCGGCGAGCCAAAGAAAAATCCGCCGTCGGACTTGGCGTCGGGAAGCCGGCCGCCCAGGCGAAGGATCGCCACCGGACGCCCCAGCCTGTCGGCGGCCGCCAGCGGGTCCTGGCCCGGCGCCACCTCGAACCAGTGCTGCGACTTGCTAATCTCCCGGGTGGGCAAGGCGCTGCGCGGGTCTTCCACGTAAATGACGCGGGTGACGAACTTGCCGGCCAACGCCAATTCCATGTCTTCGGCCGTCAGCTCGACGGGAATGGCAAAGCGACGTTCCTGTCCCAAGGGCGCGTAGAGCCGGTCGATCACCTCGATGCTGGGGAAGACCTCCAGGCCCTCGCCGCCTTGGGGCAAGGGGATGTTGGTGACGCGCAAGCGGTAGACGGACCCGATGAGCAGGCCCACGCGGCAGGGGACCGCCTGCGGGGCGACGAATTGGCCGCCGTTGGCCAGCGAGATCAAGGTCCCGGCTGGGGCCTTGATCTCCACTGGCTGGTAAAACCCCGGCAATGGTCCGCCCCGCTGAAGCTGCCGGCTACCAATCGCTCCCGGCGGCATGACGCCTTGATGCCAGTAGTGAACGTCCGGTTGCTGGGCCCGCACCGTGGCGGGACCCGGACAACAGAACAACACCACCGTCATCGCGGCGACAACCCACTTCGAATGAAGCGGCTTCCTCGTTGCCGGCCAGCACAGCTTGGGGACCATGGTTGCGAGTTATCGGGGTTTTGGAAACGGCGAATTCGTCTGGTGGCGACTTTCCCAACGCAAGGGGACCGTCCCGTTTCTCGACGCCGCGCCCCCGGCGCGGTGCGGCGAAAATCGGCACAGTCCCCCCTGGTGATTCTTCGTACTACTGTTGTGGAAACAGGCTAGTTCGTCCGGCAACCGCCCTCGGCACAGGGCGCCGGCTCGGGGCAGGGAGCCGCGCGGTCGCTGCAAGGCACTTCGCCTTCCCCGCACGGCGGCCGCCCCGGACAGGTCCGCTCCACGATGCGGACGTGATCGGGGGGTTGCGGATATGAGTAACCGGGCTTCTGCTTCACGTCGATCCTCACCTCATGCGTCGGCTCCGGCATACAGACCCTGGTATGGTTGACGATGGTGTGGCTCTGCAAGCCGGCGGGCACTCCCAACGGCACATGGGGCGGACCAGGCAGGCCAATGGGCGTGCCGCACATCGGCATGCCATACTGCGGCCCGTTCACGCCCGAGACATATCCCATCGGCGGACCGTACGGATAGGGGCCGGCGCCCATCGGGCCGGCGCCCATCGGGCAACCGCCGGGGCAGGGCATGGGGCAATGATAGCCGGTGGCGGTCACGCCGTTGCCCTCGCCGCCCTGGGCGGCCGAGGGAAGTTGCAGGTCCTTGTTGCCCAGGCGAATGATCGCCAGGATCGCCCCGCGGCGGGTCGCCTCGATGATCGGATCCTTGCCCGCCTCCAACCGCGTGCTGACCAGCGTCTCGACACCCGCCAGGGCCAGCTCTTGGAACTCGGGATTGGGCAGGTAAATAACCTTGGTGACGAAATTGCCGCTGAGGACCTGGTCGAAGTCCTCTTCGGTGAACTGGATGGGAACGGCACTGTGGGCCAGGAAGGCTTCGCTTCGGGGCACGGCCGCGGCGACCTCGATCGTCGGATACAACTCCACGCCCGGACGCCCGGCGATATTCGAGAGCTTCAGCCGATAAATGGCCCCCTGCGGGAAGCTGTAGCGGCCGGGCAGCACCAGCGGCTCGGAATCGAACCGCCCCGGCGCGGTCACGTCCCAACGGACTTCCATCCCCTCCGGGGTTAAGAAGGCCAGTTGCGAGGCCGCGTCCACGGCGGGAGCTGCCGGCTGATAGACCATCACGCCGGGACCGGGGCCATCGACGCCCGGGCCAGGGTGCATCATCATTTGCGCGGGCGGCAGGTGCCCCTGATTCCTGATGGGAGCACTGCAGCCTGCAATCACCATGACCACGACAAACAACCAAGACACGCCGAAGATCCTCATTGGATTCCCCCCTTAACTGACATGGACGCTATGGCGGAGCTGTCCTACAATGCCGCTGCCGCATCTTGCCCGGCCCCCCCCAGCGTCAAACTCGACGCCCTGTCAAGCAGCAGGGGCGGCCCGCGCAAGCGACCAGCGACTGGTATACTTCTCTGAGGTGTATTGGTCGGCCTGTTACAACACGAATCTTTGGCAAATCCGGTATAACCTGCAAAAAGACACAATCGCAACTATGCTTCCCATCTTGCCGATTTTATGTCTTCTTGCAGCACCCCCTTTCTTCCACGGCAGCGACGACCGGCCGGCCTGGGTCCCCGGGCCCCCGGTCTATCAGCAGCCCGGCTCATCGCCGGCCTCGGCGGCGGGCAATCCGGCCGTCGCGGCGGCGCCGCATGCGGGCGGGGCAGTCGCACCCCAGGCCGTCCTGGAAGCCGCCGTGCGGAGCCTGGAAAGTCGCCGCTCGGTCTCCGCAAAAATCCACCAACAAATCCAACTCTTCGACAAGCAATTGGTCGGCCGCGGCGACTACCTGGAACTCCGCGGCGGCCCCGTCCCGCTGATACGCCTGGAGATGCAAGTCCAGATCGGCGACCAGGTCTCCAGCCTGTTGCAGGTCTGCGACGGCCAAACCCTCTGGAGCTACACCAAGCTGGCGGACAAGGAGACGCTCACCCGGCTGGATGCCGTTCGCGCCACCGCGGCGCTTCAGCAGGCCGCCCAAAGGCCCGATCGAAACCCGGCGGCCGTGCTTCCCGGCCTCGGCGGGCTGTCGAAGTCGCTCCGCGCGCTGGACGCCAATTTCCGCTTCACCACCGCCGAGCGGAGACAATTCAGACAAGCGGCGGTATGGAGACTCCAGGGCGGCTGGCAGCCGGCCCAACTCGCCAGGCTGCTGCCCAAACAGGCCGCGGCCATCGCCCAGGGCAAGCCCGCCGACTTCCGACGGCTCCCCCAGTACCTCCCCGACCGCGTCGTCCTCATCCTAGGACAGGAGGACCTGTTCCCCTACCGCATCGAGTATCGCCGTACCGTGGACAAGAAAGACGGCCCTTCCGCCGATGACGAGGGCCGGCTGCTGGTGAGCATCGATCTGGACGACGTGCGACTCAACTTCCCCATCGACCGCACGCGATTCTTCTACAATCCGGGCAGCGGCGAACCCGCCGATCAGACCAACGCCTTCCTGCAATCGCTGGGCGTGAAGCAGTGAAGAGGAGAAGGCGGAAGGCGGAGGGCGGAAGGCGGAAGGAAACTTGGCGGCACGCTTGCGGTTTCGCAAGCATCGCCGCGGTCTCGCCCTATTCCCCTAGCGCGCCGCGGTGGCCGAGGGCGGGCCCGGCGCAGGCGCCAACCGCAGATTCGGATCGCACAAGTCGACGGCCGGGCAGCCGGCAAACCGCGGCATCTCCCACAACGCCGGATTGCCCACCATCCGATTGATCTGGACGTTGCCCAACTCGATCCGCAGCGAGAATTGCGCCGGCGGCACGGAGATCCGCACGGCCGTGGGCATGGCCAGCCCCGTCAAGGGATCGCGACGATAGCCCTCGGCGATCGCGCTGGCCTGCAAGCGCCCTTGGGCATCGTAGACGTCTTGTTCGAGGATTTGCGCCCGGATCGCGTCGATGATCGTGATCCTGGTTGTGGGTCCGGTGGGCGTTTCCCGCACGGCGCGAATCTCCAGGCGATTGGGCCCGACCAGCGTGGGCGGACCCTGATAGGGCAAGCTTGGATCGAGTTCCGCCACGCCCAGGGCCTCGATGAGCCACTTGGGGTCGATAGGAATCATCTGCCGGGCCCGGCAGGCGGCGAACTGGTCGTGGCGGCAGAAGAAGAGGGCCGGCGGCTGATTGCGCCGTACCCAGAACCAGAACAGCTCGTCGTTGCTGCCCAGGTCGACTTCCGGCCCGGTCAGCCCCGTGTCGCCGCGCAGCCGCAGCCGCCAGGGCCGCTCGAAGGCCACGCTCGCCCGCAAGGTCGGCCAGCCCGGCCCGTTCAGCGAGGCCTGGTTGGTTTGGAAGGACTGGATGCGGGAGTTGTTGAGGTTCACCGCCTGGATCACCTGTTCGATGCTCGGCGAGGGCGGCAGCGCCGGCGGCTCCTTCGGCCCGAAGAACTGCTGAAAGAACGCGCAGCCGGCCCCGCTGAGCGTCATCAGCCCGCTCAGCATCGCCAGCCACAGGTAGCTTCGATATCCGTGCATCGATTATTCCAGCAACTTCGCCACTTGTTGTTGAATCTCGTCGATCCGCGCCGGATCGGGGATGACGACGGGAACTTCATAGGTGGCATCGCGTCGCGGGCAGTGCAGCCGGAGCACTTCACCGCCGCTGGCGCGATCGTCTTCCTCCAGCCGAAACACCCGGCGGCGCACCAACAGCAGCGCCACCACGTAGCGCATGTCCTGGCGCTCGGGCTGCTCGGCCAATTCGTCGAAACACTGCAAGAGCACGTCGTTCGGCGCCCCGTGCGGTCGCTTGCCGGCCGCGTCGGGGAGCTGCGACTGCCACCAGCCGATCGCCCCCGGGGGCGGGGCTTGCCAGGCCTCGGCCGCGTAATCGTAGCGGCGGAGTTCCGCGCCCTCGACCACCAGCGCGGAGTAGAACTTCTCGCCCGGGGCAAATTCCCGGCCGCTAGTCGCGCAACGTCGCGCCGATCGCTGGACTTCGTAATCCATGGGGGCGGTAGGCTACCCGAAATCGCCATCCGGTTCAAGACGCACTTGGGCCCCCTTCCCCCTCCGGGAGAGGGGCATGGTGAGGGCATTTGGCACGTGCCACGGCTGTGTCAGCCGTGTTGAAGTTCGGAAGGCTGGGGTAACCACGGCACGGCTGACACGGGCACCACGCTTCGCGTGGTCGTGGCACGCGATGACTGACTGGACCTTACCTGGCCGTGAAGAACCGGCAGTCGGTCCCTCCGGGGCCGATGGCGATGTGGACCTTGCGGAGGCACTTCGGGCAGCACCCTTCGTAGGCGGTTTCGGCCCGATTCACGTACACTCTTGCATACACGTCACAGCAGGCGAAGTGGATGCCGACGAAACGTCGCGACCCCGCACGGTCGCCCGCCGGCGGCTGTGGGTCGTCGCTGGATAGGTCCAAGTGTTCGCCGGGCATATTACCGCCTCACCCCAATTACCACAGATTGGCCATCGGCCCTCATTTCAGACTCGTCAACGTCGCCGCGCCAATGAAACTCAGCAGCAGGCATATTGAGACCATGATCAGGGAGATTTTCCAAATGCCGGACATGGCATCACGGAATGTGGCCCCTTTCACTCCCTGGGCCTCGCGCTCAAACGCCCGGCGTGCAGGCGGTATGCACCAGCCAGCGACGTTCGCAAGAATCATGCTCAACGGCAGTGCGGCAAAGCCAAGCGGCAAAAAGAGGAGAAAGCTGGAAACAATCGCCAGGACGCCGGTGGTGTCGCCGTTCAAGAAGTCGCCGAATTTCCCCGCATGGGACGGGTAGATTGCCGTGTGGATGTGCCACATGACCCAAAAAAGGGCGCCGAAAATCGGCAGGAATGCACCAAACATGACGGTCAAGAGAAAGCTGTTCCAAAGGCTCACGCGGCGCTGGGCACGTTGCCGTGCCCGGCCGTAGTAGCCCGGGCTCAGGACTTCTTTCGCCATGTTCCGCAGCGTGGGCGGCTCGCCGCTAACGGGGCTGACGACGGGGCTCGGCGACCGTCGCCAGCGATGGCTGAGAAGAAGGTAGGCGAGAAAGCCGCTGGATGCGATCGCCGCGCCGAGCGCCCACCAGTGGTTGGACTTCTGCCAGGCGATTTCGTCCTGAATGGTGTAGTAGTCGCGGCCGCCGGCCCTGACGCCGTCGACGAACACGGTTGGCGTCGAGTTGAGGAGGAATGTCCTCGGATTGGCAATCTCCGAGGTCCGTGCAGTGAGCTCAATCGTATCGCCGTTGCCAACCTCCGCGAAAAATGCCTTCCGGCGAAAGTAAGGGAGGTAGCCGCCGCCCGCAACAGAGTAGCGCACCGCGCTGCCTTGAAGGCGGATCTCAAGGCGTCCGGAGCCGCGGGAAATGTGCTCCTTTGCCGAAACCAAGACGCCGGTCACCGTGGAAAAGTCGCGCGGGTCATCGGGCTGGAACCGGAAGAAGGAAACCCATAGCCAGACCACGAGGATGGCCACGGGAACGGTGAATATCCGAATCCCCAGCGGTTTGCCTTGCATCTTCATTGCGAGCGTCACACGAGCCGAAAGCGACCGTGTCCCGTAACGCGATTTCTGCTGCTGTCAGCATAGCCGGGCACTGGGCTGACGAGAAGACGTACATTTGGCCCAATCGCAGGCGGTGGGGCTCGCTCCGCTCGACCCACCCTACGGACTTCCTTGGTTTCCCAAGATTGGCAGTTCGTGCTCATCCTGCGACGATTGCCAGTAAAAACAGAGTGACAATAAACGCAAATACCGCGTAGCCGAGCCGAAACGAGCCGGAGCGAAAGACTCCCAAACTGAGTCCACGCCGCCCACGCGATTGCAAGGCAATTGCCAACACCAGAAAGAACAGCGCGGCGACCAAACACGCGGCCATGGCAGCGTTTGGGAGAGTCTCGTGGCCTGGCGCAACGTCGATGACTGAGCTCGCCAGCACCCCCAGGGCGAAGACGGCGGAAAGATACCAGGAAACGAAGACCGGATTTGTCAGCTTCGCTGTCATACTGATGTTGCTCCCACTTCTGTCAGCATAGCCAGGAGGGTAGTACACAACAAGTGGGGGGTATGCGTTTCCGCCGTCCCCGAAAATCTCCTTGACGCCGGCCCGCGGGGCGGATAAAGTTATCGTGTGTGGTCGATTATGTCGAAATCGACCGTGGAGGAGTTCACTCGTGACGCTATTGCGAACCTTATTGCCCTTGTTGTTGCTGGCTTTAGCCAGCCGGCCGTAAGGTTCGCGCGGACTCCCCTCAAACGGAAGAACAATCGAACCCCAAGGCCGAACGCGGCCCTGGGGTTTTTTTATTGTACGAGTTCGTTGCACAAGGACACCCAATCATGACCGAGCCCGAAACTGCCCCGCCGCGTCGCATTACCATCTTCGACACCACGCTCCGCGACGGCGAGCAATCGCCCGGCGCCAGCATGAACCTGGCCGAGAAGCTCGAAATCGCCCAGGCCCTGGTCGAGTTGGGGGTGGACGTGATCGAGGCGGGCTTTCCCATCGCCTCGCCCGGCGACTTCAAGGCCGTCCGGCAGATCGCCCAGGCGGTCCGCGGGGCGGTGATCTGCGGGCTGGCCCGCTGCCGCAGCGAAGACATCGACCGCGCCTGGGAAGCGGTGCGGTTTGCCCAGCAGCCGCGGATTCACGTCTTCCTGGCCACCAGCGCCATCCATCGCGAGCATAAACTGAAGATGGACAAGGACGAGATCATCCGTCAGGCGGTGGCGGGGGTCCAGCGGGCGGTCGGCTATTGTCCCAACGTCGAGTTCTCGCCCGAGGACGCCTCGCGCACGGAGGCCGACTTCCTCTCGAAGGTGGTCGAGGCGGCCATCGCCGCCGGCGCCACCACGGTCAACATCCCCGACACCGTCGGCTACGCCACCCCCAGCCACATGCACCAGATCATCCGCACGCTCAGAGAGCGGGTGGCCAATATCGACAAGGCCGTGATCAGCGTCCATTGTCACAACGACCTGGGAATGGCCGTGGCCAACAGCCTTGCCGCAGTGGAGGCCGGCGCGGGCCAGGTCGAGTGCACCATCAACGGCCTGGGCGAACGCGCCGGGAATTGCTCGCTGGAGGAAGTCGTCATGGCCCTGCGGACCCGCACCGACTTCTATCACGCCGACACCGGCGTGCTCACCCGCCGCCTGGTGCCCGTGAGCCGGCTGGTGGCCAACATCACCGGCATGTCGGTGCAGCGCAACAAGGCGGTGGTGGGCCAGAACGCCTTCGCCCACGAGGCCGGCATCCATCAAGACGGCATGCTCAAGGAGCGCACCACCTACGAGATCATGCGGCCCGAGGACGTGGGCTTCGCCACCACCGACCTGGTGCTAGGCAAGCACAGCGGCCGGGCGGCCCTGGGCAACCGCGCCAAGGCCCTCGGCTACACCCTCACCACCGAGCAGCTCCAGACCGTCTTCGAGCAGTTCAAGCTCCTGGCCGACAAGAAAAAGGAGATCTACGACGCTGACGTGGCCGCCCTGATCGAGCAGGAAATCCGCTCGGTGGCCGAACTCTGGTCGCTGCTCTCGTACGAAGTCACTTCGGGGACCGGCAAGGTGCCCGCGGTCACGCTCCGGCTCCGCCGCGGCGGCGAGGAATTCAGCACCGAGATGGCCTGCGGCGACGGGCCCGTGGACGCTGTCTTCCTGGCCATCGAAGAGCTGACCGGCATCACGGTGATCTGCCGCGACTTCAACGTCCACAGCGTCACGGTGGGCAAGGACGCGCAGGGCGAGGTGGTGGTCGAGGTCGAGCACGAGGGCCAGTTGTATCGCGGCCGGGGCGTATCGACCGACAGCGTCGAGGCCAGCGCCAAGGCGTTTCTGGGGGCCATCAACCGCATCGCCTCCAGCGGCGCCGCAGCCGCGCCCGGAGACGCGGCAGCGGAGTAGCGTGAAACAGAAAGAGGGAAACTCACCACGGAGACACGGAGAACACGGAGGAAAGTTCTTAGTTCTTAGAGCTTAGTTCTTGGAGGGAGCAAATAGGCGGGCAACCTTCGTTCCATTCTCTTTCCTCTGCTTTCTTCTCCGTGCCCTCCGTGTCTCCGTGGTGAGTTTTGTGCTTACGGCCGAGTGGCGGAATTGGTAGACGCTCAGGATTTAAAATCCTGTGGGGGGTAACCCTCGTGCGGGTTCGAGTCCCGCCTCGGCCACTGACTTCTCGTGCTTCTCTTGACGATTCCGTGCCTCCACGTGGACCAAGACAAGGTAGGGTGGGTCGAGCCACCCCTGTAAAGGTCTTAATCTGTTACGGTTTCACGGTTTATGGTATCACTTCGGCTTCGGCGCGCGTCACAACGGGGTGGCGGCGGGTGAATGGGTCTCGCGAAGCAGGAGCGACAAGGATG
>JBKQVT010000005.1:0-6558 GCA_052139835.1 Thermoguttaceae bacterium
CACAAGAAGTTTGCGACCGTCTTGATCGACTTGGCGCAGCGTATCGACCCGCGCAAGTACACGAAGCACAAGCGTGGGCCGAAAACCAAACAGCCCAAGAAGACCAGCGGCAAACGAATTCATCATGTATCTACCGCCAGAATCCTCGCCATGCGAACATAGGTAAGACCTTTACAGGGGTGGCCGTGCCCACCCTACGGTATTATCCGGCCAAAATTCCGCTTGCTTTCTTGGCAGCGGCGTGTAAAAATGAAGGTGTTACGCAAGTCCTTCCGTTGCGGATGACGATTGACCGTAGTATGAACTTGACCCACACCGCCTATTTTTGGTATTGGTTTAGCCCGCCCGGTCGCGGGGTCGGAGGTGGTGTGTAGTCCTAGGACACAACCAAAGAAGACCAAGGCCCCGAGACCCATGCGGATCTCGGGGCCTTTTTTTGTCGAGCGAGGAGTTTCCCATGATCGTCGTGATGAAAAAAGGGGCCACCAACGAGGAGGTTCAACACATGATCCGGCAAGTGGAACGGCTGGGACTGAAGGCGCATCCGATCATCGGCACGGAGCGGACGGTCATTGCCGCCATCGGCGAGAAGCGCGACGAGTTCCGCCAGTCGCTGGAGAGCGGGCCCGGCGTGGCCGAGGTCGTGCCCATCCTGGCCCCTTACAAGGTCGCCAGCCGCGAGGTCAAGGCCGAGCCCACCGTGGTCCGCGCCGGCAGCCTGGCCGTGGGCAACAGCCACCTGGGGATGATCGCCGGGCCGTGTGCGGTGGAGGACGAGGAGCAGATCATTGCCACGGCCCGCGCCGTCAAGGCCGCCGGCGCCACGGCCCTGCGCGGCGGGGCCTTCAAACCCCGCACCAGCCCCTACAGTTTCCAGGGCCTCAAGGAAGAGGGGCTGCGGCTGCTCGCCGCGGCCCGCGAAGAGACCGGCCTGGCGGTCGTCACCGAGGTGCTCTCCCCCACCGACGTGCCCCTGGTGGCCGAATATGCCGACGTGCTCCAGGTCGGCGCCCGCAACATGCAGAACTATAGCCTGCTGGAGGCCGTCGGCGAGTCGGGCAAACCGGTCTTGCTGAAGCGCGGCTACAGCGCCACCATGGACGAGCTGCTGCTGGCCGCCGAATACATCCTCAACGCCGGCAATCCCCAGGTGATGCTCTGCGAGCGCGGCATCCGCACCTTCGAGACCCACACCCGCTTCTCGCTCACCCTGGCCTCGATTCCCTATCTGCACGAGCGGACGCATTTGCCGGTGCTGGTCGATCCGAGTCACGGCACGGGCCACAGCAACCTGGTCACGCGGATGGCGGCCGCGGCCATTGCCGCCGGCGCCGACGGCCTGATCGTCGAGGTCCATCCCGATCCGGAAAATGCCTTGAGCGACGGATACCAGTCGTTGGATTTCGCCCAGTTCGAGGAGTTGATGCGGCTTTGCAACCGCGTGGCGGAAGCGGTCGGCCGCCAGATCAAGCCCAACGAGCATTGCGCCTGCTGCCGGCGGTAAAAACGCTTCCCCTCTCCCTCCGGGAGAGGGTAGGGTGAGGGCGATTTCCTCCCCCTGACGCCTTTGTTCGTCCACCTTCGTTCGTCTGGAGGCGCGTGATGGCAGAGTGCTGGCCCGAGCCGATTAACGAGATGTTGTCGGCCATCGATCGGCAGGACGGGACGCTATGGGCGATGCCGGTCGTGAATGCCCTCGAGTCCCGGTCGGCCGGGAGCGGCATTGACTTCGCTATCGAAGTAATCGCCGCACAAGCGGCCAATATGGCCAAAGATCGGGCAGCGTTGGTGGAACGGTGGCTCGCGGATCTCCGAGCAATGGTCTCTGCGGGGGCCGATACTGACGTACTCGGTCGCGCTAGCAGAGACATCTGGTACCACGACCTATCGCGGGACGAATTGCAAACGGCGATCGCAAGGCTTTACGATGCGTTTGCGTGCTTACGCGCCAAGAATCCCCCGGGATACCACAGGTTAACCGCGGTGGCGCTCGCGCTTGCGACGAGCGGTCCAGACGGGCGTCCTGTACCCGATAAGTTACGCCCGCTAATTGAGTTGTTCCTCAAGGCGATCGAGTGGCCGCATTGACTGAAGGTTGTGAGGACGAATTGCCGGGGGAGATTCCGGGGCCACGAACCAATAGCGACAATCTGCGACGGACGTGTGACGAGAGGCAACCAACGTCTGCGTCGATTGCCCTCACCCTGACCCTCTCCCGGAGGGAGAGGGGACACTAGCCGCTCACGTCCAAGAGATTGCCGGCGGCGCCGCCGGGATCCTTGGGCGGCGAAGGGGCACTCGGGGCGTCCTCGTCGGCCGCGGCCTCTTTCGCCACGCGCCGGATCCGCCAGGGAACACGGCCGTTGGCGTCGCGGTCGTCGCTCTGATGCTCTTGGCCGTCGGCTTCCCCGACGCCGGCGGCGGACTCGGCCTTGAGTTGGCCCCGCGCGGCGTGCTGCGAGGCCCCGGCCTCCTGAGCGGCGCGCTCGGCGTCGGTGCCCTTGGCTTGGGTCAGCGGCGTGCCGGCGGCGCCGGCGGCAATTCCGGTCATGGGTCCCACGCTCATCGGACACCTCCCATGAAAGTCGGAAAAAGGGGATAGTCCCCTTTTTCCTCCCAGGAAAGTCTACCTCATGGAAAACTGCCGCCGCTCTTCAAGTCGGCTTGCAGGTGCTGCACGGCTTCTTTGAGGCCGGGGAAGGCCTCTTTCTTCATGTTCGGGTTCTGCAAGGGGCCATCCACATAGATCACCAGGAACTGCTGGCTGGCGCCGGTGAGCAGTTCACTGACCAACGGCACGTGCACGTCGTTGCGGCCGACGATGGCGGTGAAGGCCAGGTGGACTTCCGACTGCATGTTCATTTCGCCCTTGCCCAGCAGGCTGATGGCGTCGCCGTTGAAATTGAGGCGGTCGAAGTAGACGTGCTCGCCCTGGACGCGGAAGTCGATGTCGCTGCGGCTGAAGGCGTTGGCATCCGGGGCGCTCATGCTCAGCAGCTTGAGCATCGAGATCATCAGCGGCAGCTCGTAGACGTTGGCGTCGCGCAGGGCGATGGCGCCGTGTCCCTTGAGGGTATTGCGGGTGCGGCCGGCGCCTTGCAGATCGAGGGCGGCCATGATGCGGCCTTGGAGGTTCCGCCGGCCGCTGAGGTTTTCCCGCGCCCAGAGGCCGAGCTGGGCGTCGGTGAGGTTGGCATGGAGGGCCCAGCGGGGCTGGGCTCCCAGCGTCACCCAGCCGTCGCCGTAGACGGTGCCGCCATAGACCGCGGCGGTCAGGGAGCGCAATCGCTGCGTGGCGGGGGCGGCCAGCGCGGCGGCTTCCTGTTGCCGCCGGTCCGCCCAGGAGCCCAGCAGCACCTGCTCGTTGTCGATCCACAGCGGTCCCATGACGCGGGTGAACTGGTGGTCTTTGAAGGTGACGGAGTCCAGGGCCAATTCGCCGCGGGAGTAGAAGGTGCGGCCGTCGCAGCCGCCGGCGAGGGTCAGGCCGCCGCAGGCGTTTTCCAGCCGCCCGTCGCCGTAATCGAGGCCCGCTTGTTGCATTCCCAGGGCGAAGTCCCATTGGGAGCGGATGGGGGCGTCGGCGGCGCCGCCGGCCAGGTCGAGGCTCCCCCGCAGGCTGAAGGCGCCGGTGGGATTGATTTCGGCCAGCGTCTTTTTCAGCCGCTCCGGTACGGCCTGCATCAGGTCGCGGTCGTTGCGGAGCCGGTCCACGGTGAGCCCGTCGAAGCGCAGGTGCCAGCCGCCGCCGGGGAGGAAATCGCAGACGCCGCCGGCCGCCACTTTCACCGCCTGGTGCTCGGCCTTGAGCCGCTCCATGGTCACGCGGCCGTCGCGATAGGTGAAGACGCCTTGCAGATTGTCCAGGCGGTAGGGGAAGCGGGTCGGCTCGATGGAGGTGATCTCGCTGTGCGGCTCGACGCGGACGGTGACGTTCAGCAGCCGGGGGCCGTCCTGGTAGCGAATCTCGGCGGCCAGGTCGATCATCCCCCGCGGCCGCAGGTCGTTCCAGACCTGCTGCAGCGCCGGTCGCAGGGCGTCGCGCAAGTGGTCTGCCAAGGGGACGTCGCTGGCGCGGAAACGCAAACGGAGGTCGTGGCCGGCCGGCGCGGCGGTCATTTCTCCGTCGCAGGTCACGCGGCTGTGGCCGTTGCTGCCTTCCAGGCCGCGGAACTCCCAGTTGCCGTCGGTCGCCGTCAGCGTGCCGTGGACGTCGGCCACCTCGAAGGGAAATTTCTCGTAGCGGACCCAGCAGCGGTTGGCGCGGACGTCAAGGTGCTGGTGGACGTTTTCCTCGGGCGACTGCCGCCAGAGGTTGTAGCGGAAGTTGATCGTGCCGCGGAGGTCCAGGGCGCGGGCCACGGCGCGAGACCGCTCCGGCAGCGCAGCCAGCAGCTTCGCATCCAGCGGCAGATCGTCCCCCTTGACCTCCATTCCGCCCACCGGAACCGCCAGGGGATGCTGCCAGCGGGCGTCCACGTGCACCAGTTGGTTGCCGCTGGCGGCCGTCAAGTTGGCTTGCAGCACGTCGTCGGCCAGCGTGATCGTGCCCGTGCCGTGTTCCAGGTGATAGGGAAACTTGTAGTGGGTGAACGACACGTTCAGGCAGCGGACCGTCACCTGCGGGCGCCAGCATTGCCCGTCGTAGAGCAGCTTGGCGTCGGCGTCGATCTGGCCGTCGGGGCGGTACTTGAGCCACTGCTGGTGGAGCTTTTCCGGCAACACGTCGACCAACTGGCGATCGATCTCCAACTGCCGGACCTCCGCTTCCACGGAGAGCGGCTGCCCCGCCGAGAGCGACTTGCCGCGGGCCGACAAGCGGAGCGTCGCCTGGTTGCTCCGGGCGGTGAGGTCTTCGACCGCGAACCCCTGGTCGCTCAGCCGCACGACGGCCCGCAGGTCGGTCAGGGGATGCGGCAGCCGCGAATCGTCGATGCGGCCGTGGGCGATCTGGCCGGCGACGTTGAACTGCCAGGGCGTTGCCGCCGCCGCGTCGTAGGCGACGCGGAAGCTGGCGGCCGCCTGCCCGCGCACCGTCTCCAACATGCCGAGTTTCGCCCCCAGGGCGGCGGGCAGGGCGTCGCGCAGCTCGGGGCAGATGTCCAGGCCCTCGATCTTGCCGGAGAGCGCGAATCCCGGCCGGTGCGGCGCCACGACCCCTTCGACCGTCGCCTGGCGGAAGTAGTCGCCGCTGAGGGTTGCTTGCAGCTTGCGGTCCTCCCCGGTCGTGGGCGTGAGCGTCAGGTTGATGTCCCGAAACGTCAGCGTGCTGGTGGGGTTCTTCGTGGGGTCGAAGATCTCGACGATGCCGCTTTCGATCGTCACCTGCGGCGGCCGCTTGCTCAGCTTCGGCAGCGGCAAGAGCTTGGCCACGCTCCAGCTCCCGTCGGGCCGGCGGGTGGCGTGCAGCGTGGGGCGGCGAATCGTCACCTGCGTCACTTCCAACTTGTCGGCCAGCAAGTCTTGCAAGTCGGTGCGGCAACGCAGGAAGCACTCGTCGTAGCTGAGCAGCTCGGCGCGGGGCCCGTCGGCGGCCCGTTCCAGGATCGACACGCCGCGGATTTCGATCCCCTCACCCGTGACCAGTTTGGCCGAGCGGACCGTCACCTTCAGGTCCGGATACTGCTTGGCAAAAAGCGCTTGCACCCGCGCGAGGATCCGCTCGTCGAGGTGGCGATAGAAATAGGGCACCGCCAGCGCAGCCCCGACCACGATGAGGGCCAGGCCCCATTTCAGCACGAACCAGCACCATCTGATCGGGCGCGCGACGATGGTCGACAACCCTCCCTGGTCGTTGACGCGGCCGTTACTTTTGCATAACCGTTCCGCCTTCCGGCTTATCCGGAGGCTCAGGCCTCCGGCACACTTCCGCCTTCCATCCCGTCGCCACGCCCGCCGCCAGCGCCATCAGGGCCAGCATCGCCGGCTGGCGATAGCGAATCGAACCCACGAACACCACGTGCAAGGCGGTGAAATACACCGCGGGAAACCAGCATAACAAGTAGGGCCAGCCGCGGCGCAGCGTCCGCACGGCGCCGAAGAGCCCCAGGATCACCAGGGGCAGATAGGTCGCCGCGACCGCTGCTCGCACGACAGGGGCCGACAAACTCGCTTCATTGGGCCAGATGTTCCAAGTCCGCAGGAACTTGATCCCGGCCAAGCGCAGGGCCGCCCGCGGCTCGGTGCCCAGCCAGCCCAGGGCCCGTTGGCGCAGGCGCTGATCGACGCGGTACTCGACGTCCGCCGGGGTCTCGTCTTCTTCGGCGGGCGCATGCTCGCGGTAGAGCCGCTCCTCCTCGGCCGCAGGCTCCATATTGCTGGCCCCGGTGGCCCACTTGCTGAGCCCGTCGTAGAGGCTGGCGCCGACCTGGAGCGTGGTAAGCGCGAAATGGCCGGTCAGCCGTTGACTCCGTTGCCACCACGGCGTCATCACCAGCGCCAGCGGCAGCAGCATCACCATGCCCAGGACTGCGTGCCGCCAGCGCGGACTGACGGCGCCGGCCAGCCGCTGGCCGCCCAACAGGGCGCCGGCCATGGCGGCCAAGGGAGTGAACAGCA
>JBKQVT010000006.1:0-29196 GCA_052139835.1 Thermoguttaceae bacterium
TTCTAATCCCTAATCCCCAATCCCTTTCCCATGTCCACTGCCCGCCAATTGCCCCCCGACATCGAAATCGCCCGCGGCGCCGACATCCGGCCCATCGAACAGATCGCCCAACGGTTGAACATCGCACCGGACGACCTGGAACACTACGGCAAGTACAAGGCCAAGGTGTCGCTGGACCTCTACCACCGCCTCGACGCGACGGCCACCGGCAAGCTGGTGCTGGTGACGGCCATCACGCCCACCCCGGCGGGCGAAGGCAAGACCACCACCAGCATCGGCCTGTGCGACGCCCTGAACCGCATCGGCACTCAAGCATCGGTCTGCCTCCGCGAGCCCTCGCTGGGGCCCTGTTTCGGCATCAAGGGCGGGGCGGCCGGCGGCGGTTATTCCCAGGTCATCCCCATGGAGGACATCAACCTCCATTTCACCGGCGATTTCCACGCCGTCGAGCTGGCCCACAACCTCCTGGCCGCCATGCTCGACAACCACATCCACCACGGCAACGCCCTGGCCATCGATCCCCGCCGCATCGTCTGGAAGCGGGTGGTCGACATGAACGACCGGGCCCTGCGCAACATCATCGTCGGCCTGGGCGGAACCAACAACTCGATGCCCCACGAGGGCGGCTTCGACATCACCGTGGCCAGCGAGGTGATGGCCTGCTTCTGCCTTTCCGAGTCGGTGCACGAACTCCGCGAGCGCCTGGGGCGGATCATCGTGGCCTACACCCGCGACCGCAAAGCGATCACGGCCGCCGATCTGAAGGCCCACGGCGCCATGACCGTGCTGCTGAAAGACGCCCTGCAGCCCAACCTGGTGCAAACGCTTGAGGGAAATCCGGCCTTCATCCACGGCGGCCCCTTCGCCAACATCGCCCACGGCTGCAACAGCGTGCTGGCCACCAAGCTCTCCATGCGGCTCTCCCCCTATACCGTCACCGAGGCCGGCTTCGGCGCCGACCTGGGGGCCGAGAAGTTCATGGACATCAAGTGCCGTAAGGCCGGCATTTGCCCCGACGCCGTGGTGATCGTGGCCACGGTCCGGGCGTTGAAACTCCACGGCGGCGTCCCCTTGAAGGAACTGCAAAAACCCAACGTCGAGGCCCTCGACAAGGGCGTGGAGAACCTGAAAAAACACATCGAAAACATCCACCGCTTCGGGCTGCCCGTCGTCGTGGCCATCAACCACTTCTCCAGCGACACCGACGAAGAGATCCAGTGCATCCGCGACAAGTGCGCCTACCTGACGGTGAAGATCGTCCAGGCCGACCACTGGGCACGCGGCGGCCAAGGCGCCGAGGAGCTGGCCCGCGCGGTGGTCGAAGTCGTGGAAGGCACCAAGACCGACTTCTCCCTCCTCTATCCCGACACCTGCACCCTCTGGCAAAAGGTGGGCATCGTCTGCCGGGAGATCTACGGGGCCACCGACGTGCTGGCCGACAAGAAACTGCGGGAGAAGTTCCATGCCCTGCAAGAGGCGGGCTTTGGTCACTTGCCCGTCTGCATCGCCAAGACGCAATACTCGCTCTCGACCGATCCGGGACTGGTGGGCCGCCCGAAGAATTTCGACGTCCCCTTGCGCGACGTGATGGTCTCGGCGGGGGCGGGCTTCGTGGTCGTGCTCACCGGCGACATCATGACCATGCCGGGGTTGCCCAAGACCCCGGCCGCCGAGTCGATCGACATCGACGCCCAGGGGCAGATCGTGGGGTTGTTCTAACCGGGATTGCTTATAAGAGTGGCGGCTGACGCGTTGGTTGGTGGCTAAGGGCCAGCGTGGGCAGGGTGTTTCGGTGACGTGGCAAACCGGAGAGACAATCTGTCGCTAGCGGCACAAGAGGTATCGCTGCAACGGTTACCCACCTGCCGCCGAGCGCCCTTGCGCAAACGGCATGGACTAGCCCTGCTGGCACGTTGATCGACTGACGGCTCCTGGCCGCCTCGATCCGGCCGGGCCCGGTCAAAAATGCCGGCCAGCCAGCCGTGACACGAGTCGTTCGGAAAGGACCACAATGTCCTCGACGCACAAGTACGAGGCAATGTTGACCGGCAGGAGAAGCGTTGCCGAAGGCGGGAACTCCTCGTCGCCTGCATACCAGATGACCCGTACCGCCAGCCGGGGAAACACGTCGAAGTCGAAGGCAGTGTCCCCACCGGCCTCAGCCCGTCCCCCCAGGGCGAGCGCTGCGATGCGCATCTTCTCGGCGTCCTGGCCGGCCGTGGCACAGAGCCGCACGATCGCCCGCTGGTGATAGACCTCCGCGTACGACCGGGCGGTGGGCAAATCAGCAAAGGTGATGACGGGCACAAGTTTTTCCGGACGCGCGGTAATTGCCAGGTAGTGCAAGAGGAGAATGCGCCAGGCCGCGCCGACTTCCTCGCCCGCCGAGGTGGTAATGTGTCTCGCCGACACGTCGACCTCCAACGTGTCGTTCAGGACCGGCAGCCGCCAGACCATTCCCGCCGAATGTGCCCCAAGCCACAGCATCTGCGCAGCCGTCTGACGATCCAGGGCGTCGAAGGCCAAGGTCTCCGCCCGCTGAAGATTGTCTTGAGGCCCGGGCATCCCAGATGATTCCTCTTCTGCTTGGGGGAAAATCAGGTGTGCAGCAGGCTGCGGGCCCTGTTCCTCGCGGTTTCGGTGCGGAGGCTGTTTCGTATTATATCTTCCAAGTCGTCGGGAGTGCCGTGGAAGTGTTGCGCGGTCAATTTGGCCAGCGTATTAGAATCACAAATCATGCGGAATTCGAGCGTATCGACGTCTTCACCCCTCTGGTAGCTCACAATGAGGCGGCGAATTTGCTCGCAGGTGCCTGGGTCGAGTCCCATGCTCGCCAAGGCCTCCTCCATTCTCGACATATCAGCAGGCTGGCACGTCGCTCTCTCGGCGCCGGCGGTCTGGTCGGTATCGACGGCCACCAGCAGCGATGCACTAAGAACAACGCACGGATTTGCCCCCTCCTGACGGACAAGTTCCTTGGCGTGCTGAAAGACCCTCAAAGCGTGGGCGATCTGAACGGGATCGTGTTTGAATCTCCGTTCGATCCACTGAATCAGCCGTGCCGCCAAGGCGCTTTCCGTGGAATTCGTCGGTGGCGGCCGCTGCGGCGCGAAGCCGAGGCATTCTTTGGCCAGAGAGCACCATTGCGCACAAGCGAAGTTGGCGCCCGGATTGAAGAAGTGTTGGCCGCAACGGCGGCAACGGCCAGCGGTTTCATCCCGGAAAATTTCCACTACGGAACCGCATGCGGGGCAGGGAACCTCAACGACCCGCTCCCCTGTCCAGTAGCCGCTGTTTTGCCCTGGGCACTCCATGGTGGATACCGGATGAAGACTGGTTGAAACTGGGACGGCGAAGACCACCTATTTTTGTCGGCACGTCCTGTCAATATAGTCGCGCCGCGCAAGCTGTTCAAGCGTGATGGCGGGGGGCATTGGTACAGATTAAATGGGGGTTCTCATTTATCCCAATGTGCATTATCGTTGACATAATTATTGGTTTCGTTAATAATGTACGCTGATTTCAAGAAACTAATGTTCCTGGGGGGCCGCGACTTGCCACTGAGCGATCAAGCGGATACACTGATTTATGTCGGTGGTAGCTGTTATTTGTCAGACGCGTCACCCGCGCGATGGGCGAGTCCTCCCGTTCGCCTTTCATAAATCACGGCCACCGACCAGGCACGAGAGCCGGCTATCGTTCTGGCGATCGTCAAGGGGTTCATCGTTTGGGGTCGCTTTGAAATTGTGCAACTTTGTTCTTGAATCAGGCACTGCACCCCAATTGCTTGTTTGAACCATGTCCGAGCCTCGTAACGAATGTGTTGTCAGTTTCGCAAATGAAATTGGCCATTGCGGGTAAAGGTGGTGTGGGGAAAACGACGTTGGTGGCGGCCCTGGCGAGGCAATTGGCCGCGTCGGGGCAGCCGGTCATCGCCGTGGATGCCGATCCCGACGGCAACCTCGCCGTTGCGCTAGGCGTCTCCGAGGATCGCATCCCCACGCCTATCGCCCAAATGCGCGATCTCATCCTCGAGCGTACCGGTGCGAAAGACAGCGGCGCGGGCTTGATGTTCAAATTGAACCCCGACGTGGACGACCTGCCCGAGCGGTTCGCGGTCAACGCCGGCGGGGTGAAGTTGCTGGTGCTGGGGACCGTGGAATTAGGCGGCAAAGGGTGCATGTGCCCGGAGGGCACCGTCCTCAAAGCGCTCATGCAACACCTGCTGCTCAGGCTGTCCAGCAACGTGATCCTGGACATGGAGGCCGGGCTGGAGCACATCGGTCGGGCGTCGGCGCGCGGTGTCGATGCGATGATTGCCGTCGTGGAGCCGGGGATGCGAAGCGTACAGACGGCTACCCGGGTACAAAAACTTGCCCAGGACATCGGCATCCGCCGCACGTTCGTCGTGATGAATAAGATCCGCGATCAGAACGATCGCGACGTGTTGACACGGGCGCTGCGTGGGCAGACCGTCGTGGGCGAGCTTCCCTACTGTGCGCAACTGGCGCGCGCCGATTTGGAAGGGAGCCCTGTCGACATTCGCGAGGGCGCTTTGGCCGAGGCGATCCAGCACGTGGCGGACGCCCTGGAGAAACAGTTCAGCAGCCAGGGGGAGATGGCGACGTGACCGCACGGCCAGGCTTCCCGTCCCCCAGAAACGGCCCCAAACACTAGTCCCCAAAGGAGAGTCGTATGATTCAGCGGAGTGCACGTTCGGTCGATGCCGCTACGCTACAGATGATCGAGGTTGCAGACCAGGCCGGGATCCAAACGGCCTGGGAGCGACTCGAGTCCCAGGAACCGCAGTGCGGTTTCGGCAAGTTGGGAATCTGCTGCAAAAACTGCTTCATGGGCCCGTGCCGTATCGACCCGTTCGGCGACGGCGCGCAAGCAGGCATTTGCGGGGCCACGGCCGACATCATCGTGGCGCGCAACCTGTTGCGGCACATCTGCTCGGGAACAGCCGCGCACTCCGATCACGCCCGCGATCTGGTCCACGCGCTGCTGCTGGCGGCGGCGGGAACTTCCGAGGCCTATAAGATCAGGGGTCCGGGGAAACTCCGCAAGATGGCCGCCGAGTATGGCATTCCGCACGAGGGACGGACGGACGCCGACGTGGCCAAGGAGGTAGGCGAGTTCTTGCTGGCGGAATTCGGCAGGCAAGAGGGCGTACTCGCCAATATCCGCCGCGCCCCCGACCAGCAGCAAAAGAACTGGACGGCGGAGGGGGCGACCCCCCGGGGTGTCGACCGCGAGGTGGTCACTGGCATCCACGTCACCCACGTCGGCGGCGATAACGACGCGGAGCACATCCTTATGGCCGCGGCGCGGACCGCCCTGGCCGATGGCTGGGGCGGCTCGATGATTGCCACCGATGTGTCGGATATCCTCTTCGGCGAGCCACACCCCCTGAAGTCGCGCGTGAATCTTGGCGTGCTGAAGGCCGACGAGGTGAACATCATCGTTCATGGGCATGAGCCCACGCTTTCCGACGTGATTGTGGCCGCGGTGCGGGACCCGCAACTGCTGGCCGAGGCGCGGGAGAAGGGCGCCCGAGGAATCAACCTCGCCGGCATTTGTTGCACGGCCAACGAGATTCTGATGCGCCATGGCGTACCGATCGCCGGCAACTTCTTGCAACAGGAACTGGCCGTTATGACGGGCGTCGTCGACGTGATGCTGGTCGATGTCCAATGCGTTTTTCCGGCCTTGACGCGGCTGGGCGACTGCTTCCACACCAAGGTGGTCTCCACGAGCCCCAAGGCCCGCTTCTCGGGCGCGGTGCACGTGGAGTTTCACGAAGAAGAGGCGATGGAGATTGCCAAGAAGATCGTCCGCATCGCCATCGAGAATTATCCCCATCGCGATCCTGCCAAGGTCAACATCCCCAAGGAGGAAGAGCCGCTGGTGGCCGGGTTTACCACGGAGGTGGTTTTCCAGATCCTGGGTGGTCGCTACCGGCCCAGTTACCGGCCGCTGAATGATGCCATCCAGACCGGGCGGGTGCGCGGTGTGGCGGGCGTGGTGGGCTGCAACAATCCGAAGCAAGTCCACGACGCCGCCCATCTGGCCATGGTGCGGGAACTCATCCGCAACGACGTGCTCGTCGTGCAGACCGGCTGCAGCGCCATTGCCTGCGGTAAGGCCGGTTTGCTGGCACCCGAGGCCGCCGCGAGCTTCGCCGGGAAGGGGCTGGACGAGATTTGCCGGGCGGTGGGCATCCCGCCGGTGCTCCACGTCGGCAGTTGTGTCGACAACTCGCGGATCCTGACCGCCTGCATCGAGATGGTTCGCGAGGGCGGCATCGGCGATTCCCTCGACAAGTTGCCGGTGGCCGGCGCCGCACCCGAATGGATGAGCGAAAAGGCGATCGCCATCGGCATGTATTTCGTTGCCAGCGGCATCTTCGTGGTCATCGGCCAACCGTTGCCCGTGGAAGGGAGCCGCCACGTGGTGGATTTGCTCACGCGGAAATTCGACAAACCCTTTGGCGCCACGTGGGCCTTCGAACTCGACCCCATCAAGGCGGCACACTTGATGATCGACCACATCGACCGCAAGCGTGCCGACCTCGGGCTCCCCCTGCCGATGTACCCGGTTCCCTACGTTCCCAAGACTGCGGACGCTGTGGTAGCCGCCGGTTAACCATGCCCTTGCTGCGAGGAGATGGCCGTGAAACGCATTGTGGCTGATCCGCGGAAATGCCTGGCATGCCGCACCTGCGAGTGGGCTTGCGCGCTGGCGCACGCCGAGAGTGAGGATTTGCGGCAGCTTCTGGGCGGAAGTGGCCCGCGGCCGGCCGTCTACATTCAGGCCGCCGGGCAGCTTGCCGTCCCCCTTCAGTGCCGGCATTGTGACGACGCCCCTTGTGTCGAGGTTTGCCCCACGGCGGCGCTTTCTCGGTTGGACGCCGACGGGCCTGTTCTGGCCGACCAGGGCAAGTGCATTGGCTGCGAGTTCTGCGTGCAGGCCTGCCCCTTCGGCGTGATTCGTCTGACGTCGGACCGGAAAATGATCATCAAGTGCGACCTCTGCGCGGCCCGGCTTGGCCGCGGGCAGGAGCCGGCGTGTGTCGCGTCGTGCCCCGTCCGGGCTCTCGCCTTCGAGGAAATCAAAGAAGAGGCCGCCAGGAGGCGATTGCAAACCGCCCTGCGACTGGCAAGCGGGGAGTTGGAATGAGTCCTTCCAAGCTCGACAAACCACACTGCGACTGTCCGCAACACGCCGGCGGCGCGGGCCTAGTGGGCGAGATCATCGATCGCTACCAGGGTGCGCCGGAAATGCTCATCCCCATGCTGCAAGACCTGCAGACGGCGGAAGGCTACTTGCCGAGAGAGCAACTGCGGATCCTCAGCCACGAACTGGCCGTGCCGCTGTCGCGCATCTACAGCGTGGCGACCTTCTACGGCTCTTTCCGCCTGCAACCCAAGGGCGAACACACGATTACCTTGTGTATGGGAACGGTCTGCTATCTCAAAGGCGCGGAACAGATCGCGGCGGCCATCCAGCAGGAGTTCCAGGTGGCGCCGCGAGGCACGTCGCCGGATGGGAAGTTTTCCTTCTCGCCGGTGAATTGCTTGGGCGCCTGCGCCCTCGCGCCGGTGATGGTGGTCGACGGCGAGTACTTCGGAGGGCTCACCGTGACTTCGACCCTCGGCCTGTTGCAGAAGATTGCCGCCGGCAAGCGCGTGCCGTCCTCAGGCGTCAAGGCCGAGCAAGGCAACGGGAGCAGTACGTGAGCGTGACAACGGCGAGACTCGACAGCGCTGGCGAACTGGCGGAGTACCGCGCGCGGCTGCTGGACCGCCGTGACGCGCGGCAACCGCGCGTGCGGGTCTGTATCGGCACCGGCTGCACGGCGAAGGGCGCCCGCCAGGTGTTGGCACGCTTTGTAGAACTGACCGCCCAGCAGCACCATGACGTCGTCATCGAGGCGAAGTGCACCGGCTGCCACGGTTTCTGCGAGCGAGGGCCGATCGTGGTGGTTGACCCGGGCAACGTGTTCTACCAGGGGGTAAGCCCCGAGGACGCCGCGGAAATCCTGGTCAAGACCGCGCTGGGCGGAGCACTCGTGGAGAGGCTTTTGTATGGGGACGGCCTGCAGAAGCCCGCCCGCACGCCCGAAGAGATTCCCTTCTACAATTTGCAGCAGCGGGTCGTGTTGGCGTACAACGGCGTGGTGGACCCGACGAGCATCGACGATTACATTGCCCTGGGCGGATATGCCGCCCTGGCCAAGGTCCTCGGCATGGAGCCCGCGGTCCTGGTCGAGGAAGTCACCCGCTCGGGACTGCGTGGCCGCGGCGGCGGCGGCTTTTCCACGGGCCGCAAGTGGAGCGTGGCCCGCGCCGCCCCCGGCGCGCCGAAGTACGTGGTCGCCAACGGCGATGAAGGCGACCCCGGCGCCTTCATGGACCGTTCCCTCATGGAGGGTTCGCCGCACAGCGTGCTGGAGGGCATGCTCATCGGCGCCTACGCCATTGGCGCCTCGCAGGGGTATATTTATGTCCGGCACGAGTATCCCATGGCGGTCGAGCACCTTGCGCAGGCCATTGCTGCCGCGCGGGAACTGGGGCTGCTGGGCGAGAACGTCTTGGGAAGTGGTTTCCGTTTCGATATTCGCATGAACCGCGGCAGCGGTGCGTTTATTTGCGGGGAAGAGACGGCGCTGATTGCCTCGCTGGAAGGCCGTGCCGGCGAGCCCCGGCCGCGCCCGCCCTTTCCGGCACAACAGGGCCTCAGGGGCAAGCCCACCGTCATCAACAACGTGGAGACCTGGGCGAACATCCCCCCCATCATTCTCAAGGGGCCCGAATGGTTTGCCTCGATCGGCACCGAAAAGAGCAAGGGGACGAAGATTTTTTCGCTCGTCGGCAAAGTGGAAAACACCGGGCTCGTGGAAGTGCCGATGGGGATGACGCTCCGCCAGATCATCTACGACATCGGCGGCGGAATCCGCGCCGGCAAAGCCTTCAAGGCCGTCCAGACAGGCGGTCCGTCGGGAGGATGTATTCCCGCCGAGCACCTCGACGAGCCCGTCGATTTCGATCGGCTCAGCGCGCTGGGTTCGATGATGGGCTCCGGCGGCATGATCGTCATGGATCAGGACACCTGCATGGTCCACATCGCCCGCTACTTCCTCCGCTTCCTCAAGGACGAGTCGTGTGGCAAGTGCACGCCCTGCCGGGAGGGTATCGCCCAAATGCTGCACATCCTCGACGGCATCAGCAGCGGCCAAGGTCGGCACGGCGACATCGAGCGGTTGGAAGAGTTGGCAAGGCTGTTGGCCAACACGTCGCTGTGTGCCCTGGGCAAGACCGCGGCCAACCCGGTGTTATCCGCGCTGCGATATTTCCGTGACGAGTACGAGGCGCATATCGAAAAGAAACGATGCCCGGCCAAGGAATGCCGCGGGTTGTTCCGTTACCAGATCGACAGCGGGGCGTGCACGGGCTGCGGCGTGTGCCGGAAAAAGTGCCCGGTCGAGGCCATTACCGGCGCCTTGAAGAACCCGCACTCCATTGATTGGGACAAATGCACCAGTTGCGGCGCCTGTTTCGACGTCTGCCGGTTCGAGGCGGTGGAAAAGGTATAAGTCGCGGGAAGCAGGGGCGGCAGAGAAGCAATGCTCAAAATCACCATCGACGACAAGTGCTGTGCGGCAGAGGCAGGCGAGACGGTCTTGCAAGTCGCCCGCCGCAACAACCTTTGGATTCCCACGCTCTGCTACCATCCCGCCATGGAACCCTATGCGTCCTGCCGCTTGTGCCTGGTGGAGGTCGGCAACGGGAAGGGCTGGCAGATGGTCACCGCGTGCAATTACGTGGTGTGGCACGATCTTGCCGTGCGACTAAGCTCCGAGGCTGTGGTTTGCGCCCGCCAAGGGGTCATGCGGCTGCTGCTCGCCCGCGCTCCGGACTCGGCCGAACTTCAAGAGCTTGCCGGACGCCTGGGAGTCCACGCCGCGGACCTTCCCACGGTGACGGTGGCGGAGGGCCACTGCATCCTCTGCGGCCTCTGCGTGCGGGTTTGCGAAGAGCGGATCGGGACCGCGGCGATCTCGCTGTCCGGCCGCGGCGTCGAGCGCAAGGTGTCAACGCCGTTCGCCGAACCTTCGGAGGAGTGCATTCTTTGCGGCGCGTGCGCGGCGGTCTGTCCCGTCGGGACGATCGCGCTGGAGATCGGCCAAGAGGAAGCCGAACTTCACCCCTTCGGCACCAAGGGCGCGGTGCGCCGCTGTGCCGTCTGCGGCGAAGTATTGGCGGCCGAACTGGTGCAGCGGGCGCTGAAGCAGCGCGGGGGGGCAGCCGTTCGCGAGATCCTCAAGGGTGCGGAATTGTGTTTGCGTTGTAAGAGAACCAGGCTGGCCGCGCAGGTATGCGCCGGGGCGCCCGCCGCCGGCCCGAGCCATGCCCTATAACGATTTAGATTAGATAGGCCGAGGAGACAACCATGTCCCGGGAAGTGTT
The DNA here is from genome assembly GCA_052139835.1 of Thermoguttaceae bacterium. GTDB lineage: Bacteria > Planctomycetota > Planctomycetia > Pirellulales > Thermoguttaceae > JBKQVT01. The sequence continues at coordinate 10,473 of JBKQVT010000006.1, forward strand.
TACCAAGGTGATTCGCGGTGCCCACGCCTGGGCAGCACAGGCGGAAGAGGGCCTCCAGGCGGCCATCGCCGCGCACGGCCCCGATCAGCCCGTAGGCTGGGGAACCCAGACCTCCTATTACCTGCCCATGTCCTACGCCCTGATGGGGCTGGAAGCGAAAACGCTGGGCGACTTGCGCGTGCAACTCGCGCATGCCCGCGAACTGCTGCCGCCCGCGCCCACCGAGCAACTGTGGCTGCCGTACCTGGGCGATGGGTTGGACGCGGGGGTGGCCAGCATGTTGGCCAGCGAGGTCCTCGTCGCGCTGCGGACGATCAACGGCGACCAGACGCCGCCCGGCTGGCAGGGATTCATCTCCGACACCATCATGCGCGAACTGGGCATCCAACTGGTGGACGGACGGATGCCGGGATTTGCCTTGATCCTGGGGCCGGCGCCCACCACGGAGATCGCCGTCGAGACGGTGCGTGAGTTGCAGAAACGCAATATCCTCACCTTCCTCTGCGCCAACCGCGATGGCCACACCTGCCGCGAGCAGATGGTCGAAGGCGGCGTCTTCAAAGACGATGCGCCGCTGAAGGAGTGCTGGGACCTGTACGTGGTGCCGGTCGGTCCGGACACGCTCGACAGCATCTACGTGTTGAATTGGTCGATCCGCAGCGCACTGACCTTCGGCGGCCACAAGCGGGGCGAGTGGCGGAAGTGCCTCGATTATACCAAGCGGCGGATAAACGCCTTTGGCATCACCTTCGGCGAGATTCCCGACGACTGGTTCGCCCTGGGGGCGGGGGCGATCCTCATGGGCTACCCGGTGATTTCCGACTTTCCCGCCACACCCGAGGTCCGCCCCACCGGCGTCACGGTGCGCGAAGCGCTGGTGGTCGAGCCCGACTATGCCAGGCTGGTGCCGACCTGTGTCGACACCCGCGGCGTAAAAGTGAAGATCGAAAAGATCGACATTCCCGTCGGCTACGCCGCGGCCTTCGAGGGCGAGCGCGTGCGCAAGGACGACATGCAACTGCAGTTCGGATTCAAGTATTCGGAGGCGGTGGAGTATGTCCACATGGTCGATGGCGGCGCGGTTGAGGATGGCCGCATCGAAGTCACCGGCCCGGACTTCGACGCCGTGCCGGAAGGCGGCGCGATGCCGCTGGCGATTGAAGTGCTTGTGGCCGGGCGAAAGATGCAACGCGACTTCGAGGGGATCCTGGAACGCCAGATCCACCGCTGGCTCAGTCACGCCATGGGATTCATGCACACCGGCCAGCGCGACCAGATCTGGTGCCGCGTCAGCAAGAAGGCCTATCAGTCCGGCCTGCGGCTGAAGCACTTGGGCACCATCCTCTATGCGAAAGTGCATGATGAATATAGCGGCATCGTCGATAAAGTGGCCGTGCGCATCACGAGCGCGCCGGACGCCGTAGCAGCGAAGGTAAGCGAGGCACGCGAGGCATTCTGCCTTCGGGACGACCGCATTGCGGGCATGACCGACGAATCCGTGGACACCTTCTACAGTTGTACGATTTGCCAGAGTTACGCCCCGGACCACGTCTGTGTGATTACGCCGCAGCGGCTGGGCCTCTGCGGCGCCTACAATTGGCTGGACGGGCGGGCCAACTACGAGATCAATCCCGTCGGCCCGAATCAGCCCATTGCCAAGGGCCGCACCATCGACAACGTGAAGGGGGAGTGGGAAGGCGTCAACAAGTTCGTCTACCAACAATCCAATCACAAGGTCGAGCGCTTTTGCGCTTACAGTCTCCTGGAATCGCCCATGACCAGTTGCGGCTGCTTCGAGTGCATCGTGGCGGTCTTGCCGCTGGCCAATGGAGTGATGGTGGTCAACCGGGAATACCAGGGCATGACGCCTTGCGGGATGAGTTTCGGCGACCTGGCCTCGGTGGCGGGCGGCGGGGCCCAGACCCCCGGCTTCCTGGGCGTGGGGCGCCTTTACTTGTCCAGCCCCAAGTTTCTGGCAGCCGACGGCGGCGTGAAGCGACTCGTCTGGATGCCGAAGTCGCTCAAGGAGGGCATCCGCGAGCGCCTGCAGAAGGAGGCGGAACGGGTCGGCGCCCCGCAACTGTTCGATCAGATTGCGACCGAGGAGAACGCGATGACCGAGGAAGAAGTGGCCGCTTATCTGGAAAAGGCGGGACACCCCGCCCTCTCCTTGGCCCCCTTGCTCTAAGCCCCTGTCTCGTTAAAGTATAGGAGAGGATGAAGCGATGGCTCTTACCGGCCTGGAAATCTACAAGCATTTGCCCAAGACGAACTGCAAGGACTGTGGCCTTCCCACATGCCTTGCCTTTGCCATGAAGATGGCCACCAAGCAGATCTCCCTGGAGAAGTGCCCGCACGTGACCCCCGCGGCCAAGGCAGCGCTGGAGTCTTCCTCGCGGCCGCCCGTCCAACTCGTGACCATCGGCAGCGGCGATGCGGAGGTCAAGATCGGCAACGAGACGCAGCTCTATCGGCACGAGGAGAAGTTCCACCGTCCCACGGCGATCGCCGTGAGGATCTCCGACACCCTGGCGGAGGACGTGCTGGCCGCACGGGCGGCGGCTGTTGGCAAGCTGAGTTTCGATCGCGTCGGCTTGCACATCCACGTCAATCTTGTGGCTGTGGACAACGAGTCGGGGGATGCCGGCCGCTTCGAGAAAGCGGCCGCGCTGGCCGCGGAAAAGTCCGGCCTGCCCTGCGTCCTCATGTCCTCCAAGGCCGAGAACCTCCGCAAGGCCGCGGCCGCCCTGGCCGGCCAGCGGCCGCTGCTGTACATTTCCGACCCCTCGGAGGCCGTAGCGGCGGGCAAAGTCGCCCAGCAGGCCCATTGTCCCCTCGCCGTGCGCGCCGATGGTCTGGAAGCCCTCGCGGAGCTGACCGCCAAGATCCTTGCCGCCGGCGTCGAGGAGATGGTGCTCGACGCGGGTACGCGGGGCTTCAAGGCGACGCTGGAGGTGCTGTCGAGGATTCGCCGGCTTTCGCTGAAGAACTTCCGCCCCCTGGGGTATCCCACCGTGGCATTCACCGTCAGCCGTGATCCGACCATGCAGGCCGTCGAGGCCAGCGCCTATGTGGCCAAGTACGCCGGCGTCGTGGTGACCGACGCCATCGAAAAGTGGCAGATGCTCTCCATTCTGACCACTCGCCAGGACATCTATACCGACCCGCAAAAGCCCGTGGCCGTCGAGCCGAAGCTCTACGCGGTAGGCGAGGTGGGGGCCGGTTCGCCGCTGTTGGTCACGACCAATTTCTCCCTGAGCTACTATTCGGTGGAAGGCGAGGTGGAGTCGAGCCGCGTGCCGGCGTACATCCTGGCGGTCGACACGGAGGGCACCTCGGTGCTGACGGCCTGGGCCTCCGACAAGTTCAACGCCGAGAGCATCGGCAAGGCCCTGAAGAAATCGGCAGTCGAAGAAAAGCTTCCGCATCGCAAGCTGGTGATTCCCGGCTTTGTCGCCGTGCTGTCAGCGAGCGTGGAGGACGAGACCGGCTGGTCCGTGCAGATCGGTCCCAAGGAGGCTTCGGGGATCCCCAACTATCTCAAGAAGCAGTGGAAACCCTAAGGCATGGCAAGCGTTCGCATTCATTTTCTGCCGGATGGTCGGGAAGTGACGGTCGCGGAGGGCACGACCCTCCTGGAGGCTGCCCGGGAGGCGAAGGTCTACGTGGGGGCCATCTGTGGCGGCGAGGGGACTTGCGGCAAGTGCCGCCTGATCGTCCACGACGGCGAAGTCGAGGGGAACGCCATCGAGTTCTTTACCCGCGACGAGATTCGCCATGGCTACGTGCTGGCCTGCCAATCGGTGCCGTTGGGCGATCTGCTCGTCGAAGTTCCCCCCGAATCACAACTGCCCGGCTACATCAGCATCGTCAAGGACAGCGAGCGGTTTCGCGATTTCGTGCGCCGGACCGCCGAGCGGACGCCGGTGGCGATCGATCCGCTGGTGAAGAAGTTTTTTCTCGCTCTTCCCGAGCCCACGCTGGATGATCCGACCGCCGACCAGGAACGCGTGTTGGAAGCCGTCGCGCGGAAGTGGCCGGGCCCGCTGCAAGTGGGACTGAAGATCACGCGGGAGCTGCCGCGCATGCTCCGCTATTGTTGTCTACACGCCTCTTCCTGGTCATGGAAGTGGCATGGCCGCGTGACGGCGACGGTGGGCTGCCGCGGCGACATCAACGAGGTTCTCAGCGTGGAGCAGGGCGATACCTCGGCGCGGAATTACGGCCTCGCCCTCGATGTGGGCACCACCACCGTCGTGGGGCATCTGGTGGACCTCACTTCCGGGGTCACCCTCGAGGCAGCGGCCAAATACAACTCCCAGATCGAGTATGGCGCCGATATCATCACGCGACTGAACCACGCCCGCCAGCCCGGCGGGGCCGAAACCTTGCAGCGGCTGATCGTCCACGACATCGACAGCCTCATCAACGAACTCGTCCAGCGCGCCCAGGTCGGACGCGGCGACATCCACTGCGTGGTCGCGGCGGGAAACACCGCCATGATGCACTTTCTCTTGGGCATCGAGGCCGATCTGATCCGCGTTGCACCGTTTGTTCCCGCGGCCACCAGCCCGCCGCCGCTGCGGGCCGTCGAGTTGGGAATCCGCATTCACCCCCGCGGCACCTTTTATGCCATGCCGGCCATCGGCAGCTACGTCGGCGGCGACATCACCGCGGGAATTCTCGCCTCCGGCATGCACCACGCCGAGGAACTCTCCTTGCTGTTGGATATCGGCACCAACGGGGAAGTGGTCGTGGGAAACAAGGACTTCATGGTCGCCTGCTCGGCCTCGGCCGGACCGGCCTTCGAGGGCGGATCGGTCGCCTGCGGGATGCGCGCCACAATCGGCGCCATCGAGAGCATGCGGATTTTGCCCCAGGGGATGGTCATCTCGGCGGCCACCATCGACGATGGCCCGCCGCTGGGACTGTGCGGCACCGGCCTGATCGACGCGCTGGCGCAGATGTTTCTTGTGGGCTTGTTGGACCGCAGCGGCCGTTTCCAGGTCGATCGTTGCCCGGAACGATTCCGCATTTCCGCGGAGGATGACCAGGCGGAGTTCGTGCTGGTTCCTGCGGCTGCGTCGACCAGCCGGCGCGACGTGGTCATGCGCCAGACCGACGTGGAGAACTTGATCCGCACCAAGGCGGCGATCTACGCCGCCGCCCACTGCCTGGTGCAGTCGGTCGGGCTGTCGTTTGCCGACATCCGCCGCATCTACATCGCGGGGGCCTTCGGCAACAAACTTGATATCTCCAGTTGCATCACGATCGGCCTGCTGCCGGACGTGCCCATGGAGTACATTCATTTCATCGGCAACAGTTCGGCGGCGGGGGCGAAACTGGCCATGCTCAGCCGCCACCTGTTCGACGAGTTGCAAGCCATTCGAGACCGGGTCACCTACCAGGACTTGATGGTAAATCCGGCCTATATGGACAACTTCCTCGCGGCATGTTTCTTGCCCCACACCGACATTTCCCGCTTCCCGTCGGTGGCCAAGATGCGCAATGGGCGTGGCAAGCTGCCGGTGCGACCGGACGTGTCCAGAACAACCTGAGAGAGCAGGGGGGTAGCCGTGAAGCTAACGATCGCGATTGCCGGCAAAGGCGGCATTGGGAAGACCACGCTGGCGGCGCTTTTTGTGCGGGTGTTGAAAGAGATGGAGATCCAACCGATCCTGGCGGTCGACGCCGATCCGAATTCCAACCTCGCCGAGGCCCTGGGCGTGGCGCCGGGGCGGCCCCTGGCCGAGATCCGCGAGCAGAGTTCCAGCCCGGAAGGCTCACCGCCGGGAGGCATGGGGCGCGCGCGGGCCGTCGACGACGAAATCCAGCGCGCCATCACGGAAGCCGACGGCTTCGACTTGATCACGATGGGCCGGCCGGAGGGCCCGCGCTGCTATTGCTACGTGAATAATCTGCTCCGCAAGTCTCTCGACAGTCTCACGCGCAATTATGCCGCGGTCATTCTGGACAACGAGGCCGGCATGGAGCACCTTTCCCGCCGCACCACCAACAACGTCGATGTGCTGGTCGCCGTCATGAACCCGACGGAGCCGTCGCTGCGCGCCGCCCGGCGGATCGTGGCCCTCTCGCGCGAGCTGCCCGTGAAGATCGACCGGCGGGCGGTGCTGGTCAACCGTGCCGGCCCGCCGGAGATGCTCGCCGAGATCGACCGGGAGGTTGCCGCCTGGGGCGTGGAGCGGCTTGCCGATGTCCCCCAGGACGACGAAGTTGAGCGCGCCGGGGCCGCCGGGCGCGACGTCTTCACGTTGTCTGCGCAAGGCAGCGCGCTGGCAGCGGTGCGAAACGTCATGAAAACCTTGTGTGCCGCCGCGGTGGCGGCACCGCCGAATTGAACCGAGGCCACCTGAGGAGCGTTGATGATGATTGTGCCTGACGCCAAAGAGAAGTGGTCGGGACGAGTGAATACCGTCACGATCGGGGCGACCAAGGCCGAGGGGGGTACGCGCGGCCGTAGCCTCACGATCGGCGGCCATAGCGGTATTCCTTTTCTGAGTTTTGACGGCGAGATGCCTTACCCGCCCGCTCTGGCCCTGGACGTGTTCGACAAACCGCCCTTGGACTGGCCCAAGCCGCTGGCGGAGGTCTACGGCGACGTCTGGTCGGATCCGGCGGCTTGGGCGCGGCGGGTGAAAGAACTGGGTGCGGACCTGGTGAATCTGCGCCTTCTCAGCACCCATCCGGACGAAGGCGATGGGACAGCGGAACAGGCCGTGGCTACCGTCAAGGCAGTGCTGGCCGCCGTGGACCTGCCGCTGATCATCTGGGGTTGCGACGTGCCCAGCAAGGATCAGGCCATCATGCCCAAGGTGGCCGAGGCCGCCCAGGGCGAGAATTGCCTGCTCGGCGCGGCCACCGAAGGAGACTACCGCACGCTCGCCGCCGCCGCCCAGGCTTACGGTCACAAGCTGATCGCACTGGCGCCTTGCGACATCAATAAGTCCAAGCAGGTGAACATCCTCATCAGTGACACGGGGTTCCCCTTGGCAGACCTGGTGATCTACCCCACCACCGCGGCGCTCGGCTACGGCATGGATTACGTGTACTCGATTCTGGAACGGGGCCGGTTGGCGGCACTGACCGGCGACCGGCTGATGGCGCAGCCCGTGCTCCTGGACGTGGGCTACGAAGCCTGGCGCTCGAAGGAAGCCCGCTCGGGCGACGAGGTTGCCGAGGTGTGGGGGCCGATGGCGGCGCGTGGCCCGGCCTGGGAAGCAGTCACGGCCACCGACCTGCTCCAGGGCGGCGCCGATCTGCTCCTCTTGCGGCATCCCAAGGCCCTCGAGGCCGTCCGTAACGTGATCGACGAGTTTTTTGCTGCCCAAGGCGCCGCGCCGGCCGCCGCGCGGTAGTCCCCAGTCCTGACCTGCCGGGCAGCGAGCACATCGTCCCCGGTGAACTATCACCCCCTCAGGGAGAAGACCGATGATTATCTTTAGTGAACGGATCAACGGCATGTATCGCGATGTCCGCGGCGCGATCGCCGACCACAACAAGACGGTCGTGCAGGACCTGCTCAAGGCCCAGTTGGCCGGCGGCGCGGACATCATCGACATCAACATTGGCCCCTCCAAGGGGGATCCGGTGGAAAACTTCGTCTGGCTGGCCCAGACCGTGCATGAAGCCACCGACAAACCGCTTTCGCTCGACAGCGCGAAGGCCGATCTGCTGACCCAAGTTGTGCCGCGGGTCAAGGCGGCCCTCCCGGAAACTAGGCTCGTCATCAATTCCTGCACGGCAGCACGCTCTTACATGGACAAGCTGATTCCGATCGCCGTCCAAAATGGGACCGGCATCATCGGGCTGACCATGGATCAGGATGGCGTGCCGGGGAACGTCGAGAAGCGGATCGAGTGCGGAGCGACCTTTCTCATGACGGCCTTGGAAGCGGGGATCCCGCCGGAAGACATCTACCTCGACCCCATCACCTTGCCCATCAATGCCGCCTTCAAACAGCAGGGAAACGTGATCGAGGCCATCCGCCAATTGGCGTTGGTCAACGATCCGCCGCCGCACTTCATCATTGGCCTGTCGAACGTCAGCACGAAATGCTTGCTGAACAAGCTCCTCAACAGGACCTTTCTGGTGATGTGCCTCACGGCGGGCCTGGACGCGGCAATCCTGGATGCCGCCGACGCCGACCTGGTCGACGCCATGATTACTGCCGAGGTTCTCCTGGGAAGACACCTCTACAGCGACGAATATGTCAAGGCGTGGAAGATGCAAAAGGGATTGCAGGCCGCATGTTGAAAAACTCATCCGTAGCTGGCGGGTGAGGAGGAAATGGCAACAATTCTCAACTGCGCGGGGGTCGTGCTCTGCGGCGGACGCAGCCGGCGCATGGAGTCGCCCAAGGCCTTCTTGCCCTTCGGCCCGGAACTCATGCTCCCGCGCGTGGTGCGTCTGCTGCAACAGGCCGTCGAATCGGTGGTGGTCGCGGCCGGCCCGGACCAAGCGGTGCCGCCACTGCCGCCGCAGGTCCACCTCGTGCGCGACCGGCGGAGGGGTTGCGGACCGCTGGCGGGAATCGAAGCGGGACTGCGGGCCATCCAGCGGAGGGCCCAAGCTGCCTTTGTCACCGGCTGCGACCTACCCCTCCTGGAACCGGCGTTTGTTCGCCGCGTTGTCGAGTTGGCGGCCGGTTATGGCATTGCCGTCCCTTACATCGACGGCTTGTATCAACCGCTGGCGGCCGTCTACCACACCGATGTCTTGCCCCACGTCGAATCCCTGTTGGCTGCCGGCCAGTTGCGCCCGTCGCTGCTGTTTGACCTGGTGCGGACGAGAAAAATCGAGGCCCGCGAACTCGTCGACTGCGACCCGCACTTGCGGAGTCTCTCCAATGTCAACAGCCCGGCCGATTATCGGAAGGCCTTGCAGGAGGCCGGCTTTCCCCCGCAAGGGCCTCAAAAGCAGTGAACGGCGGAACTCTTAAAGGTGGCGTAGAGCCGCGTGCCGATCTGAATTTCCAAGGCCTGGAAGGAGGCATAGGTCACCAGGGCCACCAGGCTCAACTGGCCGTTCGCTATGCGCACGGCCAGCAGGCTGCCGTGCGGATCGTACCCCGTGACGCTGCAGAGGAATTGATTCCGGGCGCTGGAATCGAAGGGCTGCCTGGAGAGCAGGATTTCCTCGGGCTTGATCCAGAGATAACGGACCGACTCGACGGCGCTGGCGACGTCGATTTCCACGCCGCAGGCGCGGCATCTGCCGACGTTGGCCTGTGTGACGGCCAGCACATTGCGCATTCCCAGGAAACAGGCCACCTCGTAATCCGACGGGTTGCGGAACAATCCGAGCGGAGTTCCCACCTGATGCAGGCGTTGGTTCAGCATGACGCCCACCCGATCGCCCAGCGACATCGCCTCCTCCAGGTCATGCGTGACGTGAATGAAGGTTGCGCCACGTTCGCTTTGCAACTGTTTCAACTCGGCACGGAGGCTGAGCCGGCGGTTGGCGTCCAGGGCGGCAAGGGGCTCGTCCAGCAGGAGGATTTGCGGTTCTGTCACGAGGGCCCTGGCCAGGGCAACCCGCTGCTGCTCACCGCCGGAGAGCGACTCCACCCGCCGGCCCAACAGCGACTCGATGCCCAGTCTCTCGGCCAGGACGTGGACCCGGGCCACCGCGTGGGTGCGGCGTACCCCGCGTGCCGCCAACCCATAGGCGATGTTCCTGGCGACGCTGAGGTGCTCAAACAATGCGTAGTCCTGATAGACGAGAGCGAAATGGCGTCGTTCGGGGGTCACATGGGTGATCTCGCCGCCGCACCAGAGGACTTGGCCCCCATCCACCGGGATCAATCCGGCGATGATTTCCAACAGGACCGTCTTTCCGACGCCGGAAGGCCCGACGAGCACGAAGTACTCGCCCCGCTGAATCTCGGCAGAGAGTTCCGTCAAGGCAAACGAGCCGAGACGCTTGGAAATGGATCGCAGTTCAAGCATGCCGATCCTCGTTTCGTGGCCGAGACGACAGCAACCGCAAGAGCACGAAGATGCCCACGCACACGAGGATCAGGAGCACGGCGGCAGCTTGGGCCTGGCCAAGGCCGTAGTCGCTGAATCGCTGGAAGATGAGCACGGGGGTGGTCATCGGATGATAGGCAATGATGACCACCGCGCCGAACTCGCTGATCCCCCGGGCCCACATCAGGATCATCCCCGAAAGCACTCCTCGCCAAGCCAGGGGAAGGGAAACCGTGAAGAAGACGCGCGCAGGAGACGCGCCCAGCGTGCGCGCCACCCGCTCGAGCTTTGGCGGGACGGCGGTAAATGCCTCGCGGGCGGCATTGACCAGGAAAGGCAGCGACACAAACGCCATGGCCACGGCAATCCCCGCCGTGGTGCCCACTAAGCCGTCGTGGCACAGGTATCCCAAGGGCGATCGCCGTCCGACGACGGTCAGCAGCGCGATCCCGGCCGCGGAATGAGGAATGACGATCGGCAGGTCGATCACGGCCAGCAGCGTTGCCCGACCGAAAAAACGCTTCCGCGCCAGGAGCCACGCCAAAGGAATTCCGCCCAAGGAGCAGACGCTTGTGGCCAGCAAGGCGGCCAGCAGCGTCAGGCGGATGGAGGCGGTCACCTCGCGGTCAGCCATGGCCGTCGAGACGGCTGAGAATGACGAAGTCACCAACAGCCCCACCAACGGCGCCAAGACGAACAAGACCACGCCCGATCCCAGTAAGGCCAAAACCAACTCAAACCAAGGCAGCACCCGGCTTCGCTGGCCGTTCTCGGCGATCACGGTGGCGGCTCCTGACGGCAATAGGGCTGAAGGGCTTTCGGCAGGGCCGTGAAACCGTGGACACGGGCCGGGGAGAAAGGCTGCTGCCCACAGGCGCTCAGGATGGCCTGCCCTTCCGGGGAAAGCAGCAGGGCGACGTAGGCTTGCGCCGCCAGCGGATGGGGCGCGTTGCACGGAATCGTCACGGAGTAGGTAATCGCCTCTCCTCTCTGCGTGACCGACTGACCCGGGCTGCGCCCTCGCAGCTTGACCATCGCCGTGCGATAGTGGCTTGCCAGCGCGGGCAACTTCAGGTTGATCTCGTCAGGCAAGAGGACCATTTGCAGTTGGTGTTGCTCGGCCACGGAGCGGTAGATGAACACGTAGTCGATCTCACCGCTTTCCAGCAATACCAACAGGTCGGTTCCCTTCGGCCGGAGGTAGCGGTCGTCGCTGGCCAGCAGCTTGTCGGCCAGGCCCGGCGAACCATAGTACTTCTCGGCCAACTGCAGAAGCATAACGGTGCGATAGCCGCAGGGGTCGCGCTCGGGATCGGCACGGCCAATCTTCACCCCGGGCCGCAAAAGGACTTCCGGCCAATTTCGGGCGGAGATCTCCCCGGCAAACTTCGATCGCGAAGTGAATGCCAATGCCATCTCGTTGCCGGCAAAGCAGATGTTGAAGGCGGCATGGGCGGGCATGAGCAATTCCTCAATGACCGCGTAGTCGGCCGAGGCCAGCACGTCGCAGGGCCGTCCCAGGTCGGAGACTTTTCGGGCTGTGTCGCGGCTGCCGGCCGCCTCGGCCTGGACGGTGATGCCGGGATACTTCTGTTGAAACCGTTCCGATACCGCCCGCAACGGCACCGCGAGGCTGCCGGCGTGAAAGATGATCAATTCGCCGCTGAGGGCTGATTCTTGCGACGTTCCCGATTCATGACCTGCTTGCCGGCATCCCGCCGACAGCATCGTCATTATCATGACGACGACCGGCCCCAGGGCAAAGTCTGCGAGAGTGCGTTGCATCAGTGAACGTCCAGGCCGTGAAGCATGAAGATCAAGTGTTCCAAGGTGAGGAAGATTTCGCCCAAGTATTCTTCCACGGCGCGCACGCTGCCGGGAAGCGCATAAATCTGCGTGGTGCCGGTCACGCCGGCGACCGCTCGGCTCAACAGCGCGTTGGGGTTCTCGGCGGCGAACTTGACGCGAATATGCTCCATGATGCCGGGAAGGAGCTTATCGCACACAGCGACGATGGCTTCCGGCGTCCGATCGCGCGGTCCCACTCCCGTACCGCCCGTGGTGATGATTACGTCAGCCGCCGACTGGATCGCGGCCAGCAGCTCCTGGCGCAGCCGCCGGGGATCATCGGGGAGAACCACACACTCGATGGCCGCATGCCAGCGCTTGCCGGCGAGAAAGCTTTCCACGAGTTCTTTGATGCGCGGGCCGGAGCGATCGGCATACTGCCCGGCGGCGGCCCGATCGCTGAGCGTGATGACGTGGAAAAGCAGCGGGCGGGGGACGAATTCTCCGCGGTCGCCGGCGCACAGCGTCCCACCGCGGACGACACGGGTAAACACGCCTTCGGTGGGCATCAGACAATCGCCCACCTCCTGAAAGATCGGGCAGCCTTGGCCGTGACATTGCTTGCCGACCTGGGAAACCTCCAACTCCAATTCGCCAAAACGGAAGCGATCGAGCACGGCAACGCCGCGCATATCCACGCCGCTGACGGTGACGTTCTCGGCGAACTCGCCGGGAAGGACCGGCCGGCCCGCCTGCCGGCTGAAGCGGTCGATGCTCTCGCGGCTCAGCAAGCTCACCTGGCGGTGCCATGCCCCGGCGTGGCCGTCGCCGACCACGCCCAGGGCATCGATCTCGATCCGGTCCACCGGCTGCTTGCCTGTGCCCTTTTCGGCGGATACGTTGACGGAGACAACCTCAATGCTCGACGACATCCGTTTTGACTTTCTCCAGCAGACGGATTTTCCCGATGTGCATACCACGGTCCACGGCCTTGCACATGTCGTAGATTGCCAACAGTGCCACGGCCACGGCCGTCAGCGCCTCCATCTCGACTCCCGTGCGGCCGACACACGATACTTCGCTGAGAGCGTGCACTCCGTGGCCGGTCAATTCCAAGGTCACAGCGACGTGGTCCAGGCTGAGGGGATGGCAAAGTGGAATCAACTCCGCGGTGCGTTTCGCCGCCTGAATTCCGGCGATTTGCGCGACGGTGAGGACGTCGCCTTTGGCGAGGCGGTTTTGGCGGATGAGTTCGCACGTTTCCGGCGCCAGGAAGATCACGCCGTCGCCGCGGGCCCTGCGCCCTTGGACCGGCTTGCCGCCGACGTCGACCATGCGGGCGCGACCTTGGTCATCGACGTGAGAAAGCCCACTCATCTTAACCCCCGATCCTGTGGATGTGGTGATTGGTACAGGCCGATCCTGCCGCCGGTTTTTCCTCCAGGGCCTGTCGAAGGGCATGGCGGGCCCCCAGTTGCCGAACCGAGAACCCCAGATTGGAGAACAGGCAAGGCCGAACCTGCCCGTCGCTGGTGAGCCGCAGCCGATTGCAGCGCGGGCAGTCGCCGCCATGTCCGCCCGTGACGACGGCAAATCGCCCGGTCGCCAAGCTCATCTGGCGGATGAAACGAACTTCGAGGCCCTCGGCGACGGCGAATCTCGCCACGTCTTCCGCATCGCGTTCGTAGGGCGAGTCGGCCACCACGCAGTTCAACTTGATCGGCGTCAGCCCGGCCTTCCGGGCCGCGTCGATCCCGGCCAAAACGCGGTCAATGTCGCCGCCACCGGTAACGGCCGCATAGCGCTTTGCGTCGATGGCATCAAGGCTCACGTTCACCCGCTGCAACCCGGCAGCCGCCAGCGCTGCCGCGTGCCGGTCCAGCAGCAAGCCATTGGTGGTCATGGAAAGGTCACAAAGTCCGGGGATTGCGGCGAGCATGCCTGCAAGGATTTCGATGTCGCGGCGGACCAGCGGCTCGCCGCCCGTGAGCCGCACCCGAGTTATGCCCAATTCGACTGCCGCGCCAACGACCTCGGCAATCTCCTCGAAACTCAGGATTTCTTTGGGTGGCAAAGAGGGGATGGTTTCCGCGGGCATACAATAGCGGCAGCGCAAATTACAGCGATCGGTCACGGAGATCCGCAGATAATCGATGGTTCGCCCGTAACGATCGATCATCACACAACCTTTCCTTATTGCGGAAAAGCCTTCACGGGCAGGAAACTCGCCACTTGGCCGGCCTCCAGGGCCGTGACGCCTTCCGGGACAATGAGGAATCCGTCGGCCTGGGTGAGGGCCATCAGATGGGCCGAGCCGTGAAACGCGACCGGCTGCAAGCGACCGCTTTCCTGGAGGCGACAAGGCACGTACTCTCTGCGAGCAGCGTTGCGGCGCCGAAACGGGGTGTGCAAAGGGAGCTGCAATTCCCGCAGCGGCCGGCCGCCGCCCATCATGCGGGCCGCATGAAGCACAAACAGGTGGAAGGTCAAATACACCGCGACCGGATTCCCGGGCAGGCCGAACACCGCCTTTCCGCCGGCGGAGGCATAGGTGGTGGGGCGGCCGGGTTTAATGGCCACGGCGGTAAAATGGACGTGCAGGCCGGCGTCTTCCAAGGCCGGCGTGACACAGTCGAAGTCGCCGACGGAAACTCCGCCCGAGAGCACGACCATGTCCGCCTCCTCCAAGGCGCCGCGGATCGCCGCGGCAATGGTCGCCCGATCGTCGCGGAGCACCCGCCAGAGAACCGGCTCCATGGCGTACTGCCGCGCTAAGCACAGCAAGAGCGGCCCATTGCTGTTGATAATCATTCCCGGGCGTAACTGGCCCGGGTGGTCGGCAAGCTCATCCCCTGTGGGAAGAATCGCCACGCGGAGGCGGCGAAAGACGTCCACTTCGGTAATCCCGCAACTGATCAAGTTGGCCACGTCCAAGGGCGTTAGCCGTGTGCCGGCTGACAAGATCACGTCGCCACGGCGCGCGTCCTCGCCAAGCAGGCAGAGGTTGCGATCGCCGCCGGGTTCGACAACTTTGATACACTCTCCTTGCAGTTCGACCTCCTCGACTTTAACGACTTGGCCCGTCCCTTCCGGAACCGGCGCGCCGGTCATCACCTTCACGGCGGTCCCCGGCAGGAGCCTGCTGGTGGGAACGCTTCCTGCGGCTACGGTTTCCAGTATGCGGTACACCCCGCACCGTTGGCCGGCCGGGATCGCATAGCCGTCCATGGCCGACTTATTGAAGGGCGGAAGATTGAGATGCGACACCTGATCGGTGACGAGCGTTCTCTCCAGCGCGTCGGCAACGGCCACCCTCTCGCTCGGCAGAGCGATTGCGGCCAATGTTTGGTTCACAACGGCCAAGGCCGCAGGAAGCTGCAGCATCGTCTGTCATCCACTGGTGGAGGCGGATCGCCGAAAGGTCTCGATGGACCAGCGTGGTTCCCATGCCTACTGTGATTGTAGCGACTTTCCCGGAATTTTCCAGCGTTACCCAGCAGAAACGCCTTGGTTCCCAGAGAATGCCCCAGCTATTATTTCACGGGCCCTTCGCCGCTCCCGGTCAATTCCAGTTCCGCCAGTTGCTCCGGCTTGATCCAACCTTCCTTCAGCCGGCCAGCCGCGGGCGAGGCGGTCCGCATCTTTCCGTGGCGCCACCTTGTCCGGCGCAAGCACGGCCGCCTCGATCCGTCGCGGTTTCGCTCCCATGCCTTTCTCCCAAGAACTGGAGCAATCTTACCAAGGATTCGACTCAAAGTCGTGGTCCAGTTTCTTGGGGCCACTATAGCCTTCTTCAAGATGGCGATGAACGCCGGCGGCTCGCGGTAATCGATGACCACCTGGACAACCAAGCGGCGCGGGCCGACCCGCACAACGAAGGGTGAATCATGGCAGAACGTCTCCCGCGAACCGATGCCGAGGCCGATCTTCTCAAGCCGGCAATCGCCGAGTTGCTTCCGACGATCCCCGAAAGGTGGGCTGAATTCGATCTCGACCGGTTGACCGTCATTCAAGATAACGCCCTGTTTCTGTTGACGGCCGCCGGCATGGTGGAGCGCCGTGCTTGCCGAACACGATGGGCAACGAGCCCACAGCCCTCCGGGCGACAGGGACCGACGGCCCCACGGCACTCCGGTTGCCCCTGAAGAATGAGGGCTTCGATCTCGGGTCGGCCCAAAAAAGCGCAGCGCATGCGCAGCACTTGGGGCGCGACTTGGTGCCGGGAGATGCGACGGGGTGCGACGACGGGAGCTCGCCCCCAAGAAACGGCACAAGCCCTAACTCTTTACGAGTTGCGGGCTTGTGCGAGTCAGTGCGAAACCATGCGAAGCGGAGGGCAAGGGATTCGAACCCTCAACCGGTTGCCCGGCACCTGATTTCGAGTCTAGACGAAGACCCCAAGAACCCCGAGAAATCTAGCATTTCTCCAACAAGCGCAGCACAAGGCGCAGCACTCACGCCAGAAACCCCTCCTGCCGACCCGCAACTGGCCAGCGTAATCGACGCGTGGCCCACTCTTCCCTCTGCGATCCGCGATACTATCGTCGCCATCATCCGGACTACGGGAGTTCGTGACGCGTAGTGCCTCCCGCGCTCTCCATTCCGCGCGGCGCCAATCGACTCCGGCCGTCGCGCACGCCCTCGCCGAAAAGCGCTCTGGATATTCTGACAATTCAACGGCACAGACGGACGCCTCGGCGCGGCCACGACGAAGGCCAACCTCTCCGGCGGAAAAGCGCTCTCGATATTCTGAGAATTCAACAGCACAGATTCGCATCTCGGCGCGGCCAAGAGGAAGGCCAGCGTCTCCGCCGACAATGCCCCTTGTTGCCCCACGTTCGCACACGTTTGCGCCGTGTTGCGTCCTGTTGCCGACGTTGGCCATTCACCCCAACGTTGCCTGCGGCCCAACACGGGCCAACGAGTGGAATTCGCCTGGGCTCCCCCCCGGCTTGGGTCCTCCCGGAAACTTGCTTCGCCCGATTGGCCCGCGGGAACAGGCCCCCGGATAGACAGAGTTTCTTTTGCTTGTCCGACTTTTCTAAACCCCTGAACGCAATGCACTTACACACTTAAGGAGACGCGATATGAAGATCGAGCAATGGGAGCTGGCAAGGATCACGCCCTACCCGGGCAACCCCCGCCAAAATGACGCGGCCGTCGATGCCGTGGCCGAGTCGATCCGCCAGTTCGGCTTTCGCCAGCCCATCGTCGTCGATACCGAGGGGGTGATCATCTGCGGTCATACCCGTTACAAGGCGGCCCAGAAGCTGGGGCTGGAGAAGGTGCCCGTCCACGTGGCCAAGGACCTGTCGCCCGAGCAAATTCGAGCGTACCGCATCGCCGACAACAAGACGGCCGAGTTGGCGACCTGGGATTACGAACTGCTGCCGATTGAGTTGTCGGCGCTCCAGGGCATGGATTTCGACCTGGGCCTGCTGGGTTTCTCGCAGGACGAACTGGCCAAGCTGCTCGACCCGGGCGTGCAGGAAGGCTTAACCGACCCTGACGATGTGCCGGAGCCGCCCGACGAGGCAATCACCAAGCCGGGCGACCTCTGGATCCTGGGCGATCACCGGCTGCTCTGCGGTGACAGCAGCAAGCCCGAGGACGTCGACCGGCTGCTTGGCGGTGCGAAAATCCAGCTTGCCAACACCGATCCGCCCTACAACGTGGCCGTGGCGCCGCGGACCAACAATGCCTGGGCCTCGGGTGAACGCCGTGGGATGCCGCGGCCCGAACTGGCCGAGGCCTTCGGCGGCTGGAACCTGCAGGAGGCGGCCGAGGGCGGCAAGCCGAAGACCGATCGCAAGATGCGGGCCCGCGACCGGGCGCTGAAGAACGACTTCGTCTCCGACGCGGAGTTCGACCGCCTCTTGAACGCCTGGTTCGGCAACATCGCCCGCGTGTTGGAGCCCGGCCGCTGTTTCTACATCTGGGGTGGATACGCCAACTGCGGCAACTACCCACCGGTCTTGAAGGCCCTGAAGCTCTACTTCGCCCAGGCGATCATCTGGGTCAAGGAGCACCCGGTGCTGACGCGCAAGGACTTCATGGGCAATCATGAGTGGTGTTTCTATGGTTGGCGCGAGGGCGCCGGCCACAAGTTCTTCGGTCCGAACAACGCCACCGACGTTTGGAGCGTCAAGAAGGTCAGTCCCAACAAGATGGTGCATCTGACCGAGAAGCCGGTCGAATTGGCCGTGCGGGCGATGCAGTATTCATCGCGGTCGGGCGAGAACGTACTCGACCTGTTCGGCGGCAGCGGCAGCACGCTCATCGCTGCCGAGCAGACCGGCCGCAAGGCATTCCTGATGGAACTGGACGCCCCCTACTGCGACGTCATCGTCGAGCGGTGGCAGAACTTCACGGGTCGCAAGGCCAGCCGTGCCTCAGCCCCTCCCGATCATGCTTCGGGGGCGACCTCGTTAGAGGACTCAACAGAGCTTTGCACTGGCACAGGTTCGAACCGGACGGTGACTGCTTGCGATTCTCCGACAAGCCAAGGTACCTCACGCTTGGCAAACGCGACGTCGATCAGCCCAGCATTGGGGCCGTTATAGAATCGCCGCCACGTCTCAAGCAGAGGCGGCGAATCTCCGCGGATACACATGGATTGGTTCATGGACATTCGATCCCTCGCGGAATTCCTATTGATTCCTGAAGCGGCTTATGCAGAACCCATCGAAAACCGCGATCAGCAGTTACCACCGCAAGCTCGATGGCGCCGCCGATCGTCGCCGGCATGCCACGATACCGATGCAGCTTGATAGCGGAATACACGAGGAAGTGAACAAAGTCTACCGCATCGCGTATGGGCATGTCTTGGTTCAGCGTGAAATGGAAAGCACAGGCGTCGGGTTAGTGTAGGGTTAAACGGTTCTTTGGGGCGCATTCTGGGGGACCAGTCCCCCAGACCCCCTGGGATTTTTCGCGTTGCTGTTATA
>JBKQVT010000007.1:0-10478 GCA_052139835.1 Thermoguttaceae bacterium
CGAGCACCAGGCGGGTATCTTCCCAGACGGCCACCCCCAGCGGCGGCGGCGGAACCGCGGCGCCTTCCGCCAGCGGCGTCAAATGGGCCAGCAGCCGCGGCGCGACCGTGATCGCCAGTTGCGGCGGCAGACGGCTGCGGCGGGCGAAGGCGCAGACGTGCTTCGCCCGCGCGCCCCACGCCTCCAAGGCGGTGTAGTCTCCGTCGCGAAACAGACCGGCCCGCCGCCGCCGGAAACGCAGCACCAGCCACGTGACCAGCAGTTTCAACCGCGGGTCACGGGGGTCCAGGGCCAACTGCCGGGCCAGCGCCAGAAGCGACTCGCCGCCTTGGCCGACCTCCCGCACCAGCCCCGCCAACAGCTCCCGATGGGCGGCGAAATCCACCGCCCGGCGGTTGTCCGGGTCCACCAGGCTGAAGTCCCAGACCTCCTGGCCTTGATAGATGTCGGGCACCCCCGGCGAGGTCAGTTTCAGGAGCACCTGGGAGAGCGAGCTGTAAAGTCCCCAGTTGACCACCTGCTGGTGGAAGCGGCGGAATTCGCCGAGGAAGCGGTTCTTCGGCCCTGCGGCCAGCACGGCGGCGATGAACTCGCGGACCGCCGCGTCGTAGCCCGCGTTGGGGTTGATCCAGTTGGTGGCGATCTTGGCCTCGCGGGTGGCCTTCTCCATGTAGGCCTGCATGCGGGCGGTGAGTTGGTCCAGCGACTCTTCGCCGGCGGCGGCCAGCGGCCAGACCCCCACCAGGCTCTGGTAGAAGAGGTATTCGTCGTTGCGGCTGGGGGCCGGCAGGCCGTCGGCCTCGCGGCGGTGGCGGCGGTTCAGCCGTGCCCAGCGGTTCAAGGCCGTGCGCCAGCGGTGGGGGATCTCGGAAAGGACGTTGATCCGCGCCCGCGTGTCTTCGCTCCGCTTCACGTCGTGGGTGCTGGTGGCCAGCAGGGAGCCCGGCCAGCGGGCCTGGCGGGCCAGGTTCTGGCGGTGAAATTCCTCCAGCGTGGTGGGGCCGCGGGCCGGGTCGCCCCCCACCTCGTTGAGCGACAGCAGCGGACAGTAGCGGTAGAAGGCGGTGTCTTCGATCCCCTTGGCCATCACGGGACTGGTGGCCTGCTGGAATCGCCCCACGAACAACTCCCGTTCCCGCCGGTCGGCCTCGTCCAGCGGCGGCGGAAGCTGCAGCAACAAGACGTCGCGGATGAAATCGAACACAGCGGCGTCGAGGGTCGGGTTGCGGCGCTTCGCCTGGGCCACCGCCCGGCAGACGAACTGCCGGTCGCGCTCCGCGACGTGACCTTCGTGGATATAGGTGCGATAGACGGGAAAGCAGGCGAGGATCTCCCGCAGCGCCCCCCGCAGCGCGTTGAGCGTGAAGTCGCGCGACCGCCGGTGCCGCCGCGAGATGCGATTGAGGCGGTGGGCCAGCAGGTGCACCTCGCTGGCCATCGTCGCCCGCAGGATCAGCAGCTTTGACTGGTAGGCGACTTCGCGGAAGTCGAGTTTCTGGTCAAGGAAACGGCTGTAGACCTTGCCGAGTTCCGACAATCCCGCCGCGTCGACGAACAGCCCGTTGACGTGATTGAGGAAGTCGTAGCCGGTGGTGCCGGCGACGGGCCAGTGTTCGGGCAAGGGTTCCTCGGGACCGAGGATCTTCTCGACGACCACGCCCAGCGGCACGCGGGCGCCGGCGAAGCGCTGGGCGGGGGCCTCGTCGGTGGCGGGGGCGGGGGCGGGCGAGAAATCGCCGCCCTGCGCCGAGGCCGCCTGAAGGAAGGCCGGCTCCACCTGGCTCCACTCCGGCGCGCTGTCCCAGGGGTCTTCTTCTCCCGCAGTCGCCCCCGCGACGCAGTCGCGGGGCTTTTCATCGGGGAATGGGACCTCCCCATGCTCCGGAAAGAGCACTTGATGCTGGTACAGCGCCCGGCCCAGCGCCCGAACGTAGCCCCATTGCAGCCGCCGCAGATATTCCATGGGGTCGTACAGGCCGTCGATGTGGTCGATCCGCAAGGCATCGACGTCGCCGCGCACGAGCAGGTCGAAGACCAAGCGGTGACTCTCCTCGAAGACCTGGGGGTCCTCCATGCAGACGGCCGCCAGGTCGTTGACGTCGAAGAATCGCCGGTAGTTGATCTCGTCGCCGGCGGCCTTCCAATGCGCCAGCCGATAAACCTGGGCGTCCAGCAGCTTGTCCAGCCGGTCGTAACTGGGCGGATCGTCCCGGCAGCCGTTGAACTCCTGGACGTTGCGGGCGATGAATTCGGCCACGGCCGTCGAGCGATGGCAGAGGCGGCCGAGCCGGTCCTTCACGACTTCCTTTTCCCGCTGCCGCTCGGCCATGCGGCCGGGATCGGTGTCTTTGTAGTCGGGCAAGTGCTCCAAGGCCGTGAGGATGCTCTCCAATTCCCGCACCGCATCGGACTCCGCCGGCAGGGTCGCCTTCAGCTCGTCGAGCCGATGGGCCAGCACGACCGTGTAGGTCCGCGGCTCCAGCGGCAGCAGCGTCTGGAAGTAGCGGATGAAGAAAGCCCCGCCCTGAAGCTCCAACTGCAATTCTCCCGCTTCGAGGACTTGCCCATACTGCTCTCCCAGCATCGGCAGCAGGATCTTGTCCTGCAACTCCTCCTTGACGGGCCGCCAATCGACGTCGAAATAGGCCGCATAGGGCGAGCCGGGACCGTTTTCCAGAACGTCGTTCCACCACGGGTTTTCCAGCGGGGTGGCGCTCATGTGGTTGGTGACGACGTCGAGGATCTGGCCCAGGCGGCGGCCGTGCAGGGCCTCGACCATGGCGCGGTAATCGTCCGCGCCGCCCAGGGCCGCGTCGAGTTGTCCGAAATCCACCACGCTATAGCCGTGCGCGCTCCCGGAGCGCGTCTGCAAACAGGGCGAAACATACAAGTGGCTCACTCCCAATTCGTCGAGATAGGGCGCCACCGCGGCCGCGTCGCGGAAGGTCAGCGTGTCGCGGGCCAGTTGCAGCCGGTACGTCGCTACCGGCCGGCAAGACCGCTGGGCCACCAGCCGCCCGACGGCGTCGGCCACCGATTTCCCCAGGGCGGACAGGTTGCCGGCGGAATCGGTCATGTCAGTGCCCCCTCGCCTTGGCCTTCTCCGGGCAGGAGGAATTCGCGGAGGGAACCGGCCGGGGCGAAAACCATCAGTTCGTACGGCCCCAGTGTGTCCGGCGACTGGTCCAACCGGCGGGCGCCGCCATAGCGGACGTCCTCGGTGCTGAGGACCGGCTGGCGGCCGGCCAGGTCGAGCGCTGCCAGCGGGGCTTCCCGCGGCGCGAGGTTCGCCACGGCCAGCAGTTCGCCCTCCGCGCCGCGGTGGATTATCAGCAGGGTGGGATCGCCCGGCGGCCCGGCCGCTTCCGGGCCGGCGACCAGTCGGGCAACCGTGTGCCGGCGGTCGCCGAGCGCCGGCCAGCGGCGGCGGGCCGCCAACAGGTCCCGGTACAATTGGCGACGTTGCGCGTGCAGCGAGCCCGGCGGCCACGTCCAGGTCAGCTTCGCCGCGGCGAAGGTCTCCGGGGCCTGCGGGTCGGGAATCTCCGTTCCCAGGTAGAATCGCAGCCGGGCAAACTCCTTGCGGCGTCCCTGCCACACCGCCGCGGCCAGGGCGGCGTCGCCAAACGAGCAGAAAAACGGGAAAGGCCGCTCCTCGGCATATTCCTCTCCCATGAATAGCAAGGGGACGCAGGGCGAAAGCATCAGCAGACCGACGGCCAGCCGCTGGGCCGGCGGCGGGACGACCGCCCCCAAGCGGGCCCCGCTGGCCGAATTGCCCAACTGGTCGTGGTTCTGCACGCAGACGACGAATCGCGTGCGGTCCAGCCCGGCGACGCGCGTGCCGTGCCGGCGGCGGTGAAACTGGCTGTAGCAGCCGTCGCAGACGAAGACGTCGCCGATGGCCTTAGCCAGGTGCTCGGCACGCCCGAAATCCATGTAAAAGCCGTCGTTTTGCCCGGTCAAGAGGGCATGGAGGCTATGGTGGAAATCGTCGCTCCAGATCCCGTCCAGGCCGTATCCGCCCACGGCTGCGGGCTCGAGCAGGCGGACGTCGTTCTGGTTGCTCTCGGCGATGACGTGGACGGTGCGGCCGGCCCGCGCGGCCTCCTCCTGCACCGCGGCCTGGATCTCGGCGAGGATGTGCCGCGGGCCGAGGTCGTACATGGTCTGCACCGCGTCGAGCCGCAGGCCGTCGAGGTGGAAGTCGCGCACCCACGCGCAGGCGTTGTCGATGATGAACTGCCGCACCGCGTCGCTGTCGGGACCGTCGTAGTTGATCGCGCTGCCCCAGGGCGTATGATAGCGCTCGGTGAAATACGGCCCGAATTTCGCCAGGTAGTTTCCCTCCGGGCCGAGGTGGTTGTAGACCACGTCCAGCAGCACCGCCAGTCCGTGCCGATGGGCGGCGTCGACCAGCCGCTGCAAGGCCCGCGGACCGCCGTAGCTGTTCTGCACGGCATAGGGATGAACGCCGTCGTAGCCCCAGTTGCGATCGCCGGGAAACTGGGCCACGGGCATCAACTCGATCGCCGTCACGCCCAGCGCGGCCAATTGCGGCAGGCGGGGCACAAGGGCGTCGAAATTCCCCTCCGGCGTGAACGCGCCCACGTGCAACTCGTAGATCACCAGCTCTTCCCGCGCCACGCCCCGCCAGCGCTGGTCCGACCAGCGGTACGACTGCGGGAGGAACACCGCCGAGGACCGATGAACCCCGTTGGGCTGCCAGCGGGTGGCCGGATCGGGATATTCTCGGCCGTCGGCCAGCCGGTAGGCGTACAAGAGGCCCTCGCCGGCCGCCGGGTCGCGGAGTACGAAGTAGCCCTCGGACTCTGGAACCATCCCGGTCTCGACGCGGCCGGCGGGCGGATAGGTCACCAGGGCCACGGTCGCCGAGAGCGGCGCCCAGACGCGCCAGAGCACACTGCCGTCGGCCTGCTGTAAGGCTCCCTGGGGAGCATGGTCGGGTTCGCGCTGCATTGGTCCCTCCCGCCTCGCACCGTCATGTAGCCCCTTCCTGCCCCTTGCCCCCTGACGGTACAATTATCTCGTCAGCGTCAATGGCGTCAAGTACCGGGGGGCGGCAGCGCGGGCCTCATGGACACAGCGGAACCCTTCTGCCTTTTCGATTGCTCCCTGGTGCGGTGTGCCACGGGGCGGGTGTGCAGCAATCTCCGCGAGTTGCTCGACGCCCTCCGCGTCGTCCCGGACGCGGTCTTGGAGCATCACGTGATGCGCTGCGCCCTGGAGGACCATTTCGAGCTCTACGAGTTTCCCAACGACCTGGCCCGCTGGTCCTGGACCGCGCTGGGCGACCACGTCCTGGGCGAGCAGCTCAGCCTGGTCGATCCCTACCGGCAGCCGGATACGGCGGCCCTGCGCGGGCTGCTGATCAACACGATCGAGGACCGGCTGTGGTGGCTGGATCGCGTGCCCTGGTGCCGCCCGGGCCTGGAACTGCACCTGGTTCAGTCGCGCTTGATCGCCTACGACACCGGCGAGCGGATCGCCACGCCGGCCGACCTGCTGGAGACCATCGAGCGGATGCCACTGCGGTCGCTGTTTTTTCACGTCCACGAGGCGCGGCGGCGGACGCAGGGGCAAAGCGACGACTTCTCGCTCTGGCTGCATGAGCGCGGCGCCGACGCCTCGCTGGTGGCGCGGTTGCGGGCCATCGACTTCTATTTCCTCAACCTCAGCCAACTGCGGCAGGCGGTGGTGGAGGCCTTTCGCCATTACCTCGAGGAAGCCCCGGCCATCCCCAGGACCGCCCCATGAACCTGCTGGACCGCTACGAAGAGATCGTCGGCCGCCGGGAAGTCGAGCGGCTGCGGCGGTTGGCCGGCCGGTTGGCGGGCAAGCGCGTGGTGCACGTCAACTCGACGCGGAGCGGCGGCGGCGTGGCCGAAATCCTCGGCTGGATGACGCCGCTGATGCGGGAATTGGGGATCGACGCCCACTGGGAAGTGGTCACCGGCCCACCCGACTTCTTCCGCGTCACCAAGGCCTTCCACAACGCCTTGCAGGGACTGCCCGTGGTGCTGAAGAAGGCCGATTTCGACCTCCACTACGAGGTCAACCGGGAGAATGCCCAGCGGCTGAATCTCCAGGCCGACTTCGTCTTCGTCCACGATCCGCAGCCGATTTTCCTGCCGCAGTTCACGCCCATCGGGCAGGTTGGCCGCTGGGTGTGGCGCTGCCACATCGACGCCTCGCGGCCGCATCGCGCGGTATGGAAGTACCTGGAAAGCGCGCTGACGCGATACGATGCGGCGATCTTCTCGATGGCCGCCTTCACCCGCCCGCTGGGCTGCCCAATGTTCCTCATCCCCCCTTCCATCGACCCCTTGTCGGACAAGAATTGCCCGATTCACGAGGCCGAGCGGCTGGAAACGCTGGCCCGTTGGGGCATTGATCCCGAGCGCCCGCTGCTGGTCCAGGTCTCGCGCTTCGATCGCTTCAAAGACCCTTTGGGCGTCATCGAGACCTATGGGCTGCTGAAACCCTACTATCCCGACATGCAGTTGGCCTTGGCCGGCGGCTCCGCCGACGACGACCCGGAAGGGGCCGAGGTGCTGGCCGAGGTGATGGAGCGGGCCGGGGACGACCCGCACGTGAAGGTCCTCTTGCTGCCGCCCGACTCGCACCGCGCCATCAACGCCCTGCAGCGGTCGGCGACCGTCGTTTTGCAGAAGTCGCTCCGCGAGGGCTTCGGGCTGACCGTGACCGAGGCCCTCTGGAAGGGCAAGCCGGTGATCGGCGGGGCCTGCGGCGGCATCACCCTGCAAGTGCACGACTACCAGACGGGCTTCCTCGTCTACTCCCCCGCCGGGGCCGCCTATCGCATCCATTATCTCTTGCGTTACCCCGACAAGCGGCAGCGGATGGGCCGGACCGGCCACGACTTCGTCCGCGAGCACTTCCTTTTGAACCGCCACTTGCGCGACTATCTCACCATGCTGCTGTGCCTGGATCACCCCGAGCCGGGCGTGCTGGTGGTGTGAGCGGAAAGGCGGAGGGCAGAAGGCGGAGGGCGGAAGGTGACGGTCCCCTCTCCCTCCGGGAGCGACCACTGGCGTGGTGCCCGGGGTGAGGGCTCTGGTGTGCCGCGGCTGTGTCAGCCGTGGCACGCGATGAATAATCCGGTCTAGAATTTTCTTTCCCTCCCCGTCGCGGGAGAATTCCGACCCGGAACGCCCAATCTCGCCAGCTTCGCCATGGCGAAGCCACCGCATCTTCCCCAAAATCTCAGGACCGGCGTGTGTTTC
The DNA here is from genome assembly GCA_052139835.1 of Thermoguttaceae bacterium. Classification (GTDB taxonomy): domain Bacteria; phylum Planctomycetota; class Planctomycetia; order Pirellulales; family Thermoguttaceae; genus JBKQVT01. The sequence goes on from JBKQVT010000007.1 coordinate 7,269, forward strand.
CGGAAGCCCCGCGGGAAAATTCCGGCGAATTCCCGGGGCCGGTGGCGATTGACACGCTAAATTTCGTTTTCCAGGATTACGGCTGTCTATAATTCTCAGCCTGCTGCCGCGGGGTTCCGGCAGGCAGGGCAAGGAGAGGAACCCCGTGAACCGTTACCGCGAATCTTCGCTGTCAGCAAGAAGGAGAATGCTCATGGATCGCTTGAATGCCAGAAAACGCGTCATCGGAAATCGGCGCCGCGGCGCCGGACGCATTTCACGCGGAACGCGGCCCCGCCGCCTTGCGCTGGAGTCCCTGGAAGACCGGACCCTGTTGGCCGTCTACACGCCCACCCTCTTCACCGACGGTGTCACCGGCGGAACCGCCACCCTGCGCGACTGCATCATCAAGGCCGACGCCAATCCCGGTTCCACCATCTGCTTGAAGGCGGGTGTTTACACGCTGAGCATTTCCAACACGGCGGGCCAGGAAAACGCCTCCTGCAAAGGCGATCTGGACATCACGGCCCCCATGACCATTCAGGGCAACGGGGCCATCATCGACCAGACTGCCGCCGACCGCGTCTTCCAGATCCTCGCCCCCAACTCCTCGACGCTGGTCACGTTCGACAACCTGACGATCGAGGGCGGGCAAGCCGTCGACAACGGCGCCAGCGGCGCCCCGGCAGGCAAGTCGCAGGCCGACGGCGGCGGCATCCTCAACGGCGGCGCCGCCGGCTGCGGCGCCAATCTCGTCCTCTGCGGAGTGACGTTCTACAATGACGTCGCCCGCGCGGGGACCAGCCAGATCGCCGCCGGCGGCGGGCTCTATAGCAGCGGCAGCACCTCGAACTGCGTTACCCTGAACAACGTGATCTTCCTGGCTAACTCCGCCCTGGGCGGCTGCGGCGCCGCCGGCACCTCGGGCTCGCCCAACGGCTGCGCCGGCGGAGCGGCCTACGGCGGCGCTATGTTCGTCTGCGGCGACCAGGTCACGCTCGGGGGCACGTCCGACACCTTCACGACCAACTCGGCCGTCGGCGGCAGCGGCGGCGCCGGCTTCAGTTGCAGCACGGCCGGCTGCGGCGGACTGGGTGGCTGCGCCGCCGGCGGGGCCATCGACCTCACCGGCGACAGCCTCGCCACCGCCTCGTGCAATCCGCTGGTGATCTTCACGGCCAATCGGGCGACCGGCGGCGCCGGCGGCAGCGGAGGCAACGGCTGCACGGCCGGCCGCGGCGGCATGGGCGGCACCGCCCAGGGCGGCGCGATCGCCGATTCCTGCGGCACCTCGCTCATCCTGGCCAACACGGATGTCACCTCCAACATCGCCACCGGCGGCAGCGGCGGCAGGGGAGGCAACGGTACCGGCGCCAAGGGCAACGGGGCCTGCGGCGGCGCCGGCGGCTGTGCCCAGGGCGGCGGCCTGTACCTTTACAGCGTCAGCTCCGCCTGCCTCAGCCTGCCCTACCTCAACTCCAACCTCGCCTGGGGCGGCAGTGGCGGCGCCGGCGGCAACGGCAGCATCTGCTACACGGCGCCCGGCGGCTGCGCCGGGGCTGGCGGCTGCGCCGGCAACGCCCAGGGCGGCGGCCTGTTCACCGCCGCCAGCACGGTCACTGTCAACTGCGCCTACGTCCTCAGCAACATCGCCCTGGGCGGCAATGGCGGCAGCACCGGCGTGCCGGGCGTGGGCACCACGGTCGGCGCCTACGGCGCCGGCGGCGCCGCCGGCAGCGCCCAAGGCGGCGGCGCGTTTCTCTACAGCGGCACGCTCACGCTGTTCAACGTCCTGGTGAGCGGAAACCTCGCCGAGGCGGGCGCCGTCGGCATCGGAGTCCCGCTGGGGGCCGCCGGCACCGCGGCGGGCGGCGGCGTCTTCAACTACGGCGGCACGCTCTACGAGTACGGCACCACGTCCCTCGTCGGCAACTATCCCGGCCCGTAGGGTGAAGAGCAACGGGGTCCAAAGGGTCGGGAGTCTTTGGCTGGCTGTCGAAAGACTCCCGACCCGCTTTGGAGCGGGCCGTTTTGGGGCCAGATGAGACGCAAACCCCTCTACGACTTGGCGCACGTCTGCACGCTTGTGCTCGTGCCAGGCGTGGCAGCGTGGATAATCGGGCAGCCCCTGATCTTTCCCAGCCTGGGACCATCCGCCTTTGCACTGGTCCTGGACGAGAACGAGAACCGAGCACGGCGGGTGATCGGCGGACACTTGATCGGCGTGGTGAGCGGACTTATCGCCTACCATGCCCTGGCACACGGGCTCAGCCTCGCCGCGCTAGCCCCGGCGCCTTCGGCGGACGGGCTGCGCCTCGTGGCCAGCGGCGTGGTCTCGATCGCCCTGACCACGGCGGCAATGCTGGCTGCCCGCGCCAACCACGCGCCCGCCTGCGCCACGACCCTCATTGTCTCGCTCGGCGTGCTGCCGGGTTTCCTGGACGGGGCCCTGATCATGGCCGCCGTGGCCGGCATGTTCCTGACGCACCGCCTGGTGATGTTGGTGCGGAAGTGACCGGCTCCGGAAGGCATGCCTTGAACCACTGCTGCTTCACCGGTTATTCATGCCTCCTCGTACCACTGCGTGAACTCTTCGGTGGTGGTCTCCGCCGGAAGTCTCGCATAGCGCCGCCGCGCGGCGAACATGCGCAGCGCCAGGTAGACCACCGGCAGAATACCGACGAAGAGGAAGATCAAGTCGCCGGGCATCCGACACCACTCGATGAGGCGGGACCACGGCTGCTGGAAGAACTCCGGCTGCCTGGCGTGCCAATAGCCGTAGCGGACGGCATCGTAGAGTTGCAGCCCGCCCAGCGGAATCAGATTGGCGCAGAGCATCAATGCCAGGCCGACATTCAGGCCCCAGAACGAGAGCTTCATTGCCCGCTCGGAACCGCGGTCGGGTGGAATGAAGTGTCGGGCAATGAACATGAAGAAGCCTATGGCCAACATGCCGTAAACGCCCATCAGCGCCCCGTGGGCGTGATTGGCCGTGAAGGTGGTGCCGATTTCGTAGTAGCTTACGATGGGCAGGTTGATGAGAAAACCGAACACCCCCGCGCCCAAAAAGTTCCAGAAGCCCACTGCGATGAGGAACATCACGGCCCACTTGTGCGGGAAGGCAGCGCTTGTGGTGCCGATGACCGAGCTTGATTTCTCTTGGGCGCTCAGCCGCATGAACCGCCAAGCCTCAAAGGTCAGCAGCACCAGCGGGATCACTTCCATAGCCGA
>JBKQVT010000008.1:0-14012 GCA_052139835.1 Thermoguttaceae bacterium
ACGGCGCTGGCGATTTGCGTCCGCATCGCCTTCAGGGGGAGCTCGAAGCCGCACATCATGATCATCGTTTCCAGGCGGGAGATGGCGTCGCGGGGGGTGTTTGCGTGGATCGTCGTCAGCGACCCCTCGTGGCCGGTGTTCATCGCTTGCAGCATGTCCAGCGACTCCGGCCCGCGGCATTCGCCGATGATGATTCGCTCCGGCCGCATGCGCAGGGCGTTGCGCACGAGGTCCGTGGCGGTGACCTGGCCTTTGCCTTCGATGTTCGGCGGCCGGGTCTCCAGCCGCACGACGTGGTCCTGCTGGAGTTGCAGTTCCGCCGCGTCCTCGATGGTCACGATGCGGTCGGTGTTGGGAATGAAGCTGGAAAGCGTGTTCAAGAGCGTCGTCTTGCCCGAGCCCGTGCCCCCGGAAATAATGATGTTCAACCGCGCCTTGATCGCCCCTTCCAGGAGCATGACCATCTCCGGCGTGAAGGCCTTGAAGTTCAGCAGGTCCTCGAGCTTCAAGGGGTTGGTGCCGAAACGGCGGATCGACACGCACGCCCCGTCCAGCGCCAAGGGGGGAATGATGGCGTTGAAACGCGAGCCGTCCAACATGCGGGCGTCGACCATCGGGCAGGTCTCGTCCACCCGCCGGCCCACCCGCGAAATGATGCGGTCGATGATCTGCATCAAGTGGTCGTTGTCGCGGAAGACCACGCTGGTCTTCTCCATCCTGCCGCGACGCTCCACGTAGATGTTCTTCGGCCCGTTGATGAGAATGTCGCTGACCGTCTGGTCCTTCAGCAGGAATTCCAGCGGCCCCAGGCCGAAGGTCTCGTCCAACACCTCGCTGATGAGCTGCTCGCGCTCGTTGCGGTTCAGGAGCGTGTCTTCGCTGTCGCAAAGATGCTCGACCACCAGGCGGATCTCGCGCCGCAGCACGTCGCCTTCCAACTCGCCGACCTTGGTCAGATCGAGCTTGTCGACCAGCTTGCTGTGAATCCGCTGCTTCAGTTCGTCCAGCGTGCTCTCTTTGGAGTCCGTGGGGCGGGACGGAATGCTCAATTTTGCCATCGCCAATGCTGCCTCCGCAAGGAATAGCCTACTTGCCCATTCATGGAAAGATAGCTTGCAGGTTGTAGGGTGGGTCGAGCGGAGCGAGCCCCACCGGAAACACCACGCGACCTGGAGGGCTTATAAGTCCTATAGGGCCTATAGGACCTAGGAATAACGCCACGTCTTGCTACAATAGAGCGGTCCATCTTGGCAGGGAGAGCAACCATGGCCGAGGGAAGCCCGTTCGCCGCCGGGGCGGCCGTTTCACCGGCCCCGCCGGCCCCGCCGTTTGCCAATTTCGGCAATTACTTCCACGCGGCGTTCCGTGTCTATGGGCAGCGCTGGCGGGATTGGATCGTGCCCATGCTCGTGGCCGCCGCCGTCTTTTTGGCCGCCATGTGCTGCTGCTATTTGCCGATTCTGCTGGTCCCCGGTCCCTTGGCGTGCGGGTCGTATGCCTGCGCGCTGGCGACGCTCCGCAACCGGCCGTTCGACTCGGGCACGCTTTGGCGCGGGTGGCCTGCCACCTGGAGCGCTGTGGCCGCCTACTGGGCCACCATGCTGCTGGCTATCCTGCCCACCCTCCTATTCTACATCCCCATGATTCTGTTCTCCGTCCTGGCTTCCCACGGCGGAGGTCCCCACCACGCCGGCCCAGCGGAGCCTTGGCGGGTCGCATTGCTGCTTGGGAGTTTCGCGCTGATGATGGTCGGCTGGTTTCTGGCGATGGCCTGGATATTCTTTCTGCAAACGCGCACCATGTTCATCCTGCCGCTGATCGCGGATCGCGGCCTGGGCTTTTTCGACGCCTGGCGCACAAGCTGGCAAGAGACGCGGCGGGGCTTCTGGGAGTTGTTGCTGCTGCAGTTCCTCGCCGGGCTCATCGGCGCACTCGGCGTCTACTTTTGCTACGTCGGCCTGCTCTGCACCATGCCGATCAGCTTCACGATCATCGCCGCCGTCTATGAGGAGCGCTTGGGATCAGGGAAACAATAACCTCCGACTTTGTTGCCTTTCGCTCCGCGAAAGCCGCAACTTTCGCGGAGCGAAAGGCGACACTTATTGATTCTCCGATCCTTGGGGGCGGGCCGGCAGGTCCCCCTCGGCTGACCTCCCATCGGTCCCAGGCGAACTTTTCACCACCAGCCGCCATTCCCTCGCCACGCAACGCTGCTGCGGATCCGGCCGGCCGCACAGCGCCCGCCCGTAAAGCCGTGGCGGCCGGGCAAATTCCGTCTAGCGGCTGCCCTTGGCACGCCAAATGCTCCCCTCGGTGGCAAACGCCGACGACCTTTGCTACAATCGGCTGATAGAGCAATCAAGACCGCAGGGCAAGACCATGGCGAAGCCGCGCATTGGCGTCTGGCTGATCGGGGCGCGAGGCGGCGTGGCCACCACCACGATCGTCGGCCTGATCGCCCTGGAAAAGCAGTGGATCGGCGGCACCGGACTGGTCAGCCAGCTCCCCCAGTTTCAGCATCTCGACCTGCCGGCGTGGGATAGTTTTCTCGTCGGCGGGCACGAGATCCGCGGCGCGCCTCTGGCCGGCGAGGCGGCGCGGCTGATGCCCCAGATGCGCGTGGCGGACGCGGAGCTTGCCCAGCGGTGCCGCGCCGAGTTGGACGAAATCGACGGGCGGATTCGGCCCGGCACGCTCCGCGGCGTCGGCCCCACGATTGCCAAGCTGGCCGACCTGGACTTCTTCCGCCAGGCCAAGACGGAATCGCCGCGCCAGACCGTGGCCCGGCTCCAGGGCGACATGAACCAATTCGCCCGCGAAAACGACCTGGAGCACGTGGTGGCAGTCAACCTGGCCTCGACGGAGCCAGTGGTCGACGCCTCCGCGCTGCCTTCCCGCTGGGCGGAGTTGGAACCCCTGCTGGCGGCGTCTTCCTGCCCCTTGCCGGCCAGTTCGCTCTATGCGATTGCCGCCTTGGGATTGGGCTTTTCCTATGTCAATTTCACGCCCTCGCTGGGCGCGGCGCCGGCGGCCATCGACGAGCTATCCCGATTGCGCGGCGGGCGTCACGCCGGCTGCGACGGCAAGACCGGCGAGACGCTCTTGAAGAGCGTCCTGGCCCCGCTCATGGCCCAGCGGAACTTGCGCGTCCTCAGTTGGGTCGGCCATAATATCTTCGGCAACCTCGATGGCCGCGTGCTGGACGACCCGGCCAACAAGCAAACCAAGATCAAGAGCAAGGACCATCTGCTGGGCGAAATCCTCGGCTACCGCCCGCAAACGCTCGTCTCCATCGAATACGTCGAGAGCCTGGGCGAATGGAAGACGGCCTGGGACCACGTCCATTTCGCCGGCTTCCTCGGCACGCCCATGACGTTGCAGTTCACCTGGCAGGGTTGCGATTCGGTGTTGGCGGCCCCGCTGGTGTTGGACCTGGTGCGGCTGGTCGAGGTGGCGCGGCGGCGGGGCGAGAGCGGGCTCCTGACCTTCCTGGCCAGTTTCTTCAAGAGCCCGCTGGGCGTGGCCGAGCATCGCTTCGATCGCCAGTTTCAGATGTTGGAGCGCTGGGCGGGCTGAGCGCGTCGCGGCGCAACTGGCCGCAGGCCGCGTCGATCGCCGCCCCCTTGCGGCGGCGGACGTGCACCGTCAGCCCGCCGTCGGCCAGCGCGGCCGCGAACCGCTCCGCCGCCACGCGCCGCGGCGCGCGGAAAGGCAAGCCCGCCGCCGGATTGTAGGGAATCACGTTCACCAGCGCGGGGCGGCCCCGCAAGAGGGCGATCAGCCGCCGGGCATGATCGGGCCCGTCGTTCACCCCGCCTAAGAGCACGTACTCGAAGGTGACGCGACGCTTCGTTTTGGCGAAATACTCGTCGGCCGCCGCCAGCAGCGCGACAACACCCACGCCGCGATTGGCCGGCACGAGCCGGTCGCGCAGGACGTCGTCGGCCGCGTGCAGCGAAACCGCCAAGTGATACTGGAGGTCCTCGTCGGCCATGCGGCGGATGCCCTCGGGCAGCCCGACCGTCGAGATCGTGATCCGGCGGGCGCTAATGCCCAGGCCGTCCGGGGCGGCCGCTTCGGCCAGGGCGGGCAGCAGCCGGTCGAGGTTCAAGAGCGGCTCGCCCATCCCCATCACGACCACGTGACTGAGCCGCTCGTTCGGGCCGAGGAGCCGCTGGAGTTGCAACATCTGCTCGACGATTTCGCCGCTGGTCAGGTTGCGCACCAGCCCGCCAAGGCCGCTGGCGCAAAAGGCGCAGCGCATCGCGCAGCCCACCTGGGTGCTGATGCAGACGGCGCAATGCTCGCGGTCGTCGCGAAGCAGGACGCACTCGGTCCGCTGGCCGTCGAACAGTTCCAGCAAGAGCTTCTCGGTGCCATCCTCCGCCTTGCGGCGGGCGGCAATCCGGGCAGTCCAGATTTGAAACGCGTCGGCCAACTGCCGGCGGACCGCCTTGGGCAGGTCGGTCATCGCGTCGAAGGCGGTGGCGCGGCGCTGGAAGAGCCACCGCCGCACCTGACTGGCCCGATAGCCCCCCAGGCGCTGGTCGGCGAACCATGCTTGCAGTTGCGGGGCGTGTTGTTCGAGGAGGTGGAGCATATTAGCGAGCCGCGGGCGCGGGGTGCCACTGCTGGCTTGTCCAGCAGTGCGGATGCGCCGCCGACCGCTGCACTGCTGGACAAGCCAGCAGTGGCACTCGGCACCCGGCCTTGAGTGCGGCAAAAATCCATTATACCCCAGCGGCGCCGCCTCCGGGAGTTGACGGGCGGTCGGCCGGGAGCATACGATGGGAGAGATGCGACGGCCCATTCAAGTCCAGCTCCTTTTCCCCATGCTCTCGGTGGTGCTGCTGGCGATCGTGCTGGCCAGCGGGACCAGCGCCTACCTGGAGGTGAGGGAGGCCAACCAGCGGCAGGAGAAGGAGCTGGCCCGCGTCGTGGCCGCGCTGGGCGATCCCACCTACGGCTTGTCGGAGAGCGTGTTGCGGACGATTCGCGGCCTTTCGGGGGCCGAGTTCGTGGTCTTCGACGCCGACGGCCAGCTCAAAGAGAGCACCATTGCGCTTGGACCGGACGAAGTGGAACTGCTCCGCCGTCTGCCGGCGGCGGTTCCCGAGGCCGGTGACACAGAGGCCGGCCAGGAGGATGCTCCCCACGGGGCGACGCGAAAAGCGGAACGATCCCCGACGCAGGCGGTCGTCCCCCTTGCCGCGCGGACCTGCCTGGCCACGTGCATGCTGGTCACGCGCCGCGGCACGGCCAGCCGGCCGGACCGGGCGGTCGTGCTCTACGGCGAGGACCAGTGGTGGGCCGGGGCGCGGCAGGCCGCTTACCCGACGCTCCTCACCGGGGCCCTGGCGGCGCTGGCCGTGCTGGCAATTACCACCGTGCTGGCGCGGCGCTTCGCGCGGCCGATCCAGGAGCTGGGCCGGCAGACGGCGGCCATCGCCCAGGGCCAGTTCCAGCCGGTCGCCGTCCCGCCCCGCGACGACGAGATCCGCGACCTCGCCCTCTCCATCAACCGCATGACGGAGACCCTCGGTCAGTACGAGCAGTCGGTGCGGCGCAACGAGCGGCTGCGGACGCTCGGCCAGCTCGGCGCCGGCATGGCCCATCAGCTTCGCAACTCCGCCACCGGCGCCTGGATGGCCGTCGAACTGCACCAGCGGCAGTGTCCCGCCGGGGAGGAAAGCGGCTCGTTGGAGATGGCCATCCGCCAACTGCGTCTCATGGAATCGTACTTGCAGCGGTTCCTCACCTTGGGGCGGCCGTCGGCTGACCGGCGCGAGCGCGTCGACCTGGAGCCGCTGGTGCGCGACGTGCTGGGGCTGGTCAGCCCGGCCTGCTCTCATGCCAAGATCGACCTGGGCTTCGAGCCCCCCGCGGAACCGCTGGCCGTGCTGGGCGACGCCGAGGCCCTGCGGCAGGTGCTGGTCAACCTGATCCTCAACGCGGTGGAGGCCGCCGGCCGGCCCCACGGCGGGGCGGGAAAGGTCCGCGTCGAGCTCTCCCGCCACGGCGACCAGGCCCGCGTGGCGGTGAAGGACTCGGGCCCCGGCCCGGCCCCGGCCGTCCGCGACCGGCTCTTCGAGCCCTTTGTGAGCGAGAAGCCCGAAGGGACCGGCCTGGGACTGTTCGTCGCCCGCCAGGTCGCCGAAGCCCATCAAGGCACGCTCCTCTGGCAGCACAGCGATGGCATGACCTGCTTCACCTTGCAACTTCCTCTTCTTTCCGGGAACGACGCCCATGGCCCACCTGCTGGTAGTTGACGACGAACAGAGCATCTGCTGGGGACTGAGCCAGTTGGCCACACGCCTGGGGCACACAGTGGCCACGGCGGCGTCGGCGGAAGAGGGCCTCGATCTGGCCCGCGCCCAGCGGCCCGACGTGATCGTACTGGACGTCCGCTTGCCGGGCATGGACGGACTGATCGCCATGCGCCGCTTCCAGGAGTTTCTCGACCAGACGCCGATCATCGTCGTGACGGCCTACGGCGAGCTGTCCACCGCCGTGACCGCCGTCCGCAACGGCGCCTTCGATTACCTCACCAAGCCTTTCGACTTGCAGGTGGTCGAGCGGGCCATCCAGCGGGCGTTGCGGCCCGTGGCCCGCCGCGCAACCGACGCGCCGCCGTCGCCGGGCAAGACGGCCGGCGGCCAGATCGTCGGCGCCTCGGCGGCCATGCAGGAGGTCTTCAAACGCATCGCCCTGGTCGCCCCCTCCGACGCCTGCGTCCACCTCCACGGCGACAGCGGCACCGGCAAGGAACTGGTCGCCCGCGCGATCCATCGCTACAGCCGCCGCTCGGACGGGCCGTTCGTGGCGGTCAACGTCGCCTCGCTGAGCCCCTCGCTGGCCGAGAGCGAGCTGTTCGGCCACGCCCGCGGTGCATTCACCGGCGCCGACCAGGCCCGCAAGGGACTGTTGGAACAGGCCGACTCAGGCACGATCTTTCTCGACGAGGTGGCCGACATCCCCCTGGCCTTGCAGGTGAAACTGCTGCGGACCTTGGAGCACGGCGAGGTGCTGCCGGTGGGGGCGCAGCGGCCGGTGCAGAGCGATTTCCGCATCATTTCCGCCACCCATCAGCAGCTTTGCGATCGCGTGGCCGACGGCTCCTTCCGCCACGACTTGTACTTCCGCCTGGTGACGTTCGAGATCGACTTGCCGCCCTTGCGGGAGCGCCGCGAGGACATCCGGCCGCTGGCCGAGCATTTCACCGAGTTGTTGGCCGCGAAGAACGGCTGGCCGCGATCCGCCCTGTCGGCCGAGGCCGTGGCCGCCCTGGAGGGTCGCCCCTGGTATGGCAACGTGCGGGAGCTGCGCAACGCCATCGAACACGCCCTGGTGCTGGCCCGCGGCGGCGTGATCGCCCCCGAGCATTTGCCGCCCCCCAGCCCGCCGGCAATGACCACCGGCGCCACGGGCGAGGAGGTCCTGGCAGAGATGGTCCGGCAATGGACGGAGTTGCAATTGCAGGGCGCGGAGAAGGAGGCCGCCAACCTTTACGAGCGGTTGCTTGCCATCGTGGAGCCGCCGCTTTTGGAAGCCGTTTTGCGGCATCACGGCGGTCAGCGTCTGGCCGCCGCACAGCAACTAGGTCTGCACCGCGCCACGCTGCGAAAGAAGCTGGAGGGAAGGAAGGGGGACTAGGGGCTGGGGACTGGAAAAGCCCCGCGAGTGCGTCGCGGGGGCGGAATGCGGGACAACTTCGCTTGCGGTTTCGCATTGCCCCCGCGACGCAGTCGCGGGGCTTTTCGCAATTCACAATCTTCGTCATTTTACTTATCTTACCGAACCATGCCCGCAAACTCGGCGTGACCGGCAAATTCTTCCCAATCTTCCAATTCGGTTGCAGGATCGACTGGCCGAAGGCCGATTCACTAGAGGGTATCTGGCCAGATGCGCAGGAGGTGCATGATGCGAGAGTCAGGAAGACTGCCGGTGTGGACGGTGGGAGCGGCCGGGTGGCTGGCGATGTGCCTGGCCGCGTCGGGCCCGGGATTGGCGCAAGAGGCCAGTCCGGCGGCGAACCTGCCGCCCCCCCCGTCGAGTTCCAACGCGGCCGCGCAGGACACGGTTCGCATCGTGCCGGCCGCCAGCGGCAAGAACGATCCCATCTCCTTATCCAACCCGGCGAAGCCGGGGGTCGAATTGTACGTGGCCGTGGCCCGATTGTACGAAGAGAACGGGCAGTTGCCCGAGGCCGAGCAGCAATACAAGAAGGGCTTGAAGGAGGCGCCGGGCGACCTCCGCGCCCTGCTGAGCTATGCCCGCCTGAAGGACCGGATGGGCAAGGCGGACGAGGCCCTGAACCTCTACCGGCAGGCCGTCAAGGCGCATCCCGACGAGCCCGCCGTCTACAACAACATGGCCGTGCATTATGCGCATCGGGGCATGTTGCCGGCGGCGGTCAAGGCCATGCGGGCGGCGATTCAGTTGCGGCCCAAGGACGTGAAGTATCGCAACAACATCGCCACGGCGCTGATTCAATTGGGCCGTCCGCAGGAGGCCTTCGAGCACCTGTGCAGGGTGCATGACGAGGCGTCGGCCCATTACGATCTGGGCTTCTTGATGATGAAGATCAACCAACCGCAGGCCGCCGCGCTGCAATTTTCGTTGGCCTTGCGGATCAATCCTTCGCTGGTTCAGGCCCGGCAGTGGCTCGACCGCCTGCACGGCCGCTCCAGCCCGCCGCCGCCGGCGCTGACCGGCACCGCGGGCCCGCAGTCCGCTTCGCCGCCGCCGCAGGTGGCCAGCGGCACGCCGCCGTTGCCGGATCAATTGGGACCGCCGCCGCCTTCGGGCAACGGTGTCCGCGAGCCGGCATCCTGGCAGCAACGTCCGCCCGAGTCGCGATCCATCGTGCCGCCGCCGGGGGCGTCCTGGTCCGATCCGACCGTGGTGGTGGTGCGTCCCAGCGACGCGCGGCCGGAGCAGCCGCAGCCGCCGCAAACCGTGGATGCCCCCCCGCCGCCACCGCTGCCGCCTGCGGGCAACGGCTCGGCGACCACGCCGCCCTTGCCCCGATTCCCCAATCCGCTGCGGGATGCGCCGCCGGCGCAGGACGCCCCCATGCCTCCCGACACCCCGCACGCGGCGAATTGAGCGGCGGGGTGACGGTTTTTCAGCGAGCCGCCGGGTTTCCGCTGCGAGCCGCCGGGTTTATCCCGGCGGATGGTCGGCGCCACCTAACCACGGGGATAAACCCCGCGGCTCGCTATAAATCTACGCGATGGTCCGGCGGGAGATCGGCCGGCTTCTGACGCACAGCGATGGGCCCCTGCTCGCGGCGGAGGATGGCCACCAGGCTGGCGCCGGCCGCGTATCCCTGCTGCCGCCGGCCTTGCAATACTTGCAACAGGCGCCGCGATTCGCCGGCCAGGATGGCCCGCAAGAGGAAGTTGACCGGCCGGCTGGGCAGCCAGAAATCGGTGCCCACCTGCCCGGCCGCCTGCCCGCGACGGCGGTTCCGCCAGCGCACCAGCCGCACCATGGGCAACAGGCGGGCATTGAAATAGGAGACCAGCCGCGTGCTGACCGGCAGGCCGGCCCACACCATTTCCAACCGTGGGCGATCATAGCGCCGATAGTGGCCGAACGACTCGTCGTGTACGCTCCAGAGCGACGGGTCGGCGGGAACAGTCAAGAGGAAATGGGTCCCCGGCTCGGCCGCCGCCAGGAGTTCCGAAAGCAGCGCGAAGTCGTCGCTGACGTGCTCCAGCACGTCCATGAGGAGCACGAGACGGGCTTGGGCGAGCAAGGGACCGAGGTCCGCGGGGGCCCGCCCCTGGAGAAAATGGACCTTGGGGAAGCGGGGCGCGGCGCGCTGGATGGCCTCGGCCGAGGTGTCGATGCCCACGCAACGATAATCCTCCGCCAGGCAGGCGATATTGCCGCCGGTTCCGCAGCCCACGTCGATCACAGTGGTCTCCGGCGAGGGGGGCAGGACGGCCCGCGCCAGCCGCCGCATGATCTGTCGCCGCCCGAGGAACCACCAATGGCGCTGCTCGATGTCGGCGTGGAGTTGGAATTGCTCGGTCTGCATGTTCCGGTCCCCCTCTCCCTCCGGGAGAGGGTCGGGGTGAGGGTGGTGTGTGACTGGGGCGGCCTTATCGCGATCATGCAACCATAGCTTCGTATCTCGGCTGCCGACAGCCCTCACCCCCTGCCCCTCTCCCGGAGGGAGAGGGGAGATCCGGGCATGTCTACCAGATTTCGATTTCCAACTCCAGATCGACGCCCAGCCGGTCGCGGACCTGGCTGCGAATCATTTCCATCAGGCGGAGCACGTCGGTGCTGGTCGATTCGGGCTCGGCGACGATGAAATTGGCATGCCGGTCGCTGACCACGGCGCCGCCGATGCGGGTGCCTTTCAGCCCCGCCTTCTCGATCAACTCGCCGGCGCTGGCGCCGCGGGGGTTCTTGAAGATGCAGCCGGCGCACTGGTGGCCCATCGGCTGGGCGGCCTTCTTGACGATCCACTGTTTCTGCATCCGCCGGGCCAGGTCGGCGGGCTCGTCCTCCTCGAGCTGGAAGCTGCCTTCGAGGATCACCAGGTCGTCGAGGCTGCTCTCCCGGTAGCCGAAGAAGAGGTCGTCGCGGCCGCGGTGGAGGACCTCGCCGGCGGTGGTGATGACCGTGGCGCCGCTGGCCCATTGCCCGACGTCGCCGCCGTGGCTGCCGGCGTTGCCGTGCAAGGCGCCGCCGAGGGTGCCGGGGATGCCGATGAGGGTTTCCAATCCGGCCAGGCCGCGATGGACGGCGGTGGTAACAACCCGCCCCAGGACGGCGCCGCCGCCGGCGACGATCCGCCGGCCGGCGACCTCGATCTTGCCGAACTCGGCGGCGGAAAGCTTCACCACCAGTCCGGGGATCCCCTCGTCGCGCACCAGCACGTTGGAACCCTGTCCCAGCAGCCGCACGTCGATCCCTTCCTGCTGGCTGCGTTGGACCAGGCCGATCAACTGGTCGGGGTTGTCCGGCTCGGCGAAGAATTCGGCCGGGCCGCCCAGTTGGAACCACGTGTGCATCGCCAGCGGCTCAGCCTGCCGCACGATCTTCTCGAAACCGCTCCAAAAAGCCATAAGCCATCCTTCCTATGTCGCCAGCCCCCATCGTCACCAATACGTCGCCGGCGTGCAAGTGGGGCGCAATCGCCAGGGCGATTTCTTCGACGGTGTGCACGTCGAGCGTCTCGGCGCCGCCGGCCCGGACGCGGGCGGCCAGCGCGGCGGCCGTCACCTCCCCAGGACGAGGTGGACCTTCGCGGGCACGGAAGATCTCCGCCACCGCCACGCGGTCGGCATTTTGCAAGCTGGCGGCCAGTTGGTCCAGCAAACGGGCGGTTCGCGACGCCTGGTGGGGTTGAAATACGCACCACAGCCGGCGGTGGGGAAACATCCGCCGCAGGGCGTCCAAGGTGGCAGCCACCTCGGTGGGGTGATGGGCGTAATCGTCCACCAGCGTGATCCCGCCCACGGTCCCCAGCACCTCCAGCCGCCGCCGCAGCCCTTCAAAGCGGCTCAGGCCGGCCAGTATGGCGGGCGGTTCGGCCCCGGCGGCCCGGCTCAGCGCCGCGGCGGCCAGGGCATTGAGCACGTTATGCCGGCCGGCGGTGCGCAAGGCGACTTGGCCCAACGGCTCTCCGCGATAATGGATTTCAAAGCGGTAGCGGCCGGCCCGGGCCGCCAGATTGCGGGCGGACCAATCGGCCGGGGGGTGAATACCGAAGGTTTCCACACGGCAGCCGGCCGCGGCAGCGGCCCTGCAACTGACCGGGCAATCGTGGCGGACCACCAACAGCCCATCCCTCGGCAGCAGGGCGGCAAACTGGGCGAACGCCCGCTCGAGCTCGTCCAACGAGTCGTAGCAGTCGAAGTGGTCGGGCTCGATGCCCAGGATGGCGGCCTGCCGCGGCCGCAAGTGGAGAAAATTGCCGCGATATTCGCAGGCCTCGACCAGCACCAGGTCTCCGCGGCCGCGGCGTCCGCCCGAGCGGGCCCCCAGCGGGGTGGCCCCGCAGACGACTGTGGAGTCGAGCCCCGCCGCGACGAGCACCCCCGCGGCCATGGCGGTGGTGGTCGATTTGCCATGGGTGCCGGCCACGGCCAGGCCGTGTTTGCCGGCCATGAGGCGGCCCAGCATCTGGGCATAGGTGAGTGTGGGGATGCCCAGCTCGGCGGCCCGGCGGAGTTCGACGTTCTCCGGCCCCACGGCGACGGAGTAAATCACCAGGTCGATCTCCGGCGTGACGTGGCAAGCGGAATGCCCGGGCATTCCCACCCATTGCAATGGGTGGGCGTGGGGGGGCGGTCCGTCAGCCTGTGGCGATTCCATCCCCACGCCCGCCGGCTGCGCCCGGCGGGAATGCGTCGCCGTGTGGCTTTCATCCGAGCCGCTGACGATCCAGGCGTCCTGACGCAGGACGTCGGCCAGCGCGCTCATGCCGGCGCCGGCGATTCCGACCAGGTGGGCCCGCCGGGCTTGCGTCACGCCACTGTCTCCCCTCTGCTCCTGCTCACTTTTCCAGTAGCCGGAACTTGGCCGTTACCGTAACCCTAAAGAAGAAGCTGGCACCGAGGTCTGGAGAGGATTCTTCGCTCGGGTCCCCCAGTGGACTGGCGCAGCCTTGCAGATAGGCGACGCTGGTGACGCCAACGCCACCGGAACCGCCGAGGTCGAGGAGCGGGCCGCATTGCATCCCGGCCGCCGTGGCCAGTTCCGCAGCTTGGCTTTTGGCATTGGCGAATGCGTCCGCCATCGCCGCCTGGCGCTGTTTCGGCGAAACCTTGGCGACGTAAAGAAACTGCAGCCCGAAGTCGGGATAATTGCCGGTGTTGACGCCGTAAGCGGGCGCGGGGGCGATTTGGTAGGGCTGCGCGGGGGCGGGGGCCGTGTCATCCTCCTCGGCGGCCTTTTCCGCCGCCGCCTTGCGGCCGCTGGGATCCGCGTCGAGGATCCGCTTTTTCAGCTTCTCGGCCTTCAGCAGCAGGGCCTCCGGCCCGTCGGCCTCCAGCGGCCAGTCGGCAGAAATCGTCGCCGAAACGACGACTCCTTCCTTGGAACCCCCGGGCGCAGCGTTGGGTATCCAACCTGGCGCCACCGTCGTCGCTGGCGGCTGCGGCCCATAAAAGGGATCCGGCGGCGACGACGCCGGGCTCGGCATCGGCACGGACGGTAACTCTGCCGCGGGAGGTGGCGCCGACGGCGGTGTCTCCGGTGCCGTCTCGGGCGGATCGGGGGCGTTCCTTTCCGCGGCGGAGAAAGGCGAGGGGGCTCCGGGCGTCGGGGGTGCCATCGGCGCTTCCGGTGCCGGCACGACCGGCGGCCCCATTTGCGGGGCGGGATAGAGGGCAGGCGGCGTCGGCCTGGCGTTGATGACCGACGGCTTGCCGACGACGATCGAGTCGGCGTTGGCGCCCAGCGATTTGATTTTCTCGACGGCCGATTCGCGGCGGCCCTTGAGTTTCTCCAAGGCGGCGGCCACGGTCTTGCCCTGGCCCAAGACCTGCACCTGCACGCGAAAAATCGTGGGCGTCAACTTGACGGCAGCCCCGCCGTTGCTGGACACCGTGGCGCCCTTGTCATCCTCGGCCAGCGCGGCGCCGCAGCACAGCAGACTGGCGGCAACGAGAATCCAACTCCGCCCCAAAAGACCTTGGAACATTGCTTCAGCCTCCCTTCTTGCGTGATTTTCTTGTTCCCGGCAACGGCGATGCGACACGCGATCCGCGACAGCCGAGGAAAGGGGTATTTTAGAGAAAACACCGAGAATAGAGAAGAGGGTTTGGCAGCGCCCGGAAAGAAGAAATCACCATGCAGACACGGAGAGAAGGAGCGGGGCAGGAGGGGGAGCGGCGGCGCATCGAAACCGGGGGGATGAACCCTTAAGTTTACCCACATCTTTGTCGTTCGAAGGCGGTCGTAATGTCAACCATCGCTTGAAGTTTGGTCCACCCGCGCCACAAAATGAGCCAACCGGGCGGATGATCGTGCTTGCGGTTCTGGTG
>JBKQVT010000009.1:0-17432 GCA_052139835.1 Thermoguttaceae bacterium
AAACAAACCATCCCGATCCATTGCCCGTCCTCCGGCTGCCCTGGCCGACAAAACTACACAAGATATGTATGAAACCCCTGGCGGGCAAGAAGGTTTTCTTGTTTACCGAAAGATTCACAGCCTCTCACCCCTTGCGGGAGAGGGGCAGGGCGTGAGGGCCTTCTACCCTTCAGCGTTTATCCGCGCGTTCTCCCCGCCGTCCCTCTGCGGTTCTGCACGAGCTTGATACTGCCACAACTCCGGCACTAACGCCAGCCCTCCGCCCCGTCCTTGAAATGCCTCTGTGCTGCTCGGGCCGCGTTGAATGTTCCCCATCGTTTCATCTGCTTGTCCGTCGTTTTAACCGCCTTGCGAATTTGTTCGTCTGTCCAATCGGGGTGGTTCAACAAGAGGACCAGGCATTGCTCCACTTTTTTAAGACGGCGTTGCTCGGCCGTGCCTTCGGCAACCTCCCACTCCCGCTTCAAGAACGGCATCACAAACTGAAAATGACCCGGCGTGCAGCAAAACTGAATCGCTTCGGGACAGGTCTTGGCGACGATGTATTCCTGCGCGGCTTTAAGGAACTCGTCATCCGAAGTCGCGAACAAGTCCCGTCCGAGAATGATACTGAGGTAATAACGACAGGCGTGGGAGGCGCCGCCTAGCCACAGTTCTTCGCGGAGTCGGATGTGCTGTGGCGAGTTCTTCGGCAGAGCGAGGCATTCCGAGAAGACACTCTTCGACATGACTGCCATTCCCTCCCTTCAGGATCCGGGCTGGTGGACACCACGGAACTGTGTCACTGGCTGTGTCGGGGCCTTTCATACGAGCCATCGGCAAATGGCCCCTTCTCCGTGTTCAGCGTACTACCACCGGGAACAAAATCAAGCCGTGCCAAAGGCAAAGGACGAATTCGGAACGCCCACGGCCGCGCCTGGTGCCCAAATGGAGAACCGCAGATGCGCGCACACTCACGCAGATCGAAAGGCTGATTCGGCTGAAGACCCCCCATTCGTGTCTATCCGTGTTCATCCGTGGCTCCCGGCCTGCGGCCCCGCGCTGTCCGCGTTTATCCGCGTCCATCTGCGGTTCCCTTCCGCCCTCCGCCTTTCCCCAATCCCTTCCCCGCCTAGCCCCTCAGCTCCCGGCACACATGGCAAATCCGCCGGACCGCCTCGTCGATCTCGGCCGCGGTCGTCGTGGCGCCGAGGCTCAAACGAAGGGAACTGCCCACCAGGGCGCTGGGGAGCTGCATCGCCCGCAACGTCGGCGAAAGCTCGCTGGAGCCGCTGGCGCAGGCGGCCCCGGCCGAACAGGCCACGCCCGCCATGTCCAACGCCACCAGCAAGACCTGGCCGTCCAGGCCGGGAAAGGCAATGCTGGTCGTGTTGGGAAGCCGCACCGCGGCCTGGCCGTGGATGACGGCCTCCGGGCAGCCGGCCTTCAGGCCCGCCTCCAGCCGATCGCGCAGGGCGGTCAATCTGTCCAGCTCGGATTGCTGCTCTTGCTGCCAGAGTTCCAACGCGGTGGCCATGCCGACGGCCAGGGCGACCGGCTCGGTGCCGGGGCGGAGGCCCTGCTGTTGATGGCCGCCGAAGCAAAGCGGCTGCAGCGCAACGTCGTGGCGCAGCAGCAGGGCGGCGATGCCCGGCGGGCCGCGGAACTTGTGGGCCGCGACGCTCATGGCGGCCAGGCCGAGGCGGCGGAAGGCGATGGGGAGTTTGCCGGCCACGGCCACGGCGTCGCTGTGCAGCGGCACGCCGGCGTGGTTGCACACGGCGGCCAGTTCGGCCACCGGCTGGAGCACGCCCGTCTCGTGGTTGCCCAGCATCACGCTGACCACGCGGGTCTGTGGGCCCAGGAGCGGGGCGAGGCGCTCCACGCAGACGACGCCGTCACCGCTGACGCCGAGGGTGTCGAGCCGGAAGCCCTGTTCCAGGAGGTGTTCGGCCGGTCCGATGACGCTGGCGTGTTCGATGGCCGAGATGACGACCTGTCCGGCGGGTCCGCGGGCACGGGCGATGCCCAGGATGGCCAGGTTATTGGCCTCGGTGCCGCTGGCGGTGAAGATCAGCCGATCGGGCTGCGGGCCGGCCAGGTCGGCGCCGAGGACGCGGGCGATCCGCCCGCGGGCGTCTTCCAGGAGGCGGCGGGCGTGCTGGCCCGGCTGATGCTGGCTGGCCGGGTTGGCGTAGCCCGCCGCATAGCACCGGGAGACTGCCTCAATGACTTCCGGCCGGGCGGGGGTGGTGGCGTTGTGGTCGAGGTAGATCGAGGCCATGTTCCGATTATCGGCGCAAGTTGTTGGTTTGGCAAGGGTTGGGAAGAAAGGCGGAGGGCGGAGGGCGGAAGGGGGAAGGTAAACAAAAGAGAAGGATCAAGGATCACGCGAAGTCCTCCATTATCCTTCCGCCCTCCGCCTTCCGCCTTCCCCCTTTATTTTGCCGTTGCCCGGAATTCCGGGATTTCGTTATCATGCCTGTCGGTTTGGGATGGGAAGGTCGCGAAGGACGGGAGTTTATCTTCCTGCGGGCAAACGGAGGTGGCGATGGGCGAGCAATCCCCTGCGGTAGCGATGTTTCGTGCCTTTGTGGTGATGGTTTGCCCGGTGGTCATCGCCTTGGCGGCGTTGTTTGGGACATCGCTGCCGGATGCGATCAAGGCGATGAAGGAGGGGCACTGGCCGACGCTGGCCAGTGTGTGGCCGGGATCGGCGCCGGCCAAGGCCCCCACGGCGGCGGACGAGCCGGCGAAGTTCGAGCCCGCCGCGGGGGCGGTTGCGAGCAATGCGACGGCGACGGTCGCCCCAACGGCCCCCACGGCCGGGCCGGCGCGGACGCCGCTGCCCGTCGAACCGCCGCCGCTGGCCACTTCCTGGCCGGCCGACGCGGCCCGCGGCGGGGCGGCGGGGGTGGTCCCGGCGCGTTATGAAACGGCCGCGGATCCCAGGCCGCAGCCGGCGGCGAGCGATCCGTTCACCGCGACGCACGCACGCCTGCGGCAACTGGGCGCCACCTATTACCTCTTGGAGTCGTTGCCGTCTTGGGGCGGCCAGCCGCAACAGTATCGCTTCTTCTGCAAGGTGGCCGTGGGCGGGAATCCCAACTTTACCCAACGCTTCGAGGCCACCGAGGCGGAGCCGTTGCGGGCAATGTCGCAGGTCTTGCAGCAGGTCGAGATCTGGGCGGCGCGACAGCGGTAGCCATCCGACCGGAGGCGGGGATTTTCTTCAGCGGCGGGCGCCGCCTCCAGGGCACGGCGGATGGCGGCGGGCGATCCCCGGCCCACTTTTTTACCTTTCCATGCTGGCAAGGCCTTGCCAAGTGCTTGGGGGGGAGCATAGTGTTAACGGAATGGACAGGGAGTCGCGGAGTACGGGAGTTTTGCTGGGCAGCGTGGCGCTGCGTTATCGGCAGGCCGGGTGCTGGCGAACGGAGGGTTGGCGGAGGGGCATTTTCCGCTTTCCGGGGGGTAAGCCGGCCGAAAAGGCCCCTGGCAGGGAGGCAACGGAGGCGCGTCCCCCCCGAATGGCGCGGCTGGAAGCCGTGCTGTTTCTCGCCCGGCAGCCCCTGGCAAGTCGCCGCTTGGCCCAATTAGCCGGCTTGGCGGACGGCACGAAAGCGCGTACACTGGTCCGAGCCTTGAACGGGCGATATGATGCCGAAGGGAGTGCCTTTCGAGTGGAGGAGGTAGCGGGGGGGTTTCAGTTGATGACGCGGGCGAAATTCGCGCCCTGGCTGCGGCGACTGCATCCCACACCCGTCGAAATCCGATTGTCCCCGCCGGCCTTGGAAACCCTGGCCGTGGTGGCCTATCGGCAACCGGTGCTGCGAGCCGAGATCGAAGCGATCCGCGGCGTGCAGTGCGGCGAGATCCTTCGCCAACTCATTGAGCGCGACCTGGTGCGGATTGCCGGGCGAAGTGAGGAACTGGGGCGACCATTGCTGTATGCGACGACGGTGCGGTTTCTTCAGGTCTTCGGGCTCCGCCACAGAGAAGATTTACCTCGGCCCGACGTTGTGCCGATGAGCAAGCGAGCTACTCAAGACCTCGACGAGACGACCGCCGATCCGGGAAAGCAGGCCCTTGCTCTTGACAGTCAAGAATAATACGAACCGCCCTTGCCAACTACAGTTCGCGGCCTTTCCAACCGCGCACCCCTAAACCACCCATCTGTTCCCGCGAAGCGAAGGAGGAAACCAACATGAAGACCCTTGCTGCCATCCAAGCCCTGCCGGAAGAACTCGAAGGCGGGGATTTCACCACCACCTGGTCCGAGTCCGATCGCCCCGATCGCTCTTACCTCGACGCCGCTCGCGACGAGGACGACGACCTCGGCGATGACGAAGACGAAGAGGAAGACGAGGACGAGGATGATGACGACTTCGACGACGAGCCGTGGGAAGAGGTTGACGACGACGACCTCGACGAGGACGACGACGAAGATGAAGACTGGGACGAGGATGAAGATTGGGATGACGATGAGGACTGGGACGAAGATGAAGACCTAGAAGAGGAAGGCGACGAGGACGACGACTGGGAGGACGGCGAGGACAAGAAGAAGGACAAAGGCAAGGATGACGATGCGGAATAGGCGGACTCACTTCATGGGATGCTTCTGGAAGAAGTCCCAGATCAGGTCGTTGGCTGAAATCTGCTTGGTGGACTTGCCCAAGAGACTTTCGATGGTCATCCGGCCGGGCCAGGTGTGGCCGCCCCCCTCGATGACCAGCAAGACGACTTCTGCTCCCTGCCTGCCGGGACCGTAGGTCTTCTTGGTTACGGTGGTGCCGTCGTGGGCGGTGTCGGGCAATTTTTCGATCGTCGGCTTGGCCGGGCAGCCGTCGAGCTTGGCCCAGAGGGCGATCGTCTCCTCGACCGACTTGAACTTCAGGAGCTTCTCCATGCGGTTGTTGGGACCATTGTAGGGGACGAAGGTGTCGGCCGTGCCGTGAAAGTGGAGGACGGGGACGGGGCGCGTCGGCCGGGCCGTGTCCATCGACATGGTGCCGCTGATCGGGGCGATGGCGGCGATGCGGTCGGAGAGCTCCGCGGCCAGCCGGTAGCACATCATGCCGCCGTTGGAGATGCCGGTGGCGTAGACCCGACGCTTGTCGACATGGACCACACCTTCGAGGTCGTCCAGCACGGCGGCGATGTAGGCCACGTCATCGGTCGGCGGCCGTCCCGGCCGGGTTGGCGCCATACCCGAGTTCCAAAACAGCAGCTTGCCGACGCCGCGGCCGTTGGGATAGACGACGATGAAGCCGGCTTGGTCGGCCTTGTCGTTGAGTCCGCAGAACGCGATCTGGACGGCGGCGTTGGTCCAGGCGCCGTGCAGGCAGAGGACCACCGGCGTGGGCTTCTTCGGGTCGTAGCTCGACGGGACGTGGACCAAATAGGGACGGCTGGTGTCGCCGATGTTCACGCTGCGCTCATGGTCGCCGGCCGCCAGCGGCGCGGCGGCGCCGGCCAGCAAGACGAGCAATCCGCCGACAAGGGTAAGCATACCATCATTATGGTGGGGAGGGCGGCGGGAAACAAGTTCCCCGGTGGGGTTTCCTTTGGCGAAAAAGGCGGGACGGGGGCGAAGAAACGGCCGCGACGGACGGGGGACAGGCGTCTGGGAATGATTCACAAGACGTGAGAACGGCGGCGGAGGCGAAAAAGTCACGAAAAGGTTGACGGCGGCTATCTCGTCGTCGAAAATAGGCGTATCGCCGCCCAGGTAGTTTTTCCCCGCGGGGGCCGTCGCGCGCGGCCCCGCAAGACCCACCCTCCCGCTTGCAGAAAGGTCTGCCCGATGAATCTTCCACAGTTGTTTAGAGCCAGAGCCGTGCCAGGGATGATCGTGGCGGGCGTCGTCTGCTGGGCGGGCTTGCTTTGCGGCGTGGCGGCGGCCCAACAGCCCCAGCCGGCGCGCCCGCCATTGCGGCTGCGGATGGACCAAGACGTAACGATGGAGGTTCGCGGCTTCACGATTGCGACCTACCGCGCGACGCCCTCGCCGAAGCGGCCGTTCCTGCGCGAGCTTTGGACGCCCGGCGGCGTGCAGGTCCTTCGCGATTCGCCCCACGATCACAGGCATCATCATGGCATGATGTTCGCCCTGTCGGTGGACGGGCTCGATTTCTGGTGCGACGTGCCCCAGGCCGGCACCCAAGTGCCGAAGCCCCTGGAGGACGTGCAGCTCGGCGGTGCGGCCGACACTTCCCGCGTCACCTTCACGCAGCCTTTGGATTGGGTGGCGCCCAACGGCACGGTGTCGCTCAATGAACGGCGGACGATCACCGCCTTTGCCGATCCCAAGATCGACGCCCCCAAGACGCGGGTCCCCGGCGCCGATCCCAACAAGATCAACGTGACCCTGCTCACCTGGCGCTCGATCCTGAGCGTGCCGGGCAGCAAGGCGGTGAAGCTGGGGGGCTCGGACTTTTCCGGACTGGGGACGCGATTCGTGGTGTCGATGGACGGCAAGGGGCGATTCTTCAACGCGGCGGGCCACGCCAGCGCCACGCCCGGCGGGGACGGCCAAAGCATCGACAACAAGCGGGTAACGCAGTCCAAGTGGTGCGCCTACACCGCCACCGCGGACAACAAGCCCGTAACCATCGCGATGTTTCAACACCCGAAGAATCCCCAACCCCCGTATTTCTGTCACTTGCACATTGCCGGGGGATTTGCCTTCCTCACCGGCGCGATGAACGTCGATCAGAAGCCGATCGAGGTGAAGCCCGGCGCGCCGCTGGATCTCCGCTTTGGAATTGCCCTTTGGGACGGGGAGATCGACGCGGGGCGGGTGGAAGCGGTGTATCAGAAGTGGGTCGAGTTAGAACCCTGAGACGTTGTCTTTTCCATAGTCAAACCAAGTAAACCAAGCATACCTACCCGAACAAGGAGACCTTCTTATGGTTCCGTCGTCCAAACCAGTTGAAGAGTCCGGCGGCGCCAGCCGCCGTGATTTTTGCAAGGCGGCCGTTGCCGCCGGAGCGGCGTCGCTGTTTGCCGTCCCTTACGTCATTGCCGATGAAGTCAAAGGCGCCAACGACCGGATCGGCGTCGGCATGATCGGCGCGGGCGGTCGTTTCGGTTGGTGCCATCTCGACATCTTGAAGACGTTGACGGCCGAAGGCCGCGTGAACGTGGCGGCCATCTGCGACATTTACCGCCCCCGCCTCAAGGTCGCCAACAGGCTGCTGGGCGGCAAGATGTACGACCATCACAAGGAGTTGCTGGCCGATCCCAACGTGGATGTGGTCTGCATCGCCACGCCCGACCGGCACCATGCGCCCATGGCCATTGACGCCATCCGCGCCGGCAAGGACGTCTATACCGAAAAGCCCATGACGCACTGGTCGCAGTTCGAGGTGGCCAAGCAACTCAAGGAGGAAGCGGACAAGAACAAGAAGATCGTGCAGATCGGCACGCAGTGGGTCGCCGACACGGCGTATGACAAGGGGCGGGAGTACATCAAGCAAGGACTGATCGGCGAGGTCAAGCAGGTGCAGTGCGGTTTCTTCCGCCGCGGCGACTGGGGCGAGGCCGGCATGCCGATGGGCTACTTCGAGGATCTCCTCGATGCGAAGGACAAGAAGTTCGTCGCCGATCCCGACCTCCAGCCGGGGCCGAACCTCGATTGGGACGCCTTTCTCGGCGAGGCCCCCAAGGTGGCCTGGGACAGCTCGCGATTCTTCCGCTGGCGCTTGTACTGGGATTATTGCGGGGGCCCGGCCACCGATTTCTTCACCCACGTCTTCACGCCGGTCTTCCGCCTGCTGGACCTCGATTTCCCCGAACGCGTCGTGGCCGGCGGCGGCCTCATGCAATATAAGGCCCCCCGCGAGGTCCCCGACCAGTTCAACGTGGTCGTCGACTATGCCGGCGGCCCCAGCGTCACCATCATGAACTCGATGTCCAACGACCGCCGCACCGAGACCATCCTCCGCGGCACCGAGGGCACGATCATCTTCGACGATATCGAGACCCAGCTCAAGCCGAAGAACATGGGCCTGCGCATCTGCGGCGTGGACAAGCAGAACAAGGCGAAGCCGGAAATCCGCATCCCCTGGAACGGCGTGGGCAACACGGAGAAGCTGTGGCGCAACTTCCTGGATTGCGTGAAGAGCCGCCAGCGGCCCTTCAGCCCCATTGACATCGGCCTGCGCGTCCATGCCCCAATTGTCATGAGCGTCCTCTCCTTCCGCGAGGACAAGGTGGTCAAGTTCGACAAGGCCACGCAGAAGATCATCCTCTGAACCGTGGATATCGCATAGACCCGCCGGCGCGCTGCCCCACCGGACAGCGCCGGCGGGTTTTGCTTTTCATGCCTGGGGGCGCCCGACATGACACGTTCAATCCCCATTTGGGCGAAGTTGCTGGGCGGGGCAATCTGCCTGGCCTGCATCGCGGCCGCGGACGCCGAAGACTGCCCGCCCCCCGGCCAGGAGGCGCCCTTGGCCGTGGTGCGGGGCCTCACGGGCAAATTAAGCCGGGTCCGCATCGCAGTCGAGGCCCCGACCGTCGTCACCCCATTGGCTGCCGCAACTCCGCCGCAGGACATCGACCTGAAGCGGATGGCCCGGTGGGCCATGAACTACCTCATCCGCACGCCCCGCAAGGAGTTCGATTACGAGCCGGCCTTCCAGTGCCATCCGTTGCGATGTCCGCCGGTGCCGCCGGGCCACGACGTGGTCGTCCCCTGCGACACCGACGCCCGCATGAATTGGGAGTGGTACTACATGCGTGCGATCAGCGGCGTCGAGGCCGGCAAGGACGTCGAGGCCGGTTTCCACGCCCGGCTCTTGAAGTACGTTCAGCCGGACGGTACGGTGCTGGCCCCGCCCGGCGCCTTCAACGAGGGCGACATCCACAAGGTCTACACGGCGAAGGATAGCGTCTATCACGTCTGGGGCGCGACGAAGATCCTCCACGCCCTGGCCGAGGATTTCCGCCAGACCCACAACCCGCAGTCCCGCGCTACGGGGCGAAAGATCATCGACCGGCTGCGGCGCCTGGCCGTCTACCAGGGCAAGGACAAGTGCTACTTCCCTTGCGGCATGGGGGCCATGCGGCAGGACGGCTCCGTGGTGCCCAATTTCTGGAACCAGCATCCCGCCCCGGTGATCGAGCCGCTGGTGAACTTCTACCTGGCCACCGGCGACCGCGACGCCCTGGACTTCGCCCGCGCCTATGCCGAGGGCGTCCTGGCCGGGATTCAGCCCGGCGGCCTGCGCTTCGGCCCCGACGGCAACTTCGCCCACCCGCTGGGTCACAGCCATGCCACCATGCACGGCCTGTGGGGCCTCGCCTGCCTGGGCGTCGTCACCGGCGAGACGAAATACGTCGATTTCGCCAAGCGGTCGTGGGACTGGATGCTCACCCGCGGCACGGGGACCGGCTGGTTCCCCGCCATGCCCAGCGACTGCTGCGAAACCTGCTGCATCTCCGACATGATGTCGGTCGCCGCGATGGTCGCCCGCAGCGGCCATCCGGAATACTTCGATTACGTCGAGCGTTATCTCCGCAACTACATCAGCAACCTCCAGTTCATCGTCACGCCCCGGTTCGAGGCCTACTATCGCCGCATCAACCAGGCGGCCGGCGAAGAGAAGATTCGCCAGGGCCTGGCGGAGTTGCGGAAGTTTCAGGGCGGCGTGATCGGCGGCTCGGGCCTGAACGACTATGAGAACGACCTCCTGGGCGGCGCCTCGGGCTTCGAGATGTTCGGCTGCTGCGCGCCGGAGGGGATGCGGGCGATCTGGACGACCTGGACGAGCGTCATCGACCGGCTGCCGGCGTCGCCGCTCGGCCCGGCCGGCGTGTACGTCAACCTGAGTTTCAATCGCGAGTCACCCTGGGGTCGCGTGGTCTCATTTTTCCCCGAAGCCGGCCGGATGACGGTCAAGGCCGCCGTGAGCGACACCTTCTTCCTCCGCCCGCCGCACTGGGCGCCGCGGGCGCAGGTCCGCGCCTTCCGCGGGTCGCAGCCGGCGCCGGTTGCCTGGTCGGGCAGTTACGTCCGTTTCGACGGCGTCCGGCCTGGCGACGAGTTGACGATCGTCTATCCGCTGGTGCGGTTTTCTCACGAGGTGCAGGGCCTGTGGAGCGGCCGGCCGCAATTGCGGTTGAAGTTCGAGTGGCTGGGCAACATGGTGACCAGCGTCGATCCGCCGGCGACGAAGACGCCGCTTTTCACCGGCAAGCCGCGCGTACTTCCGCCGCTCCCGGCGCTTGTCTCCGGGCGAGATCAGTAGCCGTGGCTGGGTTTTCACTCAGCACGGCGGGGCCGTTGATCCGGTGGTGATTTGTCGGCCTTGAGCTGAACGCGGACGACGGGCAGCGCGGCATAGCGGTCCCAGCGTGAGACGCCAACGTGCTCCTCCAAATCCCGGCGAAACGGCTTATAGCCGATGCCGTTGATGTCGATCTGGTTGCCAGATAGCCGGACGTGCCTTGTCGGCTCGAACAGGTCATCCCAGCCCGACGCGATGAGTTCCGCGGGCACCCGGGCCATGCCCTGTGAATCGGTGAGAATGGTCGGCGCGGCCAATAGCAGCGCGTAAGGTTCGATCAGACGCACGGCAGCGTTTGGAACCGGTTTGCCGGTGTCCGCATCGCGGACTTCAATTGGCACCAGGAGGAATACGTGTTCGACCCCGATGAGCGTAGGCGATGCCCAGACGCCGAAGGATAGGGCTGCCGCAATAACAAGGACACCCGTAACCTTCGGTCCGCGTCGCTTGATTCGCATCCCCGCCACGATCAGGGCGATTCCGACGACGAGCAAGAACGCCGCTCCGGCCATTGGTCCTTTCCATTTCACCAGCCCGAGGAAGACCGCCAGCGCGGTCGTGACGGCGAAGAGGGAGCGCAGGCGGAATTGCAGACGCCATGGGGATACCGGGGAGGGGTCGGCTGGTGCTTGCATTGCCATCTCGGCAAACTGGAATCTCATCCGGATTATAGTCCCGTCCGAGGAGGGCGGACATTGCGGTTTGGCCAAGATGGCCGGCAGCCCGCCCTCACCCTGACCCTCTCCCGGAGGGAGAGGGGACCGAGAAGCAGCCAAAGTCGCCTTTCTCCGCGGCGGCGAAGATGGTACATTGCCCGCCCCTTCACGCTGGACGCGAAGGAAAATGAGACCAGTCAGGTCTTTGGACCAAGGCACTAGGAGGCCGCAAGGATGCGGTTGAGTCCTCCGCCCGAGGAAGTCCGGGAATTGGTGGTGCGCAACTTCGAGGAGTTCGGCGTGACGCCGCTGGGCACGTCGGCCTTGAAGGAAACCATTCTCATCGACGACGGCCGCTATGTCGCCCGCTCGTATCGCGCCGGCGGCTACCTGGCGATGTGGCTGGTCGGCGTGGGCATCGTCCAGTTCTATGACGCCGGCGGCAACATGCTGCGGACGATCAACCTGCTGCGGGAATTGGAGCCGCAACGAATGGCGGCCTGAGGGACTCTGTTCCGGTTGCCGGCGCGTGCCACGGCTGTGTCAGCCGTGCCGAAAAAGGGGACAGGCACCGCCGCCAGAGGGCGTACTGGCAGGCAAACCGTTCTTGGGGCGACGGAGCCAGTCCCCATTTTCGGCTACCGTCCCCGGCCCCTGGTCCCTCCGCTAAGGCACGACGGCATAGGCCGCCAACTCGGGGGTCGAGTCGCCCAGGTCGGTCTCGATCTTGATGGTGCGATTGATCTTTCCCGAGCTCTTGCCCGCCGCGAAAGAAACCGGCACCAGGTGCAGCGTCTTGGGCGTCTTGTCGGCAACCTTGCCGAAGGTGAACGACTTGTCGTCGCAGGTGATGGAGAGGATGCGGAAGGGCTTCTTGCCTTTGACGACCAGTTGCCTGGTGACGGTCTTGCCCGGCTCGACCACGCCCATGAAGAGCGACGAGGGGCTCACCGTGACGGCGGGGAGGACGCGCCCTTCCACCAGCAGGGGGATTTGCGTCGCCTGGAGGTCGTTGGTCACCAGCATCAGATACTCGTTGACGTAGCCGGTGGGCAGGCTCTTATCGACGTGGACGGTCATTTCGTAGGACACTTGGCCGGCGTTGCGGCCGGCTTCCGCGAGGTTGACGGAAAGGTGGTCGTTGGTCCCGCGGACGTCGACGATCTTCCAATCGTTGCGGCCGGCATAGTTGATCGTCACCTTCTGCTTCGTGGCGGTGCCTTGCTCGAGGTCGCCGATCTGCACGCTGCCGGGCTCGAAGACCACGTCGCTGCGGATGTAGCCGGAGACGTGCAGTTGGGCCTCGGCGTAGAAAGGCTTGTCGAAAACGACGGTGATCGTGGCGCCGTGCTGGCCGAGAAACGAGGGGGTGTTGAAGTTGGCGACGATGGCCCCTTTCTCGTAGGTCTTCAGCGAGTCGTTGGCGATCCGGGCACTGGTGCAGCCGCAACTCGTGCGGACGCTGGCGACGTGAACGTCTTCGAGGTAGATGTTCGAGAAGACGAATTCGTACTCGGCCTTGGCCCCGCGGGCGACGGTGCCGAAGTCATGTTCGGTGGTCCCGAACATCCGCGTGGTCCACTCTTGGCCGGACACCGGCGCCCAAGCAGACATGGCCAGTGCCAGTGCCAGCAGACATTGCCGTATCATCAAGGATCTCCCGCAACAGTCGTAAGATGCAAACCCATGGGGATCGTTTGGGAGGTCGACCTGAAAGCCCCTTCCGCTTGCCCGCGGTTCACTCCCATTGCTGCCCCACAACGTCGTGAATCCGGCAAACTCTAGATTTTTCTTTCCCTCGTGTCAACTTCGCTGTGGCAGAGATCTGACCCGACACCGCCGAGACTACCCCCCAATCTATCTATCGGAGGGAAGCGGGTCAGCGAGGCACAGAAAAGAGGCGGGCCAGACAGGAAAGGGACGTTTTTCCCAGCAGCACCCCCATCTTTAGTGGGGATTGGAGCCCCTGGAATCCCGCCCGGGACCGCTCGGCAAGCATTGCCAAGGTGGGCCAATTTTCGGTAACATAAAGGGTTCCGCGCTACCACGGCCTGGTTGCTTGCCATGTTCGAATCGCTCCAAGAAAACCTGCTCTCGGCGCTGCGGTCCCTGCGGGGCCGCGGCCGGCTGACCGAAGCCAACATGCAGGAAGGGCTTGCCCTGGTGCAACGTGCCCTCCTGGAAGCCGACGTGAGCGTCGCGGTCGCCAAGGACTTCGTCGCCCGCGTGGGCCAACAGGCCGCCGGCCAGCAAGTGCTGAAGCTGTTGGATCCCACCCAGCAACTGATCGGCATCGTCCACAAGGAACTGGTCGAACTGATGGGCCCGGTCGACCACTCCCTGCACTTGCGGGGCGAGCTGACCGTGTTGATGCTTTGCGGCTTGCAGGGGTCCGGCAAGACGACCACCTGCGGCAAACTGGGCCGGCTCATCCAGCAGCGGGGGCGAAAACCGATGCTGGTGGCGGCCGACTTGCAGCGCCCCGCCGCCATCCAGCAATTGCAGATCCTCGGCCAGCAGTTGGGGCTGCCCGTCTATGCCGACCTGGCCGCCAAGGACCCGGTGGCGCTGTGCCAGGCGGCCGTGAAGCAGGCCAAGGAGTCGGCCGCGGACGTGCTGGTGCTCGATACGGCCGGCCGCTTGCACGTCGACGAGGAGTTGATGGCGCAGTTGACCGAGATCGACCGCCGCGTCGGTCCCGAGCAGGTATACCTGGTAGTCGATGCGATGACGGGCCAGGACGCGGTCCGCAGCGCCAAGGCCTTCAACGAGGCGTTGGAGCTGGACGGCGTCATCATGACCAAGCTCGACGGCGACGCCCGCGGCGGCGCCGCCCTGTCGGTCAAGGCGGTGACCGGGGTGCCGATCAAGTTCGTGGGCACCGGCGAGCACCTTGACGCCCTGGAGGAGTTTCATCCGGAGCGGATGGCGGGCCGCATCCTGGGCATGGGCGACGTGCTCACGCTGGTCGAGCAGGCCCAGGAGAAGTTCGACCAGGAGGAGATGGCCCAGCAGGAGGCCCGGCTCCGCAAGGGCGAGTTCACCCTCGACGACTTCAAGAAGCTGTTGGGCCAAACGAAGAAGCTCGGACCGATCAACAAGATCATGAGCATGATTCCCGGCATGGGCAACATGGCCGAAATGCTGGGCGACATCGACGCCGAGCAGGACATGCGCCGCCTGGTGGGCATCATCGACTCGATGACGCCCGAGGAGAGGCGCAACCCGTCGCGGCTCGTCGATCTGAGCCGCCGCCGCCGCATCGCCGCGGGGGCGGGCGTGGAGCCGCACGAAGTCAACGAGCTGGTCAAACAGTTCGACGGCATGGCCGGCATGATGAAGCAGATGGCGAGCATGGGCATCCGCGACCGGATGAAGACCATGCAGCAGCTCGGTTCCAGCGGCATGCTCAATCCCGGCGCCAAGCTGGCGAAGCAGAAGGTCGGCACCGGCAAGCGGCTCACGCCGCAGGAGAAGGCCCGCCAGCGCAAGATACGGGAGAAGGAGTTCCGGCGGCGGAAACGCGAGGGGAAAGGGAAAAACTGAATCCATGGATCGATCATTTCATATGTCTACGAGGAGAATGGTGTGACAGTACGCATTCGCATGAAAAAACTGGGCCGCAAGCATCGCCCCTTCTATCGCGTTTGCGCGATGGAGCAGCGGACGCCGCGGGACGGCCGCATTTTGGAAGAACTGGGCACTTACGACCCGATGGTTCCGGAGACCGACGCCCGCGCCAGGCTCGACGGCGAGCGGATCAACTATTGGTTGAGCGTGGGCGCGCAGCCTTCGGACCGGGTGAAGGTGCTGATTAAGAAGTACGGCAGCGCGGGGACGCACCTGGAGCAGCAGCGGCTGGCCATCGCGCGGCTGACGGAAAGCCGCCGGCGGCGGCCGCCGCCGGCGCCGCAGGCGAAGGAACCCCGGCCGGACGCGGAAGCCGACGCCGCGGCCGAAACGGACGTCGACGCGGAAACCCCCGACGCGGAACCGACCTCATGACCGGGCAGCCCGATGCGCTTCGACGTCTTGACCCTCTTTCCCGAAGTCTTTCCCGGATACCTGGGCCAAAGCCTTCTGAAGCGGGCCATCGACGCCGGCCTGGTGGAAGTGCACCTGCACAACATCCGCCAGTGGGCGCGGGGAACCCGTCGGAAAGTCGATGATCGCCCCTTCGGGGGCGGACCCGGCATGGTCATGATGGTCGAGCCGGTCGTGGAGTGCGTGGAAGCGGTCCGCCCCCTGGCGGCGGACCCCGGACGCCTGGTCATGCTCACGCCCCAGGGGCGAAGGCTCGACCAGCCGGCGGTCGAACGGTTGGCCGTGTGCGAGCGGATCCTGCTCTTGTGCGGCCGGTATGAAGGCTTTGACGAACGGATCCGGCTCCTCCTGGAGCCGGAGGAAATTTCGATCGGCGACTTCGTCCTCAACGGGGGCGAAGTGGCCGCCATGGTGGTCATTGATGCGGTCATCCGCCTGGTGCCGGGCGTGTTGGGGCACGAAGACAGCAGCGAGGAGGATTCGTTTTCGGGAGCGGGGCGATTGCTGGAATTTCCGCAATATACCCGGCCGCGGGAGTTTCGCGGCCTGGAGGTCCCGCCCGTCCTCTTCAATGGGAACCATGAGCAGATTGCACGCTGGCGCGAAGAACTCCGCCGCCAACGGACCCAACAACGCCGGCCCGACTTGTTGCCGCCGGCAGAACAATAGAATCCAAGATACCGACAGAACAAGAATAGGTTGGGGCCTGTCCCGATTTTCGTCTGGCGAAAATGGGACTGTCCCCTTGAAAATTCCAGAATAAGGAGCATTCGATGAGTCAACAGATACTGAATCTGGTCGAGAAGCCCCATCTGCGGGAAGAAAGCCAGGTGTTCGAGATCGGCGACACGGTCGACGTTCACTGCCGCATCCTCGAAGGGGAAAAGGAGCGGATCCAAGTATTCAGCGGCATCGTCATTGCCCGCAGCGGCTCCGGCACCCGGGAAATGTTTACCGTCCGCCGCATCGTGCAGGGCGAGGGGGTGGAGCGGAAGTTTCCCCTCCACTCGCCGCGGGTGGCCAAGATCGTGGTGCAGCGCGCCGGCGTCACCCGCCGGGCCAAACTCTACTATCTCCGCGACCGCGTCGGCAAGGGGGTCCGCCTGAAGGAACGCCGCGTCGATCAAGCCAAGCGCGATCAGCAGGCCGGCAGCGGCGCCAAGTAGGCGAGGTCTGCCGACTCATGGAATTCCCCGCCGTGCTTACCGGCTGGCTGCGGCGTTTCTTTCCGGAGAAGCCGTTGGGCCGGCGGGGCGAAGAGGCGGCCGAGCGCTATCTGAAACGCCGCGGCTACAAGGTCCTTGCCCGAGGCCATCGCCTGCGGCCGGGCGAATTGGACCTGGTCATGCTGGACGGCGGCACGATCGTCTTCGTCGAGGTGAAGACGCGGCAATCGCAGGAGGCCGGCCACCCCGCCGAGGCCGTCGACGAGAAGAAGCAGCGGCGGCTGACGCGGCTGGCGGTGACGTTTCTGAAGCGTCACAAGCTCTTGGAGTATCCCGGCCGTTTCGACGTGGTGGCGATCACCTGGCCCGCAGGCAGCCGCCGGCCGCAGATCGAGCACTTCATCAACGCCTTCGAGGCCGTGGGAAAATGGGAGTTCTACTCGTAATGCGGCGGCAAGGCGGCTGATTACGTCGCCTTGATCTCTTCCGGGGTTGTCCGGACCGGCAGGGAGATCTTTCCCCATTCCTCGGAAGCGAGAACGGTATGGGTGCACCCCCTTGTAGTGCCCGCCGCGGCCGTGCTAAAATCAAGGGATTTTAGAGACGCCCCGCAGGCCGCCAAGCGGAGAGGAACCTCCCGTGCCACGCCGTGACGATATCCACAAGATCCTCCTGATCGGCTCCGGACCGATCGTGATCGGCCAGGCCTGCGAGTTCGATTATTCGGGCGCCCAGGCGTGCAAGGCGTTGCGCGAGGAAGGCTATCGAATCGTCCTGGTCAACTCCAATCCGGCGACGATCATGACCGATCCGGAAATGGCCGACGCCACCTATATCGAGCCGATCACGCCGGACTTCGTCGAGCGCATCATCGCCAAGGAAAAGCCCGACGCGCTGTTGCCGACCATGGGCGGGCAGACCGCGCTCAACACCGCAATGGCGCTGGCAAGGTCCGGCGTGCTCGCCCGCTACGATGTCGAGCTGATCGGCGCCAAGGAAGACGCGATCGCCAAGGCCGAGGACCGGCTTCTGTTCCGCGAGGCCATGGATCGGATCGGCCTCGAATCACCGAAGAGCAAGTTGGTCAGATCGCAGGAAGAGGCGCACGAGGCGATTGCCTATATCGGGCTGCCCGCCATTGTGCGGCCTTCCTTTACCCTGGGCGGCACCGGCGGCGGCATTGCCTACAACCGGATGGACTTGGATTTGATCGTCCAGGGGGGCTTGCGTGCCTCGCCGACGCACGAAGTGCTGATCGAGGAATCGGTGCTGGGCTGGAAGGAATTCGAGAT
>JBKQVT010000010.1:0-9008 GCA_052139835.1 Thermoguttaceae bacterium
GCCTTCCGATCCAACCTGGGCAACGTCATCGCGATTTTCTCCTGCTTCGCATGGGCTTGAAATCAGGACGCTACCCCAAGTTATACAACCTCCCTACCTTTCGCGCCATAGATACTTGCCGCACACCCGGCCCCGGCAGCGGCCAAGCAAACGCCGACCACGGCGAAAACGGCAGAAAAATCGAGCATGGCCGCACCGGCCGGCGTAGATCACCGGCACGCACTGCCGGGCGCCGCTGCCTTGGCCAGTGCAACCGACGCTGACCGCCGCCGGCTGCGAAATCGCCACGGCGCCCGTCTCGCCGTGGACCTGCAAACGGACTTCCGCCTCGAAGGGCGCGTCGAACTTCACCTCGATCGTGGCGTCTTTGCGTCCGAGGAACTTCTCCGCGTCCATGCTGACGACGATTTCCGCCCGTTGCCAGGTCTTCAGCAAATTCTTGGTGGCGTGTGCCGTGACGGCGTCAGAGTTGGATTGCACCGAGGCAATGTGGACGTCTTCCACGTAGACATTTTCGATTCGGAAGCGGTGTTCGACCTTGGCGCCGCGGGCCACGGCGCCGAAATCGTGGCTGGTGTAATCGAACATCTGCACGGCCCATGGCTGCCCCGACGCAGCCGGTTCCGACGGAGCCGACGCCGCACCGACACACAGGATCACGGCCAGGCCGGCTCTGCCCAGCAAAAAGAGGTGCGCCATGAAGATTTTCTCCGGCTTTCAAGGGGGCCTTCCAAGCCCGCCGGCTGCGACCGACGGGAAATGGGCCCCGGACCGCCGCTATTCGCCAGCGCAACCGCGGGGATAAACCCCGCGGCTCGCCGCTAATCCCTGGCACAATATCCCAAAATGCGGGCCCGTTGTCAACCGATCCACAGCAGAACGCCGTTGGCGCAGAACAAAATGCCCACGATTCCGCCGGCGATGGCCACGTACCAGAACGCCTTGCGCCCCGTCAGCACGGAGATGGCCGCGATGGCGATGGCCAACTGGAACATGGTCACGCCGGGGGCCATCGCCTCGTGGTGGCTGAGGTGGCGGGCCGAGGCCGTTTGCAGCTCGGTGGCCTTTGCGCTGATCTCCTCCTGCTCCTCCCCGTAGCGCTTCAATTTGTCGAGGTCTTTCGGGTCGGTTTCCTTGCCGAGCACGTGGCGGAGATCGATCTTATTGCTCAACACGGCGGCCTTGATCCCCTTGGCCTGGTAATAGTTCCACTGATCGGCACAGCGGATTTGCTCGTCCATGGCCTTGACGGCGTAATACTCCGAGACCAAGGCGTTGATGGCGGCGCAGGCGGCCAGCAGGGCGGCCGTCAGCGCCACGCCCATGACCCAACGTTCCGTGGTCTCATGGGCGTGGTGGGCAATCTCTTCCTGCGTTTGCTCCAAGGGAACTTCGGGTGGCATCGGCATGCTCCTTTCCGGCTATAGGCCAAGCCTGCGCAAGACGGCCTTGACGAACTCCGGCACGGGCTGCCGGGCCTGGTCTGCCAGTTTTGCCAGGTTGTCAAATTCGCGGGTTTCCTTGCCAGTCCACGTGATGGCAAGGCGGCGGACCAGCCGCAACGCCAAGTGTTTGTAATGCTCCGGGCTGGCCCAATAACACGTTCGGCAAATCTTCGCTTGCTTCTTCTCCGTCCAGTTCACGCAATGCTCGCACGACCACGATTTCGCGCGGTTGCAGGAGCCGCAAATCAACTGAAACTCGCTGGGCGCGTCTTCGCCGCGTCCCTCCCCACCAACCTCATAGGGGATTCGATGGTCGATCTGCAAGTAGCGGGCCTCGTATTCCGTCAGGCAGATACCGCACCGGCAACCGGATCGTTCAATGAGCACGTCTTTGAACTGTCTTGAGAACACCTTGCGGCCGGAAAGAAGGCCCGAGCGAATCTTGGACGGATCGGCGAACCGATAAGCCGCGATGCTCTTACCCGCAACACCCGCGATTCGGAAGGTCTCCAGCGGGATTCCCTTCTCTCGCACGTGGCGTGCAGCGCGGGGCGGATGGTGTAAGCCGTAGAGAGTTTTCAGTTGTTCCGTGGTGATGTGACCGTGCTGAAGGATGTGCTGGATGACCGTCCTGGCGCGCTTCGCGGTGACAGCCTTCGCCTTTCTTATGAACCACTGCGGCAAATCTTTTGACACGATGGGAAGACCCCCGCTGGTTGGACTTCGATCGGGCATCCTTACCATGCGAATTGCCGTTGCGGCAACTTCCGTTTCGTGCCGAACGAGATCGCCTCGGCTAGCGCCGGGGAAATGTAAAGGGACTCGTAGGTATCGCTGTCGCGGCCCAGCAAGGTCGCTTGGGTCGAACGGCCGGCGTGAATCTCGACGTGTACCAGCTTCAGGCGTTTTGGCAGCGGCTCCCCGTAGGTCTTTTCGCCCGTTCGCCCGTCATAACTCACAGCGAACATACAACCCTTGTCGTTCAGGGCCGCCAGTTGGTCGCAGAAATCCTGGTGGTCGATCTTGGGGCAATAGCGGTTGTCTCGGTTTCCGCACACGCCCTGATACGGCGGGTCCATGTAAATCAGATCCGCCGAAGTGGCGGCGGCCAGCACTTCGCGATAATCCAAGTCGCTGACCTCCGTCCGCCCCCGCAAGAGCGTCGATGCCCCGGCAATGCGGTTCCGCATGGCGTCGGGGTGCGCGCCTTTTCGCCGGTTGTCCGGGCTGTTGTTGAACTGGCCGTCGGCGTTGTAGCGAATGGCCGCCTTGACGCAGCGCGCCAACAAGTAGAGAAAAAATCCCGGTTCATGGGTCTCGTTGAACTTCGTGCGGACATGGTCGAAGTACTCCCGCTCCCGTCCAAGCTGTGCCCGCCATAATCTGCGATACTTGGTTGCCAACTCCTCCGGACGGTTGATGATCTCCCGCCAGAGATCAATGAGCGGCGCGTGCGCGTCGTTGATTTGGAACCGATCGGAAAGCCGTCTGTAGGCCGTCGCTAGCGAGATCGCTGCCGACCCGGCAAACGGCTCGACAAGACGGGCGAAATGGGCGGGAAAGTAGGAGAGGATGACGGGGGCCAGCCCTCGCTTGCTGCCCTGGTAGGGTATCGGGTGAGGGACATCCCAACGGCCGTAATCCTTCACGGTCTCATTCATAACCGCTTATGATACCGAACTTTGGGAGCCAACGTCAACCGGTTGCAACGCTACTTTTTCGCGGGCAACTGCATAAGGACCTCCGCGTGGGCCGAGAGCGAGCTTTCAATCATGGTCCCGTCGAGGTCCAGGCCGCGGAACCAAGTCAACGGCCGGGCCACGTAGCCCGGCGGCGGCTGGCCCGCGGACCCACCGGCGGCCTCGGCCTCCAGGGCCGTCGAGGTCCAGCGGCCGGGACCGTCGGGGGCCGGGCGAAAGACGTACTTGCCACCCAGCGGACAGATCAGCTTGGCCGCCAACAGCGACTCGGCCGCCGCCTTGCAATCCGCCGCCGGCACGTGCAACTGCTGTTGGAATGCCTGCATCAGCCGCAGGTTGCCCAAGGCGGTCTCCCGCGTGCGGTTGTAGGCCCAGCGGTTCAGCGCCGGCGTCACGCGGGCCTGCGAAACGTCGCCGACGTGCAGCCACGCCTGGCCGGGCCGCGGCTCCTCTTGCCAGTGCAATTGCGGCGTCACCGCGGCCAACACGTCCGGCTGGAAGGAATACACGCTGAAGTGATCGAACTGCCGCCGCCACAGGCCCACAACGCCGGTCGCGTAGCCGTTGGCGTCCGGCGCCCCCGGGATCATGAGGTCCAAGAACCCCAGCAATCCCGGCGGGCCATAGCTGCCGACGTAGCCGACCAACACGTTGCGGAACCGATCCAAGATCGTCCCCGGGCCGGCTATGACCTCGTTGGGCGCGCCGATGTCGCGGAGGCCGCCGAAGAGCCGCTGATTCTGGAGCACCACTTCCAGTGCGGCCATGTCGCCGGGGACCGGCGCCAGTCGGACCTTGTCGGCCGCGCCGACCCACTGCGAGAAGAAGTCGAAATGGCGGTGGTCCAGCGGCGTCATCCGCACGTCCAGGACGATCTGCTCGCGCCGGCCCGGCAGGGCGGTGCGTTTCAGCCCAAGGAGGACCGGATCGAGCCGGCCCCACTCCGCGCGGTAGAAGTCGGCGAACTTGCGGTAGGAGGCGGCCTCGGCCGCCGTGACCCGCTCCAGCGGCACGTCGGGCACCGGCGTCATCGAGCCCCGCCGGCCGCGAAGCTGATCGTAGACCTCGCCGCGCCGGAGGACGGCCCGGCTGCCGTCGGGCCGCGGGCCGAAATCCGCCGGCAGCAGGCCGCCGGCGCTGAGTTGCTCGATCGTGCCGTCGCGGCGTCCCTCGGCGGTCGAATCGAGCCGGGCCAGGCGGACCAACTCGACGTCGGCCACCGCCTCCAGCCGCCGCATCATTTCCACCCGGTAGCGCGGCCCGGTGATGTTGCGGAAAAACGCGTCCGACAGGTAGACGAACACCGTGTCGTTGCGCGCCAGCGGCATGATCGTCCGCGCGTGGCGCAATTCCCGCGACGCCCCCAGCGACCCCGCCCCCTTGGCGATCGCCATGAACCGCTCGGCCAGCGCCCGCGACGAAGTGACGAAATGATAGTCGCCCCGCTGGGCGTAATAGGAGCGGACCGTGCCGTCGGGCGACGAGATCAGCGAGACCTCGCGGCCCGCGAGCTTGAGCTTCTGCTCCGTGACGCCGCCGCGGGCCAGCCGGTCGCTCCGCTCCGAACCGATGTCGGAGGAAAGCATGAAGTTGTTTCGCGCCTCGAAGAGGAATCCGTAGGCCGCCCCTTCCCGGAAGAACATGTCCGTGCCGATAATGGCCACGTCGGAAATCACCGTGTCGCCCAGCAGCCGCGAAAGCTCGGTCTGCCGCAGGATGAGCTGGTCCTGCATGCGCTCGTCGCGGCCGTAGTCCAAGCCCCGCTGGGCCACCAGGTTTTGCAGGTCGCCGCCCCAACGATCCAGCGTGTCCTGCATCCAAAGGAAATTGCTGTAGCTGCCGAAGCGGACGTAAAAACACTCCGCGGGCACGTGCAAGGCGATCGGCTCGACCTTCACCTTGGCGTCGGGCTCGGGCACGGCCAGCGGCGGCGGATCGACCGCCTCGGGCAGCGGCTGATCGGCCGGCAATCCCAGGTTGGTCATGCCGAGGATGCGGTCCTGCTCCAGGGCCGTGAGGATCGACTCGGTTTCCAGCATCGCGCCCGCCTCGTGTTCCAGGCGGGTGTAGGCCGATTCGGTCTTCTTCGGTTCCGGCAGCCGCAGGTTCAGCCGCCGCGCCAGGGTGCTCGCCAGATAGTTTTCCAAGAGCGGCGGATACTCCGGCTTCTTGGCCAGCAGCCGCGGCGGGGCCGTATACTCCGCCCACCAGGCGTCGAGCCACTGCCGGTGCAGGACCGCATCCTGCCGCGGCACGACCTGCAAGGGGATCGGCCGGGCCGCTTGCAGTTCCAGCGCCAGCGGCCCGTCGCCGCGGAAGAGGAAGTAGATGGTCGCCCGCGGCGGCCGGTTGGCCAGCACGTCGCGCAA
This sequence comes from Thermoguttaceae bacterium, assembly GCA_052139835.1. GTDB lineage: Bacteria > Planctomycetota > Planctomycetia > Pirellulales > Thermoguttaceae > JBKQVT01. The sequence continues at coordinate 5,515 of JBKQVT010000010.1, forward strand.
CAGGCCGCCGACCTGTTGGCGGACCGGCCCGCCGCTGGTCAACGGCGAATCGGCGCCGAGGATTTCCTTGACCAGCGGGCCGACGACCCCGCTGCGCAGGGCCGGGTAGAGCACGCGGCCGTCCTTGTCGCTCACACCCAGGCCGTCGATTCCCAGGGGCGTCGGGAGGAGGTCCGGCGGCAAATCGGCGATGATGCGTCCGACGCCGAAGGGCTCGCCGGCGACGGCCTCGACAACGACTGGGCCTTGGACAGCGACTTGGATTTGTGCCCACGCCTCGCCGGCCGGCGCCAGCGCGGCGAGCAGCATGGCGGCCAGGGAAAGGGCGATCAGTTTCAGGTGCGGCATGGTTGGTCTCCTCAGGTGGGAATAACGTGCGGGGCGGCTTCCGGCGGCATCGTTGTAATGGTAGCAGGCCCCGGGCTCAAGGGGAGCCCCCCAATGGACGTGTCAGCGAACTTTCGCGGCGAGTTGTGGCGCGCCGCGGGCGGCGGTAGAATACCGCTAAGCTTCCCAACCGGAGACCTCGCACGATGTCCAAGTTGCGAAATGCCATCGTCATCCTCGTCGTCTTCTTCCTGCTCGGGACGCTCTTGCTCTGCGGGCTCCAGGCCATGCGGGAGGCGGCCAGGCGCACCAGTTGCATCGGCCAATACAAGATGTTTGGGTTGTCCATGCACAATTTGCACTCGACCCAAGGCCGCTTCCCGCCGGCGTATCTAACCGATGGCAACGGGCACCCGACGCTCAGTTGGCGCACGCTGCTGCTGCCATATCTGGAGCAGGGGTCGTTATACGAACAGTGCCGTTTCAACGAGCCTTGGGACAGCCCGCACAACAGCGCGCTGGCCTCGGGCCTCCACATCGGCATGTCGGGAATCTATCCCGCCTACCATTGTGGGACCGACGGCGATTCCAACCCGCTTGACACCAGCTATGTGATGGTCGTCGGCAAGGGCACCGTCTCCGACGGCCCGCACTCGGTCCGCAGGTGGGACGTTACCGACGGCACGTCGCAGACGATCTACCTCGGGGAAATGGCCGAGTCCGGCATTCCCTGGATGGCCCCGCGCGACCTGAAGTTCGACAAGATGAGCTTCAAGCTCAACGACTTTCCGAACCAGTGCATTCGCAGCAGGTATCCCGGAATTGTGGTCGTGGGGATGCTCGATGGTTCTGTACACTGTCTCCACGAAGGCATCGATCCCAAGGTGCTCAAGGCGATGTGTACCATCGCGGGCGGCGAACCGATCCCGCCGATAGACTGAGAGTGGCCTACGGTCGCCCGCTGCAAAGGCCCCGCCAGCGGCGGGCTGACTCCGCCCAGGCAAACTCCGCGGCAAAGTGGTCGTCGGTCAGCAACAGGCCGTCGCCGGGCAATTCGAGGCATCTCCAAGATGCGGCACGCGCGGGCCGGGGCGGGCCGCCGGGCAGTTGCGGCAAGCCGTCGCGGCCGGCGAATAGCCACCGTGGGCCGACCGCGCCGCGATCCGCCCGCGGGGCCAGCAAAACGCAATGCCCCCGGCCAAACGCCCCACGCAGCGTCCGCACAAGACTCGCCGACCACGGACCGTCGTCGCCGATGAATTGGATCACGAGGACGCCGTCCGCGGCGAGCCGGGCCCGCAACAGTTCCAGCGCCTCCAGCGTGAAGAGGTGCCAGGGCAGCCGGTCCGCCGTACAGGCGTCGAGAAAGATCAGGTCGTAGCGGGTCCGATCGCGGGTCAGGACGGTGCGGGCGTCGCCGAGGATCACGTCGCCGGTGAACTGAAACTCGCGCCGGGCGATGTCCGCCACCGCCGGGTCGATCTCGATCGACCGGCATTTCACGCCGTGCGTATCGAGGATCCTTGGGGCCAATCCGCCCCCCAGGCCCACGACCAGGGCGGTCTTCGCGGCCGGCCGCGTCGGCAGCGACATTTCCAAGAGGTAGCCATAGCCGAGGGCGTCGCCGGGGGCAAGGTGCTCTGGCAGGCCCGTCTGCGGCAGGCCGTCGATCAAGAGCGTCGTGGCCAGTGGGTCGGATCGGACTTCCAATTGGCCGTGGAGCGACTGAATCACCCGGTTTTGCTCGTGGCGCGCCCAGCAACAGGCCGCCGCGGCAAGCGATCCCAGCGCGCAGACCGCCGCCAGCCGGCGCCGCCCGCGGAAGGCCGCGGGCAAGGCCGCCGCGGCCAGCACCGCCGCCAGCGCCAGCAGCGAGCGTGCCAGTCCGACGGCCGGGGGCAGCAGCAATCCCGCGGCCAGCGCCCCGGCGATGCCACCGGCGCTTCCGGCGGCCAGCACCGTGCCGCCCCATCGCCCCGACGCGTCGCGCCCCTGGTGCAGGATGACGGGCGTTATTGTGCCCAGGGCCAGCAACGGCACGGCCTGGACGATCCATGCGGCCATGATCTCGCCGGCGAGCAAGGGTTGCCCGGCCGCCCAGCGCAACAGCGGGCCGTAACATTGGGAAAGTACCACCAGGAAGACGGCGGCGAGCGTCAACGACCAGGCAATCACGCCCTCCGGCTTGGCGGCCTGGCTCAGCCGGCCGCCCAGCAGGCTGCCCACGGCGAGCATCCCCAGGGCGGTGGCCAGCAAGGCGGCCCAGCTTACCGGTCCGCTGCCCAGGGCCGGGGCAAGCAGCCGGGCGGCCAAGACCTCCAAGGCCAGCACGGCCGCGCCCGCCACCGCCGTTGCCGCGAGATAGTACAGCTTGGTCATCATCTATCAAAATCCCAGGCGTTTGCCCGGCTCGACTTCGACGTAACCGTAATGCCGCGTGCCGTCCTTGCCCTTGAAATCGTAGAAGAAAAGCGGTTTTTCCGGCACCACGCGGTAAGTCCTGCCTTGTTCGACCAGGAGGCAATCGCGCACCGCGCGCTCGGTCATGGGGATCCCGTCGCGGTGGAGGTAAAAGCCATATTCGTCAGTCCCCTGGCTGGGCCCTACCCTCGGAAAACTGGAGCCGGAACTGTAAATGCCACCGCCGCCGGGCACGAACCGAACGTTCATGCCTGTCCCGCCGGAGGTTCGCTTTGTGTAGCTGAAACGAACGTGCCCGTCCGTATGCACGGACAACTTGTCGATTCGCACGTTGCAGAAATCGCCGGTCATCAGTTTGGGAAAGCAGGCCATCAGCAGCAGCCATAGCCACAGCGGGAGCAGCAGCAAGGTCCGCAGGCTGAATTGCCAGCGGCGATCGGTCTCGTCGGCGGCCGGCCGATAGGGCGCATCGCTGCGGACCAGGTAAATGAAACACAAGGCGATCACAGCCCAGACGATCCATGCAAGGACCAAGGCAAAGACGTAAGGCCGCATGGCCGCCGCGACGAGCCATTGGCCGCCTGCCGTGGCGACGAGCGATTGCCACGCCAGCGCTGTAAGGTAACCCGCAGCAAATAGTCTACCCGGACCTGGGCTGAATCACGAGGCTCCATTTCGGGAGGGAAGCTGAGCGTTCGAGGCGGGCGGCAATGGGGCGGAACAGACACGGCGACAGCCGAACGCCG
>JBKQVT010000011.1:0-58129 GCA_052139835.1 Thermoguttaceae bacterium
CCGCGACGAGGACTTGCGGGCGGACCGGCAGCCGGAGTTTACGCAGTTGGACTTGGAAATGTCGTTCATCACGGCCGAGGACATCATCGGCGCCATCGACGGCGCGATGGCCCGGCTGGCGCGGGAAATCCTCGGCATCGAATTGCCGCTGCCGCTGCCGCGGATGACCTACGACGAGGCGATGTAGCGGTTTGGCCACGACGCCCCCGACCTGCGCTTCGGCATGGAGCTCGTCGACGTGACCGACCTGGCCAAGGAGGCCGATTTCCGCGTTTTCCGCGACACAGCGGCGGCGGGGAACCGGGTCCGGGGGATCAACGCCAAGGGGGCGGCCGAGCGCTACAGCCGCAAGGGCATCGACGAGTTGACGGCGTTGATCGTCGAGGATTTCGCCGCCAAAGGGCTGGCCTGGTTCAAGGTCGAGGAGGGCGGCAAGCTGGCCTCGCCGATCGCCAAGAATTTCCAGCCCGCGTTGCTGGACAAAATTGCCCAGCGGATGGGCGCCGCGGCGGGCGACCTGTTGCTCTTCGTGGCCGACCGCTTCGAGGTCACCTGCAAGGCGCTCTACGCCCTGCGGAAGCGGCTGGGGGCCGAGTTGAAGCTCTACGATCCCCGCGTGATGCACTTCTCCTGGATCGTCGAGTTCCCCATGTTCGCCTATGACGAGCAAGAGAAGGTTTGGGCGGCCATGCATCACCCCTTCACCTCGCCCCGGCCGCAGGACCGCGAGTTGCTCGCCAGCGAGCCGGGCAAGTGCCGGGCCCAGGCCTACGACCTGGTGATCAACGGCGTCGAGGCCGGCGGCGGCACCATCCGTATCCACGACCAGCCCTTGCAGCAACAAGTGTTCCGGCTCTTGGGGATCGACGAGGAGGCGGCCCGCGTGCGCTTCGGCTTCCTGCTGGATGCCCTCCAGTTCGGCGCCCCGCCCCACGGCGGCATCGCCCTGGGCATCGACCGCCTGGTGATGCTCCTGGGCGGGCTGGACAGCATCCGCGATTGCATCGCGTTTCCCAAGACGCAACGGGCGACCGACCTGATGACCGGCGCCCCGGGGCCGGTCGACCCCCGGCAGTTGCAGGAGTTGGGGATAAAGATAAGGGATTAGGGATTGGGGATTAGGGATTAGAGACGGGGTTTTGGAAACCGCGGCGGCGTGTGTCCCGCTTGCGGTTTCGCAGGAATCGCTGCAACGGTTATCCGCTATGGAACCTGTTTCGAGTCAGCGGCCGGTGGTGCTTCGCGTGGCACTGGCGCAAATTGCGCCCGTGCTGGGCGATCGGGATCGCAACCTGGCCCTGCACCTGGAGCAAATCGCCGCGGCCCAGCGGCAGCAGGCCGACCTGATCGTCTTTCCCGAGCTGTCGCTGACCGGCTACTTCGTCCGCGACATGGTCCCCGACTTGGCCCTGGAGCCCGACGCGCCGCAGATCAAGCAACTGCTGGAGGCGGCCGGCAAGATGGCGGTGTTGGCCGGTTTCGTCGAGGAATCGCCGCAGCACCGCTTCTTCAACACCGCCTTTTATGCCGAGGGAGGCCGGATCGTCCACCTCCATCGCAAGGTCTATTTGCCCACCTACGGCCTCTTCGACGAGCAGCGCTACTTTGCCGCCGGCGAGCGCTTCGAGGCCTTCGACACGGCCCGCTTCGGCCGCACCGGAATCCTCATCTGCGAGGACTTCTGGCACCTTTCGGCGGCGGCGATCATGCAGGCCGAGGAGGTCGATCTGTTGATTTGCCCGGCCAACTCGCCGGCCCGCGGCGTCGAGGGCCCCAAGATCCACACCGCCGAGACCTACGAGAACCTGTCGAAGTCGTTTGCCCAGTTGATGGGGGCCGTGGTGGTGGTGGTCAACCGGGTGGGCTTCGAAGACGGGCTGTGTTTTTGGGGCGGCAGCATGGCGGTGGGGCCCGACGGCCGGATGATCGCCCAGGCCCCGCTCTTGGACGAGGCCCTCACCGTGGCCGCCTTCGACCCGGCCGAACTCCGCCGCCAGCGGCTGATGACGCCCCTGGCCCGCGATGAACGACTGCTGCTGACGATCGAAGAACTCCAGCGCATCAAACGGCGACGCTATGAATCCTGAGCCCCTGGAAGTCGATCTTTCCATCAACGCCGAGTTGGTGGCCGCGATCCTCACCCGCTTCATCCAGAGCGAGATCCGCCGCGCCGGCTTCAGCCGGGCCGTGGTGGGCCTGTCCGGGGGCATCGATTCGAGCGTGGTGACGACGCTGGCTGCCCGCGCCCTGGGCCCGGAAAACGTCCTGGCCGTGACCATGCCCTATAAGACCTCCAGCGAAGAGACCCGCCGCGACAGCCGGGCGGTCATCGAGCAACTGGGCGTCCGCACCGTCGAGTGTCCGATCACCGCGCAGATCGACGCCTATTTCGGCCGCTTTCCCGATGCCGGGCAACTGCGGCTGGCCAACAAGTGCGCCCGCGAGCGGATGACCGTCCTCTACGATCAAAGCGCCGCCTTCGCCGCCCTGGTCGCCGGCACCAGCAACAAGAGCGAGCTGCTGCTGGGCTACGGCACCCAGTTCGGCGACATGGCCTCGGCGATCAACCCGGTGGGCGACCTCTACAAGACGCAGCTCTACCAGTTGGCCGCCTATCTCGGCGTCCCCCCGCCCATTCTTTCCAAGGCCCCCACCGGCGACCTCTGGGTCGGCCAGACCGACGAGGGCGAGCTGGGCTTCAGCTACGCCGAAGTGGATCGGCTGCTGGTGCTGTTGGTCGATCGCCGCTGGCGGCGGGCGGAGCTGCTCCGCGCCGGCTTCGCGGCGGAATTCGTCGATCGCGTGGCGCTCTTGATCCGGCGGAACCACTACAAGCGCCGCATGCCGGTGATCGCCAAGCTTTCGCACCGCACGATGGACCGCGACTTCCGCTACGCCCGCGATTGGGGAACGTAGGGGAAAGGCCGACGGGAAGCGAGCCGCCGGGTTTATCCCGGCGGTTTGCCGGTGCCATCCAATGGCGGAAGGGAGAAACGGCCGCCTTCAGTACATCTCCAGCATGTGCTCACCCCCGTGGGCCGGATCGCCGATCAGCTTCCGGTCACGGAGGTCTACCACGAAATCGAGGTGTTCCAGCGGTATCTGGCCGATGAGCACCGGCGCCTGGTCGGGCACTTCCACCACGTCCACGGTGCACGAGCGTCCTTGAATCGTCAGCCGGACGGCATCGTACATCGTCGCCTCGCCGACGCCGAAACTGCCGACGAATCGCTTTTGACTCGTCTTCTCCAGGCCCAACTGGGCGATGATCCGCGTCGGCAGCGACAGCAGCGTGGCCCCGGTATCGACCAGGGCATCGCTGACGGTGACGCGGCGGACCTGGTCGGCCGGCATGCGGCCGCGCTCGGCGTCCCAGACGTCCCGCAGGCTCTCGATGGTGGCCTCGGTGAGCACTCGGCCCATGGTCGTGGTCTCCATGCTGACCCTCCCTTCGCATCCGCGGCGTGGACTGCCGCCTCTGGTATTCTAGCGACGAGCTGCATCCGGCATCAATCTACTCCGTCCTGCGGATCGCCTCGTCGAGCAGCTCCGGCAAGGTCCCGAGCCCGCGCAAGTCGTCCACCACGCGGGGATGGGCGAAGATGCGGACCCGCTTCACGTAGTCGTCGAACTGCTCGGTGGCCAGCGTCCGCACCACCGGCGACACCTCGCCCAAGGGACGATAGCGATCCTCCTTGGGAAAATAAATTTCGACGTCGAACTGCACCTCGCGGGCCCGCGGCGGGGCGTCGAAGAGGATCTCGTGCGGGGCGACCACGCGCCCCAGCGCCGTGCTGGCCAAGGCCGCAAACTGTTCGGCGCAGGCCGCCAGCCAGGGATAGGGCCGGCGGGCCAGCCGCTGATAGAGTTCGCGCTCCTGGAGGATGCTGTATTCGGCCAGCCGTTTGTAGAGCCGCCGCGCGGGGCCGAAGAGCCCTTCGAGCAACTCGCCCGCCGGGCCGCCGCCGGCCGCGCGGGCCAACTCGCCGGTAAACTCCTCCTGCGTCATGCGAAACAGCGCGTCCATGTCCAGCGCCCCGTGCAGCAGGTAGAAGGCCCGCTGCAACATGGCCGTGGCCGCCCGCACGCCATGATGCCAGTAGACCTCGCTGAACATGACGTAGCGGGCGAAGACCATCAGCTCGGCGGCCGTCTTGCCCTTGTCGGTCAGCGCCAGGCCGTCGCCGGAGTGATTCAGGCAGAGGCTGCCCAGCAGCCGCTGTTGATCGAAGTGGCGGCCGTAGGGCACGCCCGCATGGAGGCTGTCGCGATAGAGATAATCGACCTTGTCGATGTCGATGGGGCCGGAGAGCATGCTGGCGAGGATGCGCGTGGCGGCGTCGCGGGGTTTTTCGCTCAGCAGGGCGACCACCTCGCGCGGGTTCACTCCCCAATCGTGCCGCAGCACGTCGCCCACCTCGCCCTCCAGGAGGAAACTGTTGGCAAAGTGCTCGTGGCTGGGAACACCGGGCAGGTCAATGTCCTCGATGGGGTGGCAGAAGGGCCAATGGCCCAGGTCGTGCAGCAGGGCGGCGGCCACGAAGACCTCGGCCGCTTCCGCCGAGACCGCCGCCGCGAAGCGCTCCTGGTGGGCGAGCTGCTTCAGGTACACCAGGGCCAGGCGGTAGACGCCCAGGCTGTGCTCGAAGCGGGTGTGCAAGGCCGCCGGATAGACCAGCGAAACCAGCCCCAACTGGCCGATCCGCGCCAAGCGGCGGAAGTCCGCAGTATCGATGATCTGCCGCACCCGCGGCGTCAAGGGCACGTCGACCTCGGGCGGAATGCGGACCATGGCCCGATGGGCATCCAAGGCCGCCACTTCAGGAATGTCGAAGATGGACTTCATAAGGATGAAGGATAAAGGATGAAGGAGGAAGGAAGAAGGCGGAGGGCGGAGGGCGGAAGGGGGAAGGAACCGGCGCGGAACGGCGCGCTGTCGCGGATGCTACTTGCCTGCACTGCCTTCCCCCTTCCGCCCTCCGCCCTCCGCCCTCCGCCTTATTTCCCCACGTCCCAGACCCAGCCGATGCCGGCGACCCAACGCAACAGGATCGTGACCACGAGGTAAAAAGAGTAGTGAAAGGCACCGCTGCCGAAGTCCAGGTCCAGCGACCCCAGGGCGGCCAGGGCGCCGAGAACTAAGAACGGCGGCGCGATGAACACCCACATCCAAATCGCGTCTGGATCGGACAGAAACATTCTGGCCACGGGGCCGAACATCCCCCAGAGGGCCATATAGCCCAGCGCACAAGCCCCGGCGCGCAGGTAAAGGGCTCGGCCGCGATAGGGTTCCAGTTCATCGTCGCGGAGGAAGCTGTAGGCGGCCAGCACCAGCGCCGGCGAGACCAGCAGCAGGCCGGCCGTTACCACAAGGTAGTTGGTCCACGTCCAGGCGGCGGCCTGGAGATCCCACATTCTTCCCGCCGCGGCCACCAACACGATGCCCACCGCCGCGGCCGCGATGAGGGCCACGGCGAGGGGCTGAATCTTGACGTCTAAGCGGGCGATGGGCTTGGTCACCAGCTTCCCGGTCACGCTCTTGCCCCCGCCGGCAAACGCCTCGGGGGTGTGGATCTTCACTTCCGGGGCGAGGGCGGGCACCGTGAGGATCGCCTTGCAATTCGGACAGGGGCCCGACTTGCCGGCAAATTTCTCGCTGACGCGAAAACTCTTGCGACACTTGGGACAGACGACGGGAATCGGCATCGGCTAACTCTGGCGAGGGGACCACCTTCTGTATTCCGTTTCCAGTTTCGCATATCAGGGCCTGCTGTCAAGGATTTCCAGGGCCGGGCGGCCCCATAACCAGTCTTTTGGCGGGTATGCCATGGGAGTCCTGATTGTTCCGCCTCCCAGCGTAAGCTACGATCTAGAAAGGGATGCAATCGGGCGGGTGGCCATTTTTGGTTTTTTCCGGGCGGCCCTAGCGACGACCGGCCGCAGGCTCAATGCGACTCCCCAAGGGACTCTGGCAAAAACAGGTGCGACCGTGATCGAGTTTCTCTGCCCGAACGGGCATCGAATTCGTTGTCCGGCGGACCAGGCGGGGCAGCCGGCAAAATGCCCGCGCTGCGGCGTGAAGTTCCGTATTCCCAGTGCGGAGGAGATCGAGGTGGAAGAGTCATCCCCCACGGACGCCGACGATGCCCCCATGGACTTGCCGTCCTCCGCCCCCGGCGGGTCGTCGGCACCGCAGGGCCGGCCGCAAAAAGAGCCGCAGATCGAGTTTCTCTGTCCTAACGGGCACCACCTCCATGGGCCGGCCAGCTTGCAGGGCCGTCCGGGCGCCTGCCCGGAATGTGGCTCCCGCTTTCGCATTCCGGTCATCGACGAGGCCCCGGAGGAGAACCCGCCGGAGCAGATCGACCTGCCTGCTTCCGGCGGCGAGGAGACGGGCAGTGCCACCGCGAAGCTCCGGCCCGCCAAGACAGCCGACGCCGCCGCGGCGTCGTTGCGCAACGCGGTCGAGACCCCGTCCGGCCGCAGTCATCTCGCCGTTGCCGGTCGGCAATCCGCCGCCCCGCCGAGTCATCCCCTGGCCGAGCTGGTCGCGCAACTCTGGGCGACCAAAGGTGAGCAAGCCAAGGTCGAGTTGCGACTGGCCGGCGGCGACAGTCTCGTGGCGGAGAGTTTCGTCAAGGGACTTTCCCGCGGCAGCTACGGCGTCTTCGGCGTCAAGGCGGACGATGGCAACTGGACGCTCACCGTGGTCCGCTGGGACACCGTGGAGCGGGTGGTGGTGAAGGGCCTGAAGGATCTGCCGACGTTTTAAAGGGGTCGCCCATAACCGCCGCCGTGTCAAGGCCCGGTTTTCGGATTTTTCAACGTAACGACAACACCGGAACGGAGAGAGGCTAGCCGGGGTCCAGGGGCGGCAATGAGCGCCCTGGTCGGCGGACGGAGCCGCCGAAAAGTTCCCGCATGGATGCCTGTCTCGCCAAGTCCGGTAAATCGCGCAGGTAGTAGTCACCCATTCGTGCCGTCCGAGCCAAGACTCGTCGCACATTGTATTGTTCACCGGCCGCAGTGCCCAATCAGGAGGACAGTGCAGACTCGCGTCTCACGAGACCCTTTTGCGGGCCATCCGCGACCGTACTCGTGCGCGACACCTTCGTTCGCTCTACGCTGCCTGGCCGGCGTGTTCACGCTGCCAACGACGCAGCCGCTTCCAACAAATCTCCGCCAGTTTGCGGGCCACCGCCACGCGGGCAATCTTCGCGCTGGATCGCTTGCGCACCCGCGTATAAAAGTTCTTCAAGGCTGTGTCTTCGCGGATCGCCTTCATGGCCGCCTCGACGAGAATCCATCGCAACCACGCCGATCCTTGCCGGCTAATCGAACCTCGGTAGCAGTGTCCGCCCGACTGATGCACCCGGCTGGTCAGCCCGGCGTAGGCGCCGACCTGTTTGGCCACGCGGAAACGCTCGGGCTCGCCGAGTTCCGCCACGATCAACAACGCCGAGTACAGCCCGATGCCGTGGATTTCGGTCAACGCTTGTGTTTGCGGAAACGCCGACGACATCCGCACGATGTGCTGGTCGATGATGGTCGCTTGCCGTCCGAAATGTTTCAATCGCGCCAGCAGTTCGTCGCGGACCAGATTTTCGATCCAGCCGAAGTCTTGGCCACGGAACCAAGCCAGGCCGCGTACCCCGAAAGGGACCCGATAGGGCGCGTGGCGATTCTGCCTGGCCAGCAAGGCTCGCAAGTGGATTTTCGCCTCGGCCAGTTCGCGGCCCAGGCGTGCCCGGCGGCGCGTCAGGTCGCGTAATTGCTGGTAGGGCCCCGGCGGAATGTAGGCCAGGGGAATCTGGTTGATCCGTAACAGATTCGCCAACAATTGGGCGTCCAGCTTGTCTGTCTTGCTGCGCCGTTGTACCATGGCCCGTAGACGAAACGGATGGGCCAAAAGGATCGTGCCATACGGTTGGAGCAGTTCGTACAGCCAGCGATAGGTTGCGCTGGCCTCGATGACCGCCCGAAAGGACCCGAATGCCTTGACGACGTTTTCGATGGTTTCGGTGTCTTCACAGGGAACGGTTACGGGCTTGCTGGCCTCGCCTGTGTCGTTCACGGCTGCAATCACCACGGTCTCACGGTGCAAATCGATACCCAAATGCCACATGAACAGGTCTCCTTGTTTGGTGGAGGAATGATGGACTGATCCAACCTTCCATCGTACTCCACCAGCAAGGGGCCTTTCAGGCGGCGGTTATAGTATCAGGAGTCTTTGTTTGGCGGGATGGGGGGAGTTTTCCACGGGCGGCCACGGGGACGCAGTGTCGACTCCAATCCCAGCCGTTTCGCCGTTCGCTCCTGCCAGGATGCCTCGCCAAACGGAGCCCCGCGCGTCACCGACCGCCGCAACGCGGCCAGCTCTGCCTCCGTCTCTGCCGCTTGGACGCGCCGCCGCCAATCCCGCGGCAACGCCACCGGCCCCTTGTCCAGCAGGGCCCCGCCGCCCTGCACGCGATACCAAAGGCTCGACCAGCGCCACTCCGCCGCAGAGCGCACCAAATTCGCCCGCAGCGCGTTGCGTTCCACATACCGCAAGACCGTCAGCAGGTGATCGTCCTCTTCGATCGGAAACGACTTGAAGCGTCCCTGGTACAAGGGTCCCGTCCCGGACGTGTGGTGCGCCGCGTGCCAGCGCTGGGTATGCGTCACCGTCAGCCAGCGCATGAACTCCGAGAGCTCGCCGTCGCCGCGCGGCCAGAGCACGAGGTGCCAATGGGTTGGCATCACGCACCAGGCGAGCAAGCGTAGCGGGAGACGTTTCTTCGCCTCGGCGAGAGCCTCCTCGAAGGCCTCGAAATCCCGCGGCTTGCCGAAAATCCGCGTCCGCCCCACGGCCCGATTGAGCACGTGGTAGGCATATCCGCCGCTGGAGACGCGCAAACGTCGTGGCATGGCGGCAAGGATATCATTCCCGTGAGGCCTTGTCAAGAACAAAGACTCCCGACCCCTTAAAACGTCCCGGGTTGCCGCCGCCGGCGCTGCCGTTGCACAGCCCGCTGGGGTCCATGCCGTCGGTCGGCCCGTTGCCGCAATAGCGGTAGGGATTCGCATCCGGGCCCAGCCCGCTGGGGTCTTGCGTCACCTCGAATCATTCTCCGGCCGCCACCCCGACTCTATACGATGAATCAACATCGTATCATTCCAAGTGCCCCTGATCGGCAGTTCCCTTTGCTCCGGGGTCAAGATGCCAACCCGCCACGACTTTTCTCCATCCCACAACCACCATGCGCTGACCTTCTTCGTCTTGGGGTCCGAGAGTCCGCTGCGGAAAAGTGGAAACGCCGCCAGGTTCTCGGGAACGGGGATATTGCCCACGACCTCAACAATTCCACGGTCCGCGGCAGCTTGGAGCGGGAAAAACGTTGTAAAGCGGACCGGGAGGTTGGCGACTGTCGCGATGTCGACGGGGCGCGACGCGTAAAGCCGATCAAAGACGCGCAGCATGGCACCATAACGGGGCCGAATGTCGTGCCTGTGAGTGTACAGCGCATAGGCCAGCCCCTTGCTTGTCCTTATCTCGATTAGGTCGCCAATCTGGACTTTCATGGAACACCAGTACTACAGGAAATTAGAGGCCGACCTGTTGTAGAATCTGGCTGCCACGCTGTATCGCTTGTTCGTAGATCGGGTTCGACTCTGCGATACTGTTGATCTGGTTAAGCAACGTGCCACCGTTCGTCCCGAGGCCGTACGTCTCGATCAAAACCTGTTCCACCGCGCGCGCGTCGGAACGTGAGAGGTTTTCCAAGCCATCAATCGCATCGATTTCGATCCCGTTAACCGCCATCTGTTCCGCAGCCCTCCGTTCAATGTCGTTAGTAATCCCTACGTACTGGACGTTCCCCTCCGCGTCGACTGACTGGTAAACCGTGTTGTTGCCGGTGTTCACGGACTCCGGCGTCGTGGCCAGCCCCTCCTCCGCTGCACTAGGTCCATTCGCGATTGGGCACCCGGCATTGTGTGCCCAAACCGAGAAGCCCCAGGCCGGCTCACCCACGTAATAGAGGACGTTTTAAGGGGTCGGGAGTCTTTGTTTCTTGCGATCTGGGCAATTCAAAAACTGCCAGCTCCTTTAAACCCCTCGGGTGCCCCGGACGTGCGGGCAACAGCGGTGTTATTCACGTCCTCCTTTCCCACCGGCCGCAGCCGGTGGGCTTGGGGAACAAGCCCCGCATTGCTCCCACCTTCCCCCTTCCGCCCTCCGCCCTGGTTTCACTCGCTGTCCTCGGCCTGGAGATCGGCCTCGGTGATCATGGTGAAGCCCTTGGCGGCCAGCGTTTCCAGCCCCATCTCGATGTTGTCGACCATCAGGGCGACCGCCGCCCGGCCGCGGGGCCGAACCAGCAGCGGATAGGCCTGGATGATGTTCACTTCGGCCTGCAACAGCGCGGTGCAGATTTGCAAGAGGGCCTGGTGCCCCTCGGGCAGGTCCACCCCGATCAGGTCGGTCTCGATGATCGCCAGCCCGGCCCGCTCCAGGATCTCGCGCCCTTCTTCCGGGTGGCTGAGGAGGAAGCGGACGAAGGCGCACTCGGCCGAATCGGCGATCGAGAGGGCCACGATACGGACCTTGCTCCCCTCGAAGCGGCGGACGACCTCCAGGAGTTGCCCGACCCGGTTTTCCAGGAAAACGGTGAATTGCCGGATGGCGGGGTAATTTCTCCCCCGCACGACCTCGACATTGGAACCGGAACCGGCGCCGGTACTCATCGCTTCCCCCCTCAGAATGGCCGCAGCGGTTGCACTGCCAGCAACTTACTTAACTATATGAAAACAGAGATGTTCCGTCAATCGGAACCTGCCAGCGAAAAAGAGAGATTCCTCTCCCGCCGTGAGACTGTTCCGATTTCTGCGCCAACCAAAGGGGACAGTCCCATTTTCGGGCCGACGCTACGCGTCGCTGCCCGAAAATCGGGACAGTCCCCCCGCCCTCAGCCGAATCGCGGATACTGGCCGGCGTCGTCCGGCGGCGTCCAGGCCTGCGGAGCGGCCGGCGGCACGAAGGGGAAATCGTCTTGCACCGCGATCGCCACGGGCTGGGGGGGCAGGGCGGCCTGCTCTTCGATCAACTCGTAGCGCTTCTGCTGGTTGGCATCGACGGCCCGCACCACCAGGATCGCAAATACGGCGCCCGGCACGGCTATCAGCGACCGCTGGAGCATCAACCAGTGGATGGTGATGATTGTGTCCAGGGGCCTAGCGCCTTGCGAGGTCACGCCGATCAAATAAGCGGCAAGGCCCCAAAGTCCCATGAGGACGAACAATCCCCACCAGAACATCACCAGCGGCGAAAGCTTCCCGATGGCATAGGAGCTGCGCGCGTTGCTCGGATTGCTGCCCTTCCAGACTTCCGCCATGACCAGGCAGGGGCAAATCCACCCGGCGATGGGAATGAACCACCACCAGATCGCCGAAAACGAGGTGTAGTACAAATGCCGATTCCCCAGGGCGGGAAGATTGCGATGGGCGCGATAGAACCACGTCAGGAAGCAGATCGCGGAGCCAAAACTGGCCACCAGTTGGAACAACGCTGCCGCCACCTGGCTGAGATCACTCCGGAGGGCCTCTGCGTGCGGGATCACATGGCCCATTCGGGACTGTTGAAGCAGCAGAATCCTCTGAAGGTGAAGCCGGCCAGTGCGGCCTCCGCCACCATGACGACGGCCAACATCACCATGGCGCAGACTGCCATCGCGTGACCCGACTTGAAACGCACGCCCTTCGTCAGCGTCGTGTGGACCTGCGGACTCTGAAACGGGTTGACCTGATCGCCGCTCATAGGCCGACTCTCCTGGGAATGAGAAGGGACAGGGAGGGGAACGACCGTCTGCCGCAGCCCTGAGGATAGCGGATTTGCCGCAGGGTGGCAATTGGGGGGGACGCCGTTTACCGTCCCCCGCCGAAAAAGGGGACAGGCACCTCGCTGCGCTCGGAGCCAGTCCCCATTTTCGAGGCGTTACGGCTGTTCGGCCAACTCCTGCCCCACGACTTCGAGGTCGTTTTGATAGAAGCGGATGGCCTCGCTGGGGCTGAGGTTCAGGATCGCCCGGCCATCGGTCTCCCAGTGGTCGCGGTCGAAGCGAAAGACCGCCGTGCCGGCGCGGAGGTTGCCGATCAGGTCGCTGGCAGAGGAAGTGGCCACGTCGGGCAGGCCGTCCAAGGCGACGGTGACGGCGACGAAGGCCGACAATTCGCCGGTGGCCCGATTGCGGACGTAGGCCACGGCATCGTCGAAATCGCAGTCGGTCCAGCGGGGGGCGTCGTGTTTGGCCTGGGCCACCGCCAATTGGACGAACTTGGCCTCCAGGCGTTCCCGCTGGCGGTGGAAATAGCGCTTGGCCTGGGTCAGGCGGGCATCGCGGGCCGCCATCCGCGCCGGCCGCCAGAGGAGGATCGCAATTCCCGCCAGCGCCGCGCCCAGCGCCAGGATCCACCACCAAGATTCCGGCATGGATCACCCCCGCGGCCCAAGGAATTTCACCACCAAGCCCTCAGTTCATTTTATCTGTACAGCGCCCGAAAATGCAAGCGCCGGCCGCGGGGGGGAAGGGCAGGGCGGGGGAATTTCCTGACGGCTCAGGCCGCCTGCGACTGGGAGTCGGCGTCCGCGGGCCGCTCGGGCCGAATCTGCCCGTCCTCGCTGACGTCCTCGAAGCGGACCGAAACCTGCTTGGACACCCCCGATTCCTGCATCGTCACGCCGTAGATCGTGTCGGCGCAGGTCATCGTCTTCTTCGAGTGGGTGACGATGATGAACTGGGTCCAGGCCAGGAAATCGTGGAGCACCTTGGTGAAGCGGTCGATGTTGGCCTCGTCCAGGGCGGCGTCGACCTCATCGAGGACGCAGAAGGGGCTGGGCCGGCTGCGGAAGATCGCCAGCAGCAAGGCCACGCAGGTGAGCGTCTTCTCGCCGCCGCTGAGCAGCGAGATGCTGCGCGGCTCCTTGCCCGGCGGCCGGGCGACGATTTCCATGCCGCTCTCCAGGATGTCGACGCCCTCTTCCAGCACGATGTCGCCATGTCCGCCGCCGAAGAGGTCGCGGAAGAGCTGCTGGAAATGCCCGCGGACGGTTTGCAGCGTCTCGGCAAACAGACGCCGGCTGTCGGTGTTGATCTTGTCGATGATTTTTTCCAGGGCGGCCTTGGCGGCGGCCAGGTCCTGGTGCTGCTCGGAAAGGGTCTTGTAGCGGACCTCCAGGGTGTCGAGCTCCTCGAGGGCTTCGAGGTTGACGCTGCCGATGGCGTCGATCTTGCGCCGCAGCTCGTCGATCTCCTCCTGCACCGCCTCGCGCTCGTGCTGTTGCTGGGGATCGGCGGCCTCGCCGTCGGCGGCGGCCAGGTCGATGCCGTAGTCCTCGTGGAGCCGTTGGACCAAGGCGCTGCGCTCGACGCGGACCTGGTTGGCGGCCAGGTCCTGGACGTGGAGGCGTTCCTCGATTTTGCGGACCTTGCCCCGCAGCCGCTGGGCCTCGGCGGTCAGATCGGCCCGCTGCTGCTGGAGCAACTCGCGCTGGTTGACGTGCTCGACGGTCTCGCCGGAGAGCGACTCTTTGCGGAGATAGAGCTCGGCAATCTCCGTTTCCGCCCGCAAGATGCTCCATCCCGAGGTCTCGGCGCGGCGGAGGCAGTCGGCCAATTGCCCTTGGCCGTCGGCGATGGCGCGGACGCGCTCCTGCCGGCCCTCTTCGACCTGGCGCAGCCGCGCGTGCAGGCTGCGGAGCCGTTCCTCGCTCTTGGCCAGCTCGACTTTCGTTTCCGTGGTTTCACGGTTGCGGGCCTGCCGCTGGCCCTCCAGGGCGACGATCTGCTCCTCGAGGCCGGCCAGGCGGCCTTCCATCTCGGCCAGCGCGGCATCGAGCTGCGCCCGCCGCTGGCGGGCCTCGGCCAGGCGGCCCAACGACGTTTCATGTTGCTCCTCGGCGGCGCGGAACTCGCCCTCCAGCATCTCCCGCTGCTGGTCGAACTGCGCGCGGCGCTCTTCGGCAGCCGAGATCTTCAGGCGCTGTTCGCCCAGGGCGTCCAGCGCCTGGCGGTGTTCGGCTTCGCAGCGCTCCAGGCGTTGCTGTTGCTGGGCAATCCGCTGCTGGAGGTCGGCCAGGGCGGTGCGGCCCTGGGCGATTTTGCCCTCCAACTCGTCCAACTGGCTCTTCAAGGCGCGGAGCTGGCTGCGCCGCGAGATCAAACCGGCGGCGAGCTGCCGCGGCCCGACGGTCAGCGTGCCGTCGGCCTCCAGCAGTTCGCCCGCCAGGGTGACGAAGCGCAGGCCCGCGCCGGCCGAGCGGGCCAGATCGAGGGCGTGGCTGAGTTTCTCGACGATCCAGGTCCGCCCCAGCAGCCGCCGCGCCAAGGCGGCCAGTCGCGGCTCGGTCTCGACGAAGCGGTCGGCGCGGCCCAGCACTCCGGGCCGGCCCTGCAAATCGACTTCCGGCCGCGGCGTCGCCGGCGACGGGGCGTCGAGCCATAAGAAACCCACGCGGCCGGTGAAACGCTGCGACTGCCCCTGCAAGTGATCCAACAGTTCCTTGCTGGCCGCGGCCACGATGTGCTGGGCCGCCTGGCCCAAGGCCGCGTCCACCAGCGGCGCCACCTCGACGCTCACCGAGAACAGGTCGGCCACCATCCCGCAGA
This sequence comes from Thermoguttaceae bacterium, assembly GCA_052139835.1. Classification (GTDB taxonomy): domain Bacteria; phylum Planctomycetota; class Planctomycetia; order Pirellulales; family Thermoguttaceae; genus JBKQVT01. Next base: position 14,646 of record JBKQVT010000011.1, read on the forward strand.
CGTCGCGGAAGGGCCCGCTCTGCGGGCTGCCGGCGCGGGCCAGCACTTCCTTCACCCCCGCGCTAAGGCCCTCTTGGCGGCGCTCGAGTTCTTCGAGCACGGCGGCCCGTTCCGCCGCCGCGCTGTGGCGCTGCTCCAAGCCGCCCAGTTCGCCTTGCCGGGCGGCCAATTCCTGCTGCGATTGGACGAGGTCCTGCTTGGCGGCGGCCAGCAGGCCCTCCTGCCCGTCGGCCTGCTCCGCCAGTTCGTCGCGCCCTCGGCGCAAGCGGTCCAGGTCGGCCGCCAGGGCGACCAGTTGCCGGTCCAGCTCGGCGATGCGGTCGCGGCTGCGTTGCCGCACCGCCTCGGCCGCGGTGGCCTGGCTCTCCAGCACGCTGGTTTCGCTGGCCAGGCCGGAGGCCTGACGCATCTGTTCGAGCTGCGCCGTCCGCCGCTGCTCGTGCTCGCCGCGCAGACGGTCCAGCCGCGCCATCACCTCGGTCAAGGCCCGCTCGCCTTCGGTCACCTGCTGGGCGATCCCGCGCTGCTGCTCCTCGGCTTCGCGGACGGCCCGCGTGGTGTCGTGAAACTCCTGCTCCAGGTCGTCGGCCCGCGTGCCCAGGTCCAGCAACTGCCGCCGGCAGCGGGCGATCTCGTCCTCCAGTTCGCGGCCGTGCGATCGTTCGTGCTGGATCGTCGATTCCTGGCCGGCAATCCGCTCGCGGTTGGCGGCGATCCGCCCTTCCGCCTGGCGAATCGCCTCGTTGAGCCCGCCGATGCGGCCGTCGGTGTCCAACAGCCGGGCTTCGCTCGCCTCGGCGGTGGCCGCCAAGGAGTCGCGCTCGGCGGCCAGACTGCCGACTTCCTTCTCGAACTCCGTGAGCCGCGCGGTAAGGCGCCGCCAGTCGACCAGCCCCACCTGGGTCCGCAGCTCCTGGAGCCGGTCGGTATATTCCTTGTAGCGGCGGGCCTTGCCGGCCTGGGCGCGGACGGTCCGCAAGCGGCCGTCCACCTCCTCGATGATGTCGGAGAGCCGCAACAGGTTCTGATCTACCCGTTCCAGCCGCCGCAGGGCCTCCAGCTTCCTGAGCTTGAAGCGGCTGATCCCCGCCGCTTCCTCGAAAATGACGCGGCGGTCGCGGGGCGACGATTGCAGCAGGACATCGACCTTCCCCTGCTCGATGACGCTATACGCCTGGGTCCCCATGCCGGTGCCGGTCAAGAGGTCGCGGATGTCGCGCAGCCGGCAGGGGCTGCGATTGATGAGGTACTCGCCTTCGCCGCTGCGATAGACGCGACGGGTGATATGGACCTCGGGGGTGTCCAGGGCCAGGGCATGGTCGGCGTTGTTGAAGGTGAGGGTCACTTCGGCCGCGTTCATCCCCCGCCGCGCCCCGGAGCCGTTGAAGATCACGTCGGCCATTTCCTTGCCGCGGAGGCTCTTGACGCTCTGCTCCCCCAGCACCCACTTGATGGAATCGACGACGTTGGACTTCCCCGAGCCGTTGGGCCCCACCACGACGGTAATCCCCGCGGGGAACTCGAAGCGGGTCTTGTCGGCGAAGCTCTTGAAACCGGCGAGTTCGAGTGCCTTGAGCATGGGCGGCGTTGTTCGGTCTTGGGCCTTGGGTCTTAGGTCTTGGCCGATGGGCCCGGACCTAAGACCAAAGACCCAAGACCCAAGACCTAACCCATCATTCTAGCAAGGAAGCCGGCAAGGGGGGTGGTTTCTTGTCTGCCCCGTCGTTGGCTGCCGCTGGCTCGGCCTGGGTCCGCGCCACGCGGTCGTAGGTGCGGCCCCCCTCGGGGAGGGCTTCGACCTCGAAGCGGCCGGGCAAGGCCCCGGCGGCCTTCGCCTCCTGCAACGCCTGCACCACGTCGGGATACGTGCCGCCCAGCTCGACGATCGCCCGGATCACCTCATCCACCTTGGTGGAGACGATGCGCCTCTGGTCGGCCTCGCGGACGCTGAACTTGCTGACGGCGATCTCGCCTCCCTCGGTGCTGGTGACCATGATCTGGTTGCCGGCGCTGAGCGACAGCGGCGGGGCGAACCGCTGGGAGCGGCCGAAGAGCACCACTTCGGCCCGCTTGCTGCGGGTCACGTGGATCATCGGCACGCCGCTGGTGTCCAAGACGTGGTAGCCGAACTGCCCGCCGAGGTGCTCGCCCTTGACCAACGGCTCGTCGGGGTTCATTGTCCACAGGGCGCGGAAGGCGCCGTAGCGGGTCTCGGCGCTGGGCACGTTGAGCATCTCGCCGAGTTGTTGGCTGGCGGCGGGATCGTCCAGGACCGCCAGGGCCGTCAAGGCCCACACGCGGAAGGCGCGCTCCTGGCGGGCGATCTGGCCCAAGGGCTCGGCCGCCTCGCGACGCCCCAGGTAGGCCAGCGCCTCGGCGGCGCAGAACTGCACCTCCCGGTCGGCCGCCTTCAGTCCCTTCAGCAACACTTCGATGCCCTGCGTGCCGCCGATGGCCTCCAACTCGACGGCCGCCCGCGCCGCCGTCTCCGCTTGCAACAGCTTCCTCTCCAAATCGACGATCCGCGTCATCTGTTCGGCCGACGTCTCCTGGATCGCCACCGCCCGGATCACCTGCATGTAGCGATCCAGGTTGTCCTTGTACTGCGGGTGCACGGTGATCTCGATCCATTTGTCGGTGTGGGCAGTCGCCACGCCGATTTCAATGCCTTTTTGGTAGGAGTGGAAGCGCTTGTTCACCGCGGCGGCCACGCGGGCGCTGACGACGGCGTCGCTGTGGTCGGGTTTCAGCACCAGGCCGAGGGAGCGGGAGAGATAGGAGATGCCGCCGCCGAGGATTCGCCCCCGCTTCAAGAGGACGCCGTCCCTGGCGTTGCTGGCTGTGGCGGTGGGATCGACAAGGATGGGACCCTGCGCGGCGCCCATGTCGCGGCCGCTGTGGATCATGCCGTCCTCCTTCATCAGCCGCGTTTCCGTCAGCCGGGTTTCCAAGAGGTAGCCGCCGCGAAGGCTCGTGGTCTCGCTCCGGCCCGGCACCCGCACCTCGATGTCGAAATGGTCGCCCTTCTGGATGCCGGGGCGCAGCACGCCGCGCACGAGGACCAAGGAGGCGTTGTGCGAGGCCAACAGGGCATTGGGGTTCTCCACGCCGCGCCGCTGCATCTCCTCGATCAACACTGCCCGCTGCGGCGACGGCTCCGGATCGCTCCCCGTGCCGTGCAACCCCGTGACCCAGCCGACCGCCTCGATGGGTACGGGGAACATGCCCATCGGACTGGCCACGTCGCCGACCAACTGGCCGCGCGTGTCGCGACGCTTCTGCCGGTCTTTGGCCTTTTCCTCCGGGCTTTGCGAGCGCGTGGCCAGCGGGTTCCATGTCGAGCATCCGCCCAGAAACAGCAACCCGAGGCCGCAACCAACCAAGATCTGGCGACGATTCATGCGTCCCTGCACTCCTTCCTTGTCACAGGCCTCGTGCCTGTGTGGTCCGCGCGAGAGGCGGTCGCGTGGGCATGGCCCACCGAGAAAAGCCGATTACGGCGGACGATGCCCGCCGTTGGATAATTCACGCGCTCGCAGCCGTGACGCGGAAAATACAAGATTCCCCCGAGAGGGTCAAGGCGAATGGCGGCAAGTAACGAGGAAAGAGGAGGCAGGGGAGAAATGAGAAGATCGCACAAGATAGGTGGCTGGAGCAAAATCACCACGAAGACACAGAGGAAAGAAGGGATTTGGGGATTTAGGGATTTAAAGACTAGCGAGCGTGCCGTCCGTCCGCCTTCCACCCTCCGCCCTCTTGCGACCCTGCTTTCCAGGCGCTATGATCGAGCACACGGAATCGTGGCACCCCCTCTGCCCGTGGGAGACAGGTCGTGCGGCTGGATATCCTCGTGGTCTCGCCTCACCCCGACGATGCCGAGCTGGGCATGGCCGGGGCCATCTTGAAACTCAAGGCCGAAGGCCGGGCGGTGGGCGTGCTGGATTTGACCAGCGGCGAGCCCACGCCCTTCGGCTCCCCGGAGACGCGGATCAAGGAAACCGCGGCCGCCACGGCCCTGCTGGGGCTGGACTGGCGGGAGAACCTGGGCCTGCCCAACCGCAGCCTCCAGTCCACGCTGGAGGCGCGAGCCGTACTGGCCGGCGTCATTCGCCAAACCCGCCCGCGATGGCTCTTCGCCCCCTACTGGATCGACGCCCATCCCGACCACACGGCCGCCACGGAGTTGATCGAGGCCGCCCGCTTCTGGGCAAAACTGACCAAGACCGACCTGCCCGGCCAGCCCCACTACCCGGAGCGAATCTTCTATTACTATTGTGTTCACCTGCGGTTGATTCCGCAGCCGGCCTTCGTGCTCGATATCAGCGAATATTGGGAGCAGAAGCGGGCGGCGATCGAGTGTTATCGCAGCCAATTTCTCGAAGGCCGGCCGGCGGAGCCGCCCACGCTGATCGACCGCTTGCGCGACCAGGCGGCCGCCCTGGGCTCGTCGATCGGGGCCCGCTACGGCGAGGCCTTCGCCAGCCGCGAGCCGGTCGGCCTCAGCAGCATGGCGGGCTTGATCTAAAATTTCTCACGCAAAGGCGCAAAGGCGCGAAGCCGCAAAGGAAGAGGAGGGGGTGATGGGGTGCGGCGACGGCTGATCGGGCAATCCAACCCTCCCTTCTTCTTTTTCGCGCCTTTGCGTCTTTGCGCCTTTGCGTGAGATTTCTTTCGCGATAATCATCGGAGACGGTTGAAGTGCACATCGTCCTCTATCAGCCGGAGATTCCCGACAACGCCGGCAACATCGGCCGCACCTGCGTGGCCGTGGGGGCCAAGCTGTGGCTGGTCCGGCCCCTAGGCTTCCGGCTGGACGACCACCACCTCCGCCGCGCCGGCCTGGACTATTGGCAGCACTTGCAGTGGGAGGCGGTCGAGGATTGGCCGGCCCTCTGCCGCAAGCTGCCGGACCGGCCTTACTGGTTCTTCTCGAAGACCGCGGCCATCTCCTACACCGAGGCCCGCTTCGCCCCCGGCGACGTGCTGGTCTTTGGCAGCGAGTCGCAGGGGCTGCCGCCCTCGCTGCTGACGGCCAAGGCGGACCGCTGCCTGCGGATCCCCATGAACGCAAACGCCCGCAGCTTGAACCTGGCGGTCAGCGTGGCGGTGACGGCCTACGAGGCGCGGCGGCAGAGCGGGTGGGACGGCGCGGCGGTAGAATGATTCCGGGCGTGGGGTTGCAGGAACATCGTCCTCCACCGCGTCGGGGGGTGCGGTTGACACGGCCGCGTTTTTTCGTCCAATGGACGCATGTTTTTCTCTTGCCTGGCTCCCTAAGACTTCCAAGATCGAAAGGACCAATCGAATGTTCGCTACCTGGACACTGTCGCGGCGCTGCCGCTGGGCGATTATCTTGTCGGCCATGCTCGTGGCCTGCGGCCTGGGGCAACGATTGAGCGCCGATCCGCCGGCCGCGGATCGCGGCAACGTGCCCCTCAATACCAGCGCCGAAACTCTTAACGACCAGGTCCTTTCGCCACCATTCGATCAGGGTACCCTGGTTACCAAGTTCGGCGACGACGAACTCGACGTCCGGGTCCTCTCGCCAAGAATCGTCCGAGTGACCTTCCTGCGTGGCGGGCAGAACGATCCGCCCACGCCCATGGTCGACTCGACGCATGTCTGGCCCGGCGACCCGAAATCCACGCTCGACGAAATGGTGACTGAGAGCGTGGTAAAGACCTCGGCCATGCAGGTCGAAGTCTTCCGCAAAAATGTTTGGGTGAATCTCTTGGATCGCAACGGCAACTTTCTCCTTCGGCACCCGAAGGAGGGCGGGGTCTTCGTCGACGACCCAAAATCGCCCGGCGGCCCGGACGGCGGCGTCCGCTTCCAACACGCCCCCGGTCAGCGGTTCTACGGCATCAAGGCCTACTCCATCGACAATTACGATAATGCCGAGGCCCCGGCGGTCCAGGGCCCCGACTCGCTGTTGAGAAACGGCGTCGGTGTGAAGGACAACACCTACCAGGCCTGCGCCTCGACGCAGGGCGGGGCCGGCGGCCCGCTGGTCTGGACCACGGCCGGGTACGGCCTGCTGGTCGATTCCGACAACGGATATTTCCGCATCACCGACGACAAGCTCGAATTCCGCTATGGCCATCCAAAAGACCGCGTCGACAACGGCCGGCATTACCACCGCAACAACAGCGTGCAGTATTATCTCATCGCCGGCACGCCGAAGGAGATCCTCGCTTCGGTGGCCGAGATCACCGGCCGTGCCCCCATGTTTCCCCGCTGGGCCATGGGCTTCACCAACAGCCAATGGGGCAGCGATCAATGGGAATTCTACCGCATCGCCGACAACTACCGCGCCCGCGACATCCCCATCGACAACTTCACCTTCGACTACGACTGGAAATCCTGGGGTGAGGACCATTACGGCGAATTCCGCTGGAACGGCGACAAGTTTCCCGACGCCTACAAGCCCGCCCCCGACGGCAAGGGCTCGCTCTTGAAGGCCAACGCGGCCAAGCAGGGCTTTGTGATGACGGGCATTATGAAGCCGCGGATCGTGTTGAGCGTCAATGCCGACGGCGACCAGCCGCGGACCGAGCAGGCCAAGGCGGCCGCCGATTTCGGCTATCCCGGCGTCGAATGCCACAAGGAATATCTGCCGCCCTTCCGCTTCATCCGCGAGTTGGACTTCACCAAGCCGGCCTGCCGCCAATGGTTCTGGGAGGCGGTCCGCGACCACGGCGCCATTCCCGGCGGCATCGTCGGCTTCTGGAACGACGAGGCCGATTGCACCGCCGTCTTCGACCCGCACAAGGCGCAAGTGTTCAATAACTTCGGCCACTTCCAGATGGAGCAGGGGCTCTACGAGGGGCAGCGGGCCGCCGGCAAGTCTCCCGCAAAGACCCCCCGCGCCTGGTCCATCAGCCGAAACTTCTACCTCGGCGCCCAACGCTTCGCCTACGGCATGTGGTCGGGCGATATCCACACCGGCTGGGAAAGCATGCGCCGCCAGACCGTCCGCATGCTCAGCGCCATCGCCGTGGGCGAGGCCAAGTGGGGCATGGACACCGGCGGCTTCGTCGGCGACGACTGCGACCCGGAAAACTACGCCCGCTGGATCCAGTTCAGCGCGCTGGTGCCCATCTTCCGCGTCCACGGCGATCATCGCCACCAGCGCCAGCCCTGGACCACCGACTCGATCATGGCCGAAGAGATCGCCAAGAACGCCATCCAGCTTCGCTACCGGCTGGGGCCCTATATCTACGCCTGCGACCGCCAAGGCTACGAGACCGGCACGGGCCTGGTACGGCCGCTGATGATCGAATTTCCCGACGACCCCGGCTCGGCCAACGTGACCGACCAATGGATGTTCGGCGATTGGCTGCTGGCCGCCCCGGTGTTGCGGCAGCAATTCTCGCAGGAGAATACGGCCACCTGCTTCGCCCGCCCGGTCTACCTGCCGCCGGGCCAATGGATCGACTATTTCCGCGGCCGGCAATTCGAAGGGGGCCGCACGATCAGCTATGCCTGCAATCCGGGCGTGTGGAGCGACATCCCCTTGTTCGTCCGCCGCGGGGCGATCCTTTTCACGCAGGACGTGTTCCCCTCGCTGGGCCAGGCCCGGCCGACGCAGATTTATGTCGACGCCTTCCCCGGTAAGACCGCGACCGGGGCCACGTTCTATGACGACGACGGCACGACCTATGCCTACGAGGAAGGGAATTTCTCCAAGCAGCGGATCACGGTCCGCGACGACGGCACGACTGCTTCGCTCACTGTCGCCGCACGCTCCGGGCCGTATCAGGGCTCGGTCAAGTCGTTTTTCATCCGGATTCACGGCCGTGCGGCCCAGGCCGTCACCCTCGATGGCAACGCCCTGCCGCCCGCGGCCAATCTGGTCGCATTGCGGACGGACCCGCAAGGCTGGACGGTAGTTCGCGATGTCTATGGCCCGGCAACGATCATCAAGTTGCCGGCCGGACTCGACGCGGCTCAAAAGGTCGAGTTGACCGGCAGCCAGCAACCCACCAACACAGCGGAGACCCTCTGGGCCGCCGACGCCTCGCTCTCCGGTGAGACGCCGCAGACGCGGCCGCAGCTCATGGGCCCCGCCCCCAGCTACGTCGCCGGCCTGGATACGATCAAGGCCGGCGTGACCTTCACACCCAAGGTCGCGTTGCCGGGCTATTACGACGTGACCCTCATGGCCGGCAACATCGGCAACGGGCCGGCCACGCTGAGCATCTTCGTCAACGGCGTGCCGCAGGGTCGCGCCACGGTTCCGCCGCAGCCCGGCGCCAACACCTGGGCCACCTTCGTTTTGCCTCTGAAGCTGGCCGCCGGCAACAACATCATCACCCTCCGCCGCAAGTCCGAGGACACCGGCGAGATGGCCATCGGCAACCTGGCCGTGCCCTTCCAGCCCGCCAAGGCCCTCTATGAGGCGGAGGGCGCGGAGTTGCTCGGCGGGGCCACCGCGGCGGCCAATCACCGCAACTACACCGGCGCCGGTTTCGTCGATCACCTCGACGCCGCCGGGGCAGGAGTCCAGTTCAAGGTGTTCGCGCCGAAGACCGGCGATTACACCCTGACGACGCGCTACGCCAACGGCAGCAGCCAGGCGCAAGCCATGAGCCTGTACGTCGACGGGGCGATGGTGGACGCCGAGGAGTGTGCCCCGACGGAGAATTGGGACACCTGGAGGGAAATATCGCAGACCCTGAAGCTGGACGGGGGCGTGCATACGGTAGCCTGGAAACGCGCCGCTGCCGGCTCAGGCGGCCTCCACCTCGACAGCCTGGCGGTGGAGCCGCAGAAGCCGTAGCCGTAGGGCGGGCATGGCCCACCGCGGTCCGTCGTGTGCCGCTGCGCGGCGCCCGCCCTGCCATCCTCCCCAGCTTGCATGGATTCCGCGAATTCATATAATGGCGGCACTTCTCTACCATCAACTACCGCGGCCTTTTTAGGGGGATTCTGCCATGTTGGAGACGGACGGCGGCACGGTGCGGAAGGTGGCCTGGCTGGAAATCTTTCCTTGGCTGGGCCTGGGACGTGCCTTTCGCGTGGCCATCAGCCTGCGAGTGCTGACCTTCGGGGCGATGGGATTTTTTCTGACCCTGCTGGGGTGGTTGGCCCTCGGCCAGGTGTTCTTCCACGGCAGCAGCGGCCACGCCATGAATCCCTACGTCGAGATCAGCGAGCCATCGTGGCCCAAGGCCGGCCAGCAGGTCTTGCCCGAACTCGCCCCCACGCCCGGCGGCCCGCAGACCGGTGGCAAGGCGGCCATCGAGCCCGCCGCCGTCCCCATGCTCGGCGCCTGGATGCACCTCAGCCGGCCGGTATGGATCCTCTTCCGTGACGGTTGCAAGCTGCGCGCCGCGCCGCTGACATTCCTCGTGCTGGCGATCCTCTGGGCGATGGCGGTCTGGGCGCTGTTTGGCGGGGCCATCAGCCGGGTGGCCGCGGTCCAGTTGGCGGCCGACGAGCGGATCGGCTGGGCGGCCGCCCTGCGCTTCGCGGCCTCGAAGTGGCTCTCCTACTTCGCCGCCCCGCTGTTGCCCCTGCTAGGAGTGGTGCTAGTGGCCATCCCCCTGGCCGTGCTGGGACTGCTCATGCGCCTCAACTTCGGCGTTCTGCTGGCCGGGGTGCTCTGGCCGCTGGCGCTGCTGGGCGGCCTGGTCATGGCCCTGCTCTTGCTGGGCCTGGCCTTCGGCTGGCCGCTGATGTGGGCGACCATCAGCACCGAGGGCACCGACAGCTTCGACGCCCTGAGCCGCTCGTATGCCTACGTCTTCCAGCGGCCCTTGCGCTACTTGTTCTACGTCCTCGTGGCGGCCGTCCTCGGCTGGCTCGGCTGGCTGCTGGTAAGCACCTTCGTCGCCGCGCTGGTCGGGCTGAGCTCTTGGGCCGCCGGTTGGGGCGCCGGCCCGCCCATCGGGTTGATGGGCGCCTCGGGGCTAGGGCGGCTCGTTGACGCCGGCAGTTGGCTCGTCGGCTTCTGGACGGACCTCGTCGTCGCGCTGGCCATCGGCTACTTCTACGGCTACTTCTGGACCGCGTCGTCGGCCATCTACCTGCTGTTGCGCCGCGACGTGGATGCCACCGAGACCGACGAGGTCTTCTTGGACGCCGACCGCAGCGAGCCGGCCCACGCCCTGCCGCCGCTCAGCACCGACGGGCAAGGCGCGCCCGTGGCGGCCGACGAGAAAACAAGTGGGGAATGACGGCGGACCAGAATTCCGACTTTCACACGGCGCCGGGCCCATGCGACCCGTCGTCGATCTGGATCGCCTCCAACGCCGGCAAAATGAAAATCTTGCCGTCGCCGATCGTCCCCTCCGGTCCGGTGCGGGCCACGCTGATGATCGTGCTAAGCGTCCGCTCCAGGAAGTCGTCGTTGACCACGATCTCCAGCGCCACTTTCCGCAACAGCGTCGTCGTATACTCGTGACCGCGATACATCTCCGTCCGGCCACGCTGCCGGCCGAACCCCTGGGCGTCGCAGATCGTCAGCCGCGTCACCTCGATCTTCTCGAGCGCCTCGCGGACGGCGTTGAGTTTGGTCGGCTGGATAATGGCGATCACCAGTTTCACGCGATGCTCTCCCCCTGCGGCGGACGAAACCATTATAAGGCGGAAGACGGATGACGGAAGGCGGAAGGAAGGGATTAGGGATGGGGATTAGGGATTAGAAGGCGAAAACCAACACCACAATTCTTCTTCCCCATTCTTCTCTTCCCTTGCCTCTTTCTTTGCGCCTTCGCGCCTTTGCGTCTTTGCGTGAGCCCCTCTTCCGCACGAGTCCGGCCATAGCTTTTCCTATAATCCCCAAAGCCCCTGATTTACCGCCGCGTAGTCTCGATTGGCCGGCACTGGCGGGCCGGTTATAATTGCCTTTGTCCATCTTTCCCCCTTCCAAAGGATCTCACGTTGGAAATCGTGCCCTCCGCCCGGCTCCTGGTTCGCAGTGTGTCCAGTTTCGCCTGTGTCTGGCTGTTGTCGGCGGTCTCCGCCGCGTGGGGGCAACCGGGGTTGAGCGATTTCGGGGGCGGCGACCAAGGCCCGGAGACCAGGGCAGTGGCGGTCTCGGCCGAATTCACGGCCCCCTCGGCCGCCGCGCCCGGCCGACTCTTCATTACGGCCAAGCTGGACCCGGGATGGCACATCTACTCGATCACGCAACCGCCGGGCGGTCCGGTGACCACGACGATCGCGCCGGAGCCGCTCAAGGGCGTCCACGTGGGCGATTTTCATGCCCTCTCGCCGCCGCGGACGAGCAAGGAAGTGGGCTTCGGCGACTTGCCGATCGAGACCCATACCGGCACGGTCACCTGGTCCGCCCCGCTGGAACTGGCCGCAGGCATCGACCCCGCCAAGCTCACGATCCGGGGGCAGGTAAACATCCAGGCGTGCGATCCGAAGGTCTGCTATCGGCCGCGGGATTATCCCTTCACCGCCGTGTTGGGCCAAGGCGTGGCGGTCGGCGGCGGCGGGCCGGCGGCGACACCGCCCGTTGCAGAATCACCGCGGCAGCCCGCCGGCGGGACCGCCCGCCTGCCCTGGCAGCCGTTCACCACGATCGCCGCGCTAAAGCAGTTGACCGGTCCGGGGTTCGATCTGACAAAGATTCACGAGGACGTCCACGAGCAGTTCGCCGCGGCCTCGCTGCTGGACATCCTTAAGTACATGGCGGCGGGGTTCCTGGGCGGGCTGATCCTCAACATCATGCCCTGTGTGCTGCCGGTGATCGGGCTGAAGATCCTCTCGTTCCTGGAGCAGGCCGGGCATGACCGCCGCCGGGCGCTGGTGCTGAACGTCTGGTATTCGGCGGGCCTGCTGGTGGTGTTTCTCGTGTTGGCCACGCTGGCGGTCACGCTCCATTTGGGCTGGGGCGAAATGTTCAACCACACCGGCTTCAGCCTGACGCTGGCTGCGGTGGTCTTCGTGATGGGGCTGAGCTTTCTGGGGGTCTGGGAGCTGCCCATCCCCGGTTTCGCCGGCCGGGGCAAGGCTACGGAGTTGGCGGCCCAAGAGGGGGCCCTGGGGGCCTTCGTCAAGGGCGCGCTGACCACCGTGCTGGCCACGCCCTGCAGCGCCCCGCTGCTGGCCCCCGCGCTGGCCTGGATGGTCGGGAAAGACCCGCAGTTCACCTATGCCGTGCTGCTCTCCGCGGGGCTGGGCATGGCCAGCCCCTATCTGCTCATCGGCGCCTTTCCCCAGCTCATCCGCTTCCTGCCCAAGCCGGGCGCGTGGATGGACACCTTCAAGCAACTCATGGGCTTCGTCCTCTTGGGCACGGTCGTCTTCATCCTCACTTGGCTCGACCTGCCGCTGGTGGCGCCGACGGTGGGGCTGCTCTTCGGCCTCTGGGCGGCGTGCTGGTGGATCGGCCGCCTCTCGCCGCTGGCCGACGCCGGGGCCAAAGGGCGAACCTGGCTGGAGGCGGCCGTCTTCACCGCGATGGTCTGGGTCTTCATGTTCACCGGGGTCAGCTTTTCCGGCTTCTCGATCCGCGGCCTGGCGGAGATCATGCGCGACGACTACGATTACGAAATCCGCGTGGCGGCCATCAAGCTTCCCCCGGCCCGGCCGGCCGAGAAGCCCGCCGGCCCGCAGACGGTGATGGTCGATTTCACCGCCAACTGGTGTCTGACCTGCAAGGCGTTTGAGGCGGCCGTCTTGGACTCGCCCGCCGTGGTCGAGGCGGTCCGCCGCCACGGCGTCATCACGCTGCAGGCCGATTGGACCCACGAAGACCCCGAGATCAGCAAGATGCTGGAGGTCTTGGGGGGCAAGCAGGTGCCGGTGTTGGCGATCTTTCCGGCCCGCGATCCGAACCATCCCATCGTCTTCCGCGGCGGCTGCTGGCAGCAGACGCTGCTGGACGCGCTGAAGGAGGCCACGGCGAAGTGAAGCCCTGCCTTGGGGTCGTTGCGCGTGTGCCACTGGCTCTGCCAGCGTTGTTTTGAGGCGAGCACTGGCAGAGCCAGTGGCACCCTGCGTGAGATCTTTACGCGGATGAATTCCGTCAGACGGGCGGGAATGTCCGCAACGGCCGCAAGAGCCCCTCGCCCGTCGGGCCGACGATCGCCACCAGCCGGCCGGACTCGTCCATGGCCGCCATCTCGTGTGCCGGTGCCTGGGTGCCACTGCTGGCTTGCCCAGCAGTGCTCCTCACGGGCCTTGCACTGCTGGACAAGCCAGCAGTGGCACCCGCGATCCCTGTGCGGATCGTCAGCCCATGGCCGATCCGCACGGCCTCTTCCGCCGACAGCACGATCTTGGGCAGCATTTCCACCGCCCGCACGAGCGGCTCCAGCCGGGCGGCGCAACTTTCGGCGTTCAATTGCCGCGGGTCGGCCGCCTGGGCGATCGTAAAACTGCCCACGGCCGTCCGCACCAGGGCCGACATGACGGCCGCGGTGCCCAGCGATTCGGCCAGGTCGCGGCCCAGCGCGCGGATGTACGTCCCGCCGCTGCATTGGACCTCCAGGACCAACTCCGGATACTCGTACGCCACGACCGCCAGGCGGTGGATCGTCACCTCGCGGGGGGCCAGTTCGACCGGCCGGCCCTGGCGTGCCAGCCGATAGGCGGGCCGCCCCTGGATTTTCAGCGCCGAAAAGGCCGGCGGCCTTTGCTGGATGCGGCCCACGAGCCTTCCGGCCGCGGCCGTTACCTCGTCGGGCGTCGGCACGTTCGGGTCCTGCAAAAGCGTGACTTCGCCTTCGAGGTCTTCGGTCGGGCTGCTTCGGCCCAGCAGGAACGTGCCCCGATAGTTCTTGGTCATCCGCTGCACGTACTCGATGAGCCTTGTGGCCGCCCCCACTCCGACGACGAGCACGCCGGTGGCCAGCGGGTCGAGCGTGCCGGCATGACCCGCGCGTGTTATACCCAGCAATCGCTGGATTCGGTTGACGACCTGTCGCGAGGTCGCACCGATGGGCTTATCGAGGTTGAGGAAGCCGTGCATGGATGGTGCCCCGCGGCTACCAGAGCCGACGGTCAGCTCCTATTCGGCCTAACGCCCGAAGACACCAGCGCCACCTGAAACGTCGTCTCACGATCCCGCGGGGATATTCTCAGGTCATGGCGAATTTCATAGAAGAGGCGAGACAGCAGGTCGTCGTGACGTTTCTTGCTCTTGTTGGGGTTTGAAATCCTGATCTCTTCCTGAAACGCCCGGAGAGCGTCAATCACTGGCTGCGGTGCGACAAGTAGAAGCTTATTGTGTGCGAGCGCATAGGCGCGCTGTCCGTCGGCCGTCGACTCCCCCTCAATGATCCCGCTGAGGCATGTAGCGAATTCTTTGTAGTGTTGCAACTTTTCCTTCCGCAGCTCGGCCTCGCGTTCTCGCTGCTTCGTGAACCAGTATGTGCACCCAGCCACCGTTATCCCGGTTAGGGCGGTCAGGACGGCGGTGATGACTATGCTAAACATTGACGATGGGTCCTGACGTTGTTACGTTGATCCATGCACGGATGCGCGGCTTCTCAAGCAGCGCCACCCGCCCGTCAGTCTACTTGCGACGTTTCGCCGCCGTCAAGGCACCCCGCTCGGGGCATTGCTCACGTCGCGGCCGCTTCAGCGGCCTTTCCGCGAGAGCGGTATTAGGCCCATCCTTCAGGATGGGTTCGTAGCACCGCCTCCGCTCCGCCCGCCGCCGTTGGGGGCGGGCGGAGCGGAAAAAACGGGGGGCGCGGCACACCCGACCCGGCGTGAAACGCCGGGCCTAATACCGCTTCGCGGAAAGGGACATGAATGTCCCTGGGAGGCGACCGCGCCTGGTTGGCGTTCCGCTCGGGGATCGGTTTGCCGGTGCCGGCAAGGCGATGGTCCCGCCCCGCCGGGGCAGCGGAGCATAGCCTGGGGTTGCCGCGCAGCGGCTACCCCTCCCTGAAGCAGCACTCGGTGTCCAGGGGCGCCCCTCGGCGCTAATGGGACTTGTCTGAGACGCTGTCGCCGGCGCCCCCTTCTTGCGGTCTTTCGGAGTCTTCGCCGATCAACCCCTGGGCGTCCAGCCCTTTCAACTCCAACTTCGGCGTGGCCTGCTTGATACGTTTCTCCACCTGCTTGATATGCTCGGCGGGAGGCAGATTCTCGGGGAGCCTGCCGCCGATTCGCTTGATCGCTTCGCGGACCTCCCGGCCGACTTGCTTATGGGTCTCGATGGCATGCTCTTGATCGTGGACTTGTTGGCGGGCCAGCTTGTCGCGCGCCTGGGTCATGCGGAACTGATTGGCGGCGAGTTCGGTGGTGTCCATGCGATCCATGAGTTGCTCTTTCGCGGGGATTCGTTTGCGATCCTTGATGGCATCCACGCCGAGCCCGCCGTAGAGCCCCTTATATCCGGCGTCGTGGAAGATACCGAACATGCGGCTTTGGACGCCAGCTTGTCGCGCGGCGCCGGAAAGGGCTTTGAACTCCTCGGAGGTCTGCTTGCGAACCTCTAGCCGCTCCATGTCGGCCGCAACCTGGTCGGACAACTCCTGACGCCGGGTCTGGACGGCGAAGTACTTCTGGGCATTGGCAATCTCCGGCTTGCGGGGGTCGCCGTTCTGGGCGATCAGGTAGCAGGCGAAACGCGAGAGGTGGTAGTCTGGAACCACCTGAACTGAACCCTTGCCGCCCGGGATCGGTTTGCCGGCGCTGGCAAAGTGATGGTCCGGATCGTTACCTGATTGTTCACAGGAGGTTATGGCTTTCTTCACGGCGTTCTCGAACCGTCGCCATTGGCTATACCCCAGAAGGGGTTGCAGGTCCCTCGCGCTCCAATATTCGGCATTGTAGTCGTTGACCTTCTTGAGGTCCTCAAACCCGCCGCCCCCAACCTGAGGAAGATTTTCGTCAGCCATTTTCTCCTCCTTGGTCCTCTAAGGTGTCATGGCGAAAACGTTCAGGGAACGGGCGTTGTGGGCGTTGGCCGGCTTCAGCGGCCTTCCCGCAAGCCGCGAGTGACCCACTGCCGGCGATTGGCGGTGGCCCCCTTCACGCCGTACCGGCAACGACATCAGTTTACTGCATAACTCCGTGTCAAGCGATTGGCCCCCTGTTTAGGCCGCCAGCAACCAAGAACCCGTCGGTGAGCGGGGGTGGTTGCCGCCGGGCCTAATACCGCTCGGCGCAAAGCGGCAGGAATGCCCGTGCATGCGGCCCCTTCTGATTGACCCGCCGCCGGGTTAAGATAGAGAGAGGAGAAGGAACCGCGGATAAACGCGGATGAATGCGACGGGAATTGTGGGGCTCGCTGCGCTCGACCCACCCTACAATCCGCGGTTTCTCCTCCGCGGGCGGCGAGGCAATCGGCAAATGCAGATCGACGAACTAGGTCCCTACCGAATCGGGCGGAAACTCGGCCGCGGCGGCATGGGCACCGTCTATGAAGGGGTCCACGCCGAGAGCGGCGAGCCGGCCGCCGTGAAGCTCCTCTCCGAGGCCTTCGTCCACGAGCCCGACTTCCGCCAGCGCTTCGAGGCCGAAATCGAGGCCCTCCGCAAACTCAATCATCCGCACATTGTCCGCCTCTTCGGCTTCGGCCAGCAGGGCGACCACCTCTTCTACGCCATGGAACTGGTCGCCGGCAGCAGCCTGGAAACGGAGTTGGGCCGCGGGCGGGTCTTCGCCTGGCGCGAAGTGCTGCGGATCGGCATCCAAGTGGCCCAGGCCCTCCGCCACGCCCACGACCGCGGCGTCGTTCATCGCGACATCAAGCCGGGCAACCTGCTGCTGACCGCCGAGGGCGAGGTGAAGCTTTCGGATTTCGGCATCGCCCGGCTTTTCGGCAGCCGCGGGCACACGATCGCCGGCAGCGTGTTGGGCACGGCCGAGTTCATGTCGCCGGAGCAGGCCGAGGGCCGGGCGGTCAGCCCCCGCTCGGACCTCTACAGCCTGGGCGGGGTGCTCTACGTGCTATTGACGCGGCGGCCGCCGTTTCGCGGCAAGTCGCTGCCGGAAATCCTCTTGAAGCAGCGGCTGGAGGAGCCGCCGCCGGTGGGCGAGCTGGTTCCCGACGTGCCGGCCGAATTGCAGCAGGTCATCGGCCAACTGTTGGCGAAGGACCCCGAGCGGCGGATTGCCACGGCCGAGGCGCTGGCGCGGCGGCTAGAGGCGATCGATCGCGAGTTGCCGGCGGTCGCCTCGGCGATGCCCGCGCCGGCCGGGCGGGCTGCGCCCGCGGCGGTCGCATCGCCCGAGGAGTTGCCGTCCACGGTGGTGACGGAGAACGTTTTGCCACCCGCGCCGCCCGTGCCGCCCACGCCGGCGGCGGGGGGCGCGGGGGCCGTCGCCGCGGCGAGGGAACCCGCCGAGACCGCGGTGGTCGGGACCCTGCCGCCCGCGCCGCCCGCGCCGGAGCCGCCTCCGGTGGCGGCGCCGAGCAAGCCGGCCGGCCGTTTTACGACCATCGGCGAAGAGGAACTCGACCAGGCGGAATCGGCCCCGCGGCCCGCGCCGTCGATTTCGCTTCAGACCGTGGCCCTGGCGGCCGGCCTGGCGGCGATCGTGGCGGCGATCATCTATTTTTTGCAGCCGCCGTCGGCCGACGCCCTGTACAGGCAGATCGACGCCCTGGCCCGCGGCGACAATCCCGAGGCGCTGCGGCAGGACATCGATTCCTTTCTCCACCGCTTCCCCGGCGATCCCCGCTGCCAAGGGCTCCGCGACAAACGGCAGGAAATCGAATTGGAGCGTTTGCAGCGGAAGTTCGAACTGCGGACACGGGGCCTCGGGGCCGCCGAGTCGTTGCTGCCGGTCGAGCAGGCGTATCAAGACGCCTTGAACTATGCGCGGCTCGATCCGGAGCGCGGCATGGTGAAGCTCCAGGCCCTGATCGACCTGTACGGCAATCATGCGGAGGGCGGCCAACGGGCCGCCTTATGCCTGGAGTTGGCCGTGCAGAAACTCGCCCGGCTCAAGGCGCAGGGGGAGGCCCCCGCGGGCGACCGGCTCAAGGCGCTGTCCCACCGCCTGGACGAGGCCGATAAGCTCCGCGGGAGCGAGCCGAAGCGGGCCGCAGCCATGTACCGCGCCCTCATCGAGCTTTACGGGCAGAAGCCCTGGGCCGCCCCCGCGGTCCGCCGCGCCAACGAGGCACTAAAGAAGGCGGAGGGCGGAAGGCGGAATGTTTTCCGGCCCCCAGCCCCTAGTCCCTCCTTCAACTCCCTCTTTAATCCCGCGAAACACGAGAACTCGCCATGACTTCCTTCGAACCTGGTCCTGCCCAACAAGGATTTCCCACCACGCGGCTGCGGCGGCTGCGCTACCAGCCGGCGGTCCGCCGACTCGTCCAGGACACCCGGCTCGCGGCGGCCAACCTGGTGCTGCCGCTCTTTGTCCGCCCGGGGCGGAATGTCTGCAAGGAGGTGTCGGCCATGCCGGGCAACTATCAACTGTCGCCCGACCGGCTCGTCGAGGAACTCCGCGCCGTGGCCGACCTGGGGCTGGGCGGCGTCATCCTCTTCGGCATCCCGGCGGAAAAGGACGCCGCCGGCAGCGACGCGGTGAGCGAGTCGGGCATCATCGCCCAGGCCGTCCGCGCCGCGAAACAGGCCGTGCCCGATCTGCTGGTCATCACGGACGTGTGCTTCTGCGAATACACCGATCACGGGCATTGCGGACCGATTGGCCAGGCGACCGGGCGGACCGATGTGGATAACGACGCCACCTTGGAGCTATTGGCCCGGCAGGCGGTGGTGCACGCCCGCGCCGGGGCCGACATGGTGGCCCCCAGCGGGATGATGGACGGCATGGTGGGGGCAATCCGGCGGGGGCTGGATGGGGCCGGTTTTGCGCACCTGCCGATCTTGAGCTACGCGGCGAAGTACGCCAGCGCGTTTTACGGCCCCTTCCGCGAGGCGGCCGAGAGCGCGCCGCAATTTGGCGACCGCCGCGGCTACCAGATGGACCCAGCGGCCGCGGCCGGCCAGGCGATGCGGGAGATCGAACTCGATCTGGCCGAAGGGGCCGACCTCATCATGGTCAAGCCTGCCTTGCCGTACCTGGACATCATCCGGCAGGCGGCCGACCGTTTCCCCGGCGTGCCGCTGGCGGCCTACAACGTCTCCGGCGAATTCAGCATGATCGAGGCGGCGGCCCAGCGGGGCTGGCTCGACGAGCGGGCTGCGGCCCTGGAATGTCTTACTTCGATCCGCCGCGCCGGGGCGAGCATCATCTTGACGTATTGGGCGAAGAAGGCCGCCGCCTGGCTGCAGTGATCGTCCGCCAGGAACAAGGCGACGTGCCGTGTGCCACTGGCTTTGCCAGTGCTCGTTTGAGCCCCTCCCAGTAAAGCACTGGCAAAGCCAGTGGCACCCTCGGCACGGAAAATACGCTATACTATTACGATAATCCTTCGAGCCTTCCTATAGGCGGGTTGCTTGGCGGTGCCCGCCCCAAGAGTAGCCCATGACACAAATCACGGTCCAGGACATTGCCGAGGCGGGGGTGGTCGGGGCCGGAGGGGCCGGCTTCCCCACCCACGTGAAACTGGCCGCGCGGGCCGATACCGTGCTGCTGAACGCCGCCGAATGCGAGCCCCTGCTCCACAAGGATAAGGAAGTCCTCCGCGAGTACGTCGACGGCGTGATCGAAGGCATGGCCGTCGCCATGCGGCTGGTCGGGGCCGGCCGCGCGGTCGTGGGCATCAAGGTGAAATACGAGGACGTGATCGCCCTGCTGCGGGCGAAGCTGCCCGCGGGCATGGAGGTGGCCCCCTTGGAAGACGCCTACCCGGCGGGCGATGAATTCATCCTCGTCTACGACGTGCTCGGCCGGGTGGTCCCGCCCGGCGGCATCCCCCTGGCCATCGGCGCCGTGGTGATCAACGTGGAAACGGCCTTGAACGTCGCCGCCGCCGGCCGCCAGCCGGTGACCGAGAAGTATCTTTCCATCGCCGGGGCGGTGGCCGAGCCGGTGACGCTGCGGGTGCCGTTGGGAGTGACCTTAGCGGCATGCGTGGCAGCCGCCGGCGGGGCAACCACGCCGCAGGCCAATTACATGGTCGGCGGCGTGATGATGGGCAACCTCGTCGAGGACCACGACGCCCTGGTCGACAAGACGACCGGCGGCGTGATCGTGCTCCCCAACGAGCACGTCGTGATTCGCCGTCGCCGGCAGGATTGGCAACAGATCGTCCGCATCGGCCGCAGCGCCTGCGACCAGTGCAGTTTCTGCACGGAGTTGTGTCCCCGCTGGCTGTTGGGCCATCCGATCGAGCCACACCGCGCCATGCGGAGCCTGGAGTTCAACCTCATCGGCGAGGCCAACGTCATCGGCACGGCCTATTGCTGCGAGTGCAATCTGTGCAGCCTCTATTCCTGCCCGGAAGACCTCGACCCGAAGAACGTCTGCGCGCAGAACAAGCGGCGGCTGGCGGCGGAGAAGCGGCGCTGGCAGAATCCGCCCTTCAACCCGCAGCGGCCGGCGATGCACCTTGCCAACCGCAAGGCGCCGATGGGGCGCTTGTTCAACAAGCTCGGCCTGCGTCAGTTCCGCAACGTCGGCCCCTTGCGCGAGCGGTTGCTGGAAGCGGACAAGGTGGGAATCAAGCTGAAACAACACGTCGGCGCGGCCTGCGAGGCGGTGGTCCAGCCGGGCCAGCGCGTGAGCAAGGGGCAAGTGGTGGGCCGGCCGCCGATGGCCAACGGCAAGCCCGCCCTGGGCGCGCCGGTCCACGCTTCGATCGACGGCGCCGTCACTGCGGTGGCCGACGGGATCGTGTGGATCCAGCGGTAATACCCGGGGACTGTCCCAATTTTCGTTCGGCGAAAATGGGACTGTCCCCTTCCAAAAAAGACTGGAGAATTGCTCATGGCCTTCCCCAAATCCATCGGCGCCATCGAACTGTCGAGCCTCGGCCTGGGCTACCGCATCGAAGACGACATGCTCAAGGCCGCCTCGGTCGAGCTGCTGATCGCGCGGACGATCTGCTCGGGCAAGTATTTCATCGTGGTGGGCGGGTCGGTCAGCGACGTCGAGGCCTCCATCCAGGCCGGGCTGGACGGGGCCGGCGAGGCCATCATCGACCACCTCGTGCTGCCCAACGTCCATCCCACGGTCTTCCCGGCGCTGGGCCAGTCGATCGCCTTGGGCCCGGAGGAGATCGGGGCCTTGGGGGTGATCGAGACCTTCAGCGGTGTGAGCGTGCTGGCGGCGGCCGACGCGGCGGCCAAGGCCGCCCGCATCACGCTCTTCCGCATCCACGTGGCGATGGCCCTGGGCGGCAAGGGCTTATGCCTGATGACCGGGCTGGTGGCCGACGTGCGCGCCGGCGTGCAGGCGGCCGCCGAGGAAGTCCGCCAGCGCGGCCTGCTGGTCTCGGAGATCGTCATTCCGCGGCCCAGCCGGGAACTCTTCGGCGATTATCTCTGATTCAGCCAATTGATGAGTGTGGTCCTAATATCGCAGTGCGGCAAGGCCCGGTCGATCTTCCTCACCCCTTCGGCAGTGACACTGGTAAATTGGAGTTCCAAACGGACGAGATTCTTCAAGCCGATGAGGTGTTCTAGCGAGGCGTCAGTGACCCGCGTGTTGCCGAGGCCCAGCCGTTTGAGCTGCTTGAGCCCCTTCAAGTGAGCAACGCCTGCGTCGCCGATTTGGGTTTTATTGAGAGCCAATTCCTCTAAACGCGTCAGCCCTTCCAGGTGTCGCAGGCCGGCGTCGCTGATCTTGGTGCCGACGAGGCCGAGATAACGGAGTTGGGTCATTCCCTTAAGACGTTCAAGCTCGGCGTCACCCACATCCGTGTTGCTCAGATTCAACTCTTCGAGTTGAGTCAATGCCGTTATGTGCTCCAGGCCGGCGGCCACTGACGGGTTGGTCATCAGGTCCAGGTCGCGCAACTGGCGGAGTTCTTTGAGGTGCGCCAGACCAGCTTCGGTAACCGAGTCGTCGCACGATAAGTGTTGGAGGCGATCCAACTGTTTGAGGGGCTCAAAGCTGGCGTCGGATTCGACGTAAGCTGTTACGACGGTCCTGAAGAAGTCGTCCCCGAGCAGTTTGCGCAGCCATGACGGCCACGGCGGCGGGCGATGCCCTGGTAGGAGAGAGAAGCCAGACTCGTCAACCTCGTGGTCGTACCAGACCGAGCCGCCTGACTTCTCGATGGCCGCCACCGCGTCCCGCTGCCGCCTCGCCGCCCGCATCTTTGTGGCGACCACGCTCATGGCGATGTTCACCAGGAGCACGAACAACAAGAGCGTTCTCAGCCGGTACTGATACCAGCGGAGACGCGGTCTCGCGGCGTCTGTTTCCGGTTTCGCGCGCGTCATAAACGCTACGACCTCCAAGACGGGCAGTGTAGAGGAGGTGATTGCGCCACGGGCGGCCGCCTCACGGCAACTCGGAACGCGTGGGTGTCCTGACCTCCGCGTCAACTGCTTCTGTTCCCCAGTCGGGGTATCGCTTTGTAACTTCTTTCAGTCGCTGGGGATCGTCGATCGTCACATTGTACTCTTGGCGCAACTGCTTTCCAATCCCGAGGCCCGCCCTCTCCCTGTCCCCCAGGGTAGCGTTTTTATTGGCCAGGTTTCCCACGGCGTTGAAGATCTCCTGCCCAAGCCCGAGAAACGGCGGCCGGTCGTTGTTGCCGGACTTGGTTGGGGCCCCCGTGGTTTTGCCGGCGTTAAAGTACACCGTGCCCCCTTCCGCGCTGTTGTCATCGGTACTTTTCCTCGGCGCCGTGATTGTAAACTGGTCTTCCCGTCCCTTCGCGGCGTCCAGCACCTTCCGGCCGGTGTCCAACTCGCTCAGCATCCCGATATCGCGAACAACCTTCGCCTCCCATTGCAGTTGCCGCGTCGCCGTGCTCACGCCGGTCGAGTCGATGTGAACATTGGCGGGCTTCGCCTTCAATCCCGCCATGAACCCCTCATCATCGTGCAACTTCGCCAAGTCGGCCAGGTATTTCTTGTCGCTATCGCTGAAGGACTGCGGGTCTGCGGTGAACGGCTTGCCATCGGCCTTCTTGAGCAAAACGTTGCCCTTGCTGTCGAATCCCGCGAAACTCGCCTCGAACGACCCTGAACCATCCTTGGGCGTGAAGTTGCGCTTTCCGAAGATCACGCTGTTCCGGTCGGCCCCGGCCGCATCCTCATCCGTCGATGTCCCCGTGGGCCCGCCCAGGGCTTTTTCGGCTCTACGTCGGATCTCGGCGTCGCTGTCTTCGTCGGCGCCGACTGCAGTCCACCTGCCTCGCCAGTCTCTCGGCTGGTTGGGGTCGTACTCGAGGAGAATGGCGGCAAATGCCGCGGCGCCCGCGGGGTCGCACTCGTCGAACACGGTCGCGGCAAGCGCCGCAGTGCTTGCAGGGTCGCCCTCGTCGAGGATAGTCGCGACAAACTCGTCATTGCCTGGAGGGTTGCGCCCGTCGACGACAGCCGCCAGAAACGCATCGAGCCCTGGGGACGCGCAGGATCGTGGGTTGTCCATGAAAAAGTTCCCTGTTTCGGAGGGACGTCGGGGCGCCTTCGACCCGGCAGAGCGAAACCGTCCACGGGGACGCAGTTTCCCGATTGTGGCGATTCCAGGACAGAAATGCAAGAGTCGTTTTTAGCCACCCCACCATGGAACGAGAACGGCTGGAATCACGCCAATCTTCAATTTCGTATCCGCAATCGCTAATGCCTCGCGATCCGACCGGCGGACGGCGACTCCTGGGGCACGAACTCGTAGATCTCGACCTGGTCGACGGCCAGCAAGTCCTCGTTCCTCCAGAACGAGATCGGATACGCCTCGCGGCCGACGAGCCGAAGCTGATAGTCGGACTGCATCGACGCCACCCAACGGCAGAAGGCCGCCTCGTCGCGATCCGTGGTAGCCTTGGGATTGAAGCGGACGCAGCGCAGCGGGTGGGTTTTCGTGATGCGCCCGCGCCAAGCTTCCGGCCTGCCGGCCGCGGAGGAGCGCTGCCGGTAGATCCGCTGGTTGCAGAAGTGGATCGAGGCCAGGTCGTCGCCTTCCGCCCGGTCGTTGCCCTGCGGCGAAGTGTAGAAATACTTGTGCCAGTCGCTTTGCAGGCAGACCAACTCGGCGCCGTAGGACTTCTCGGGCCAGAACCAACGGGCGAAATCGCGGTCGCGCAGGAAACACTTGTCCTTGTAGGGCTTGTAGAAGTCGCGGACCGAGGTGCCGACCGCGACGGCCAGCAGCATCATCATCGCGATCCTTACCGGCGCGGCAGGCGACCAGCGGGGGCTGCGCAACAGCGCGAGGATGGCCGCCCCGCCCAGGCCCATCAGCAGGCAGAAGACCGCGCCGAGATAGAGGAAGAATCGCGCGTGGTAGCCATAGGGATAGGCGTGCAGCGCGGCGGCGGCGAAGTGCAGCGCCAGCGGGGCGGTGAACAGGGCGGCCAGGGCGAAGCGGCGGCGGCGGACCAGCCAGACCAGGGCGGTCGCGCAGCAGATCGTCGTCAGCAGGCTGGCGCCGTTCTTCTCACCGATCGGATAGGGGACGGTCTCGCCGGTGTGGTTGACCCAGAGGAAGGCGGCCAGATCACCTGGGGAGGTCAGGGGCGGGAAGGCCGTGGCGAAATTCTCCCGCTGGTGCGGCCCGGAGACCTGAATCTGGTGGACGGCGCAGCAGCCGAAACTCACGGCCAGCCCGCCGCAAAGGGCCGCGTTGAGGACGATCCAGCCGAGCCAGTCCCCCCACCTGCTCCGTTTCCAAAGCACGAACATCATCGTGAGGCTGACGGCCCCGGCCATGAAGACCGCCGGATAGGACAGGAGCACGGCCAGGGGCATGGCCACGATCAAGGCCCACGACCACCGCCGCCGCCCACCGCGCAGCCACTCCACCAGGAGCGTGAGGAGCAGCAGCGAAACCAGCATGTCGGAGCAATAGGGCTTGGCCTCGGCCGAGTAGCGCACGAGCGGGTAGCTGACCGCGAAGACGGCGACGGCCAGCAGGAAGGCGACCCCTTGCAGGAGCCGGCGGGCAAGATGGCGGAACACAAACAGGCTGCCGATCCCGCACAGCAGCGAATAGAGACGCAAGGAATATTCGGAGAACCCGCAGACCGCCAGCAGCGCCTTCTGCACCCACAAATACAACAGCGGCGCGACCTGGATGAAGCTCAGCGGCTTGAGCAGATCGAGATAGCCGCGGTCCAGGAAGTTGCAGACCAGGTAGGATTCGTCGGGCCAGAGGGGGAAGCAGAGCAGGTAGCGGATCAGCCGCACGACGATCCCCAGCACGAGGAAGGCCCAGGCCAACTGCGCGATCCGCCGCGGCGCCAGCCACGCGGCCGTCGCGGGGAAGGGGTCCAGGGGCAAGTAGCGCGTGCCGGCCTGCGCCGCCCTAGTATCCCGGCTGGCTCGGAACTCCTTCCGCATCGCCGCATGCCTCCGTGCAAGACAAACGAGCAAACCACCAGGGGCACAGATTACCCAGTTTGCCGAGGTGGGTCAATCGGGAAACGGCAGATTTCGCCAATCCTTGTACCGCCCGCCCTTAATGTGCCTGGGCGCCTCCTGAACGTCCCGAAGCAATCCCGGCATCTTGAGCAACTCGGCGGTTGCATCCCGGCTGGCGGCGGTTTCCAGATAATCCAAGAATTCCGCGGCCACGCGAACCTTGTCGGGGGGCAACCCGTCCAGTTGCTCTTTGGCATGCCTTCGCAACTCGGCGATGGTCATGGATTCTCCCCTGGCGGCCCCCGCTTCACACGGCCCCGGCCGTGGCGGCCCGCTTCCGCTCGGCGATGATCTCCCGCTCGATGCTCGCCGGCACGCGGCGATAGCGGGCAAACTCCATCGTGAAGGTCCCCTGTCCCTGCGTCATGCTCCGCAGGTCGGTCGAATAGCCGAACGTCTCCGCCAGGGGAACCTCGCCCTCGATCCGCGCCGTCACCCCGTCCAACTCGGTGGCCACGACCATGCCGCGGCGGGCCGTCAGATTGCCCACCACCGTCCCTTGAAATTGGCTGGGACACTCGATCTCGATCTTCATCACCGGCTCCAGGAGCACGGGCCGGGTCTTGGAAAAATTCTCCCGCATCGTCGTCCGAGCGCACGTCTGAAACGCCATGTCGGAACTGTCCACCTCGTGATAGGAGCCGTCTTCCAGGAAGACCGCCAGGCCGACGACCGGGTAGCCGGCCAGCGGTCCCTTGCGGAGGCACTGGCGGAAGCCCTTCTCCACGGCGGGAATGAACTGCTTGGGGATCCGCCCGCCGCTGACGCAATCCTCGAAGACGAACGGTTCCGGGGCGTCCTCGGGGAGGACGTCGAGGCGGCCGACGATGTGGGCGAACTGGCCCGCCCCGCCCGTCTGCTTCTTGTGCCGCACGTTGAACTTGGCCGCTTGCGTGGGGGCCTCGCGATAGTTGACCTTGGGCGGTCCGACCTCGACCGCCACGTTGAACTCGCGGCGGATCCGCTCCAGGTAGATCTCCAAGTGCAGCTCGCCCATGCCGGCCAGGATCGTCTCGCCCGTCTCATCGTCGACGGAAACGTGCAGCGTGGGGTCCTCGCGGCGAAACCGCTGCAGGGCCTTGCTCAGCCGGTCGGCGCCGTCGCGGGTGGCCGGGGCCACCGCGATCTTGATGACCGGCTCCGGCACGAACATGCTGCGGAGCGTGCAATACGGATACTGCGCGGCGTAGGTGTCGCCGCTGGCGGCGTCGACGCCCAGGACGGCGACGATGTCGCCGGCCGCGGCCGAGTCGATCTCTTCCCGCTCGGCGGCGTGCATTCGCACGATGCGGCTGACGCGCTCCTTGCGGCCGTTGCGCTGGTTGTAGTAGCTGCCCCCCTTGACGAAGCTGCCCTGGTAAATGCGCATGAAGGTCAGCGTGCCGTAGGGGTCCTCGACGATCTTGAAGGCCATGGCCACGGTGGGCTTTCCCGGATCGGCCACCAGCGGCACTTCCTTCGCCGGGTCGTTGTGCGCCAGGGCCTTCACCGGGCAGTCCAGCGGCGAAGGCAGGTAGCGGACCACCGCGTCCAGCAGCGGCTGCACGCCCTTGTTGCGGTAGGCGCTGCCGAGAAACACCGGCGTAAGCTGCTGACTGAAGACCGCCTGCCGGATCGTCTCGTACACCAGCGCCAGGGGGACCGTTTCCTCGGCCAGCAGCAGCTCCATCACCTCGTCGCTGAAGATCGACAGCGCTTCCAGCAAGTACTGCCGGGCGTGGCGGGCCTCGTCGGCCAGCGCGGCGGGAATGGGCTCGCGGCGGACGTCTTCGCCCTTGGCGCCGTCGAAGTAGATCGCCTCCTGGGCGATCAGGTCGACCACCCCCTGGAAATCGGCCTCGCGGCCGATGGGCAGTTGCATTGCCACCGCGTTGCAGCCCAGCTTGGCCCGCAGTTGCTCGATCACCTTGCCGGCGTCGGCGCCGACGCGGTCCATCTTGTTGACCAGGGCCAGGCGGGGGACGTGATAGCGGCGCATCTGCCGGTCGATGGTCAACGATTGGGCCTGCACCCCGCCCACCGCGCAGAGCACGAGGATGGCGCCGTCCAGGACGCGGAGGCTTCGCTCCACCTCGACGGTGAAATCGACGTGGCCGGGGGTGTCGATGAGGTTGATGCGGGCGTCGCCCCAGGCGACGCTGGTGGCGGCGCTGGTGATGGTGATGCCGCGTTCCTTCTCCAGCTCCATGTGGTCCATGGTGGCGCCGGAGCCCTCGCCGTGCACCTCCTGCATGCGATGGATCCTCCCCGCGTAAAAGAGGATGCGCTCGCTCAGGGTGGTCTTGCCCGAGTCGATGTGCGCCGAGATGCCGATATTGCGGAGCCGTGCCAAGTCCATAGTTTGCCGAAAAGCCGGTCAGGGGACCGACGCCCTGGGAAAGCGG
Organism: Thermoguttaceae bacterium; assembly: GCA_052139835.1. Taxonomy (GTDB): domain Bacteria; phylum Planctomycetota; class Planctomycetia; order Pirellulales; family Thermoguttaceae; genus JBKQVT01. The sequence continues at coordinate 42,400 of JBKQVT010000011.1, forward strand.
GGAAACCCTTGATTATACCCCCGTCGGGGCAGACGTGCAAGCCGTGAAAAACGTCCACGAATCACCGGGCGGCAAAACGGGTTTCTTTAATGCACGCTAAGACACGCGATTGGGGGCGACGGCCGCAGCCGGCTCGACCGGCGCCTAATCGCTCTGCCTTGGTTCGGCCGCCAGCGGGTGCGCGCTGAGGGCGGTTCTCAACACCAGGCACTCGTGCTCCAGCGCGCTGATGGCTTCTTCCGCCTCGGAGGGCGTGCCGCCGCTGGTCTTGGAAAATCGCTCCACCCGCAACGCGGCCTCCTTCGCCGGTTGTGCCCCCAGGTAGACTACCGTTCCCTTCATGCGGTGTCCCAGCCGGCCGACCTCCACCAGGTCGCCCTTCTCCAGGGCGGCACGCACCCGCGGGAACAAGATGTCCACCTCGTCGAAGAAGCATTGGATCATTTCGCGCATCATGTCGGGGCTGTGGAAGCACCGTGCCAGCGCCTCCTCGGGATCGAAGATAGGGGCTCGGGACTGGGGGCTAGGGATTAGGGTTGCGGGTTCGACGGTCGTGGGTTGCCCTTCCTCTAATCCCGAGTCCCCAGCCCCTAGCCCCCCATCCGCCAGGCCCTCGACCAGGCCGATCATCTCCAGGGCATTGACGGGCTTGGAAAGGTAGCCGTTCATACCCGCCGCCAGGCACTGTTGGCGGTCGCCCTTCATCGCATGGGCCGTCATGGCGATGATCGGCGTGCGATACTGGGGGCTGGGGACTGGGGGCTGGGGGCGAGAAACTGGGGACTCGCGGCTGGGGACTGGGGGCTGGGGGGCGGAATCGAGCGTTGCCGGCCGCTTGCCCTCCTCCAATCCCGAGTCCCCAGCCCCTAATCCCTTCTGCGCTTCGCGGCGGCGGATGGCGGCGGTGGCTTCCAAGCCGTTGATGCCCGGCATTTGCACGTCCATCAGGATCACGTCGTAGTGGTTCTGCTCGGTCAGCCAGATCGCCTCCTGGCCGTCGCCGGCGATCTCGACCGCATGGCCCCGGTCCTGCAAAATGTAGGTGGCCAATTTCTGGTTGGCGGGGTTGTCTTCCACCAGCAGGATCCGCAGCGTGCGGGCCGCCGTCGGGACGACGGCAGGGGTTTCAAAGTCGGCGGGCGATTCCTTGGCCAAGGGCAGGCGGACGGCGAAGTAGAAGCTGCTACCCTTGCCCAACTCGCTTTCCACCCAGATGCGTCCGCCCATCAACTCCACCAGGCTTTTGCAGATGGCCAGCCCGAGGCCCGTGCCGCCGAAGCGCCGCGCCATGGAGGCGTCGCCTTGGGCAAAGGGCTGGAAGAGAAGTTCCTGGCCGGAGGGTGGGATGCCGATGCCGGTGTCCCGCACGGCAAACTCCAGCGTGACAGAAGGGATTAGGAATTGGGGATTAGGGATTAGAGGCAGAGAATCGGAGGTTGCCGGTTTCTTGTCTTCTTCCAATCCCGAATCCCCAATCCCTAATCCCTCTGCTGTCCGCAGACTGATCTCCACGTCGCCGCGCTCGGTGAACTTGATGGCGTTGCCGGCCAGATTGAGCAGGATTTGCTGCAATCGCGTGCGGTCACCCACGACGGCGTCAGGCAAACCCTCGGCCACTCGGCAGTAGAAGCACAGCCCCTTCTCGCTGGCCCGCATGGAAAGGATGTGCGAGACCTGATCCAACATCCGCCGCAGGCTGAAGGGGACCGACTCCAGTTCCAGCTTGCCGGACTCGATTTTGGCGGAGTCCAAGAGGTCGTTCAACAGCGTCAGCAACAGGTCGGCCGACCCCTTGGCGGTTTGCAGGCAGTCCTTGATCGTCGGGTCGATGGCCTTCGGCAGTGCCACGTCGATCATGCCCAGGATGGCGTTCATGGGCGTGCGGAGTTCGTGGCTCATATTGGCCAGGAACTGGCTCTTGGCGGCGTTGGCGGTCTCGGCGGCGGCCTTGGCCTGTTGCAGCACCTCTTCCGCCAGTGCCTTGGCCAGGGCCACGGCCAGGTAGCCCGCCAGCCGTTCCCACAAGGCGATCCCTTCGGCGGTGAAGCGGTCCTTGCGGCGGTCGTTGAGCTGGAGGAGTCCCAGGCGGTCGTCGCCCACCGCCAGGGCAATCAGGGCCACCGACTCGTATCCCTGGCCGTTGCAACGGTTGCGGGTGGGGGCCTGGCGGTCGGCTTCCATCGTGCTGGCCAGCAGCTCGGTGGTGCAGTTGGTCCAGAAGCTGCCGCGGGCAGTGAAAAACGGCTGCGCCGGGTCGAACCGCCCGCAGATCACGTTGCCGCACATGCACTCGATCACGGGATTGCCGGCGCTGTCACAGAGTAGCTGCCCCGCGTCGTCTTGGGCACAAAGCTGGTTCTCCAGCAGCACGAATTCCGGCGGGAACCCGCGGGCCTCGTAGTAGGGGTAGTCGTCGCCCTTTTTCAGCCGGATGCCGACGGCCTCGCAGCCGGACTTCTCCTGAAAGAAGGTCACGGCCGCGCGGACCAGGTCTTCGGTCCCCCGGCTCTCGTTCACCAGGCGGAGGAATCCCGCCGCGGTGTCGCGTTCCTCTTCGTCCCGTTTGCGTGCGGTAATGTCGCGGGCGACGTGCACCGTGCCGATGAGCCGGCCTTGCTCATCGAAGCGCGGCGTCGTGCTCACCAGGAAATGCCCGCCCAGGCGCGGCTCATGCACCTCGGCGGTATGTTCCCGGTTATCTTGGCAGGTCCGCGCGTGGGGGCAGAAGTCGGGCGGCTGGTCCGTGCCGTGGAGGGCCTCGTAGCAGCGCAGCCCCACGCACTGCTCGGGCGTGATGCCCAACCGTTGGGCCATGGGGCGGTTGGCGCGCACGATCCGGTATTGTTCGTCCAGGACGGCCACGAAGTCCGGGACGGTGTCGAAGGTCTGCTCCCATTCCTCCTTGGCCCGCCGCACCGTCTCCTCCGCCTGCTTGCGGGCGGCGATTTCCGCTTGCAAGGCGGCATTGGCTGCCGCCAATTCGTTGGCGCGCTCCTCTTGGGTCATGTCGATGACCGCCGCGCGGCAGAGTCGCGCCGGTCCTTGCCAATCCTGGGCGGCGATCCCCTCGACCAGCACGGGGAGCGAAGTCCGGTCGCTTCGGAGTCTGACCTCGCAGATCTGCTTGGCCTCGCTCGTCAACACCCGCTGGAGGAAATCGGCGAATTCGCCGCGATTTTCCAGCGCCACGAATTGCCCGAAGCGCTTACGGATCACGGCGCCGCGATCCAGGCCCAAGAGCACGGCCCCCGCCAGGTTGACCTCCAGAATCCGCCCCTCGTGGTCCCACACGAAACTACCCACCGGGGCGAAGTCGAAGAGGTCGGAATACCTCTCGAATGCCTGCTGGGCCTCCGCCTGGGCGCGGTGCAGCTCCTCGTTCTGCATCTCCAGTTCGATCTGGTGCACCTGCAGCTCGTGGACCAGGGCGCGGGCGTCGGCGACGCTGTGGGGACCTCGGGGCTTGCCCTCCGCCGCGGCCAGGCGCTCTTCGGCCTTGCGGCGCAGCGCGGCGGCTTGGGAGGGTTGCGATTCCCCGGGCGCCTTTTTACTCATAGCTTCACCTGGCTAGCGCGGTTTTGCCGGCTGTTGTGTAATGTCCTCCATGGCCAACAGGATCAGCTCCGGCTGCCGGTCCGGACCGGCCATGCGCCGCGCGTTCAACAACAGAACCTTGTGTCCGATGCCTGGAAAATCGTGCTCCACGCGGAAACCCTGGAACTGCGCGTCCTTGGAGAGAACTTCCTCGAGGAGCTGCCGCAGGGCGGGGATCTCCCATTGCCGCCGGCCGATTTGATCGAGCAGCCGGCCCTCGGTCACGGCCGGAGTGACGTGGAAGGTCTCGTAGAAGGAGCGGCTGGCGGAGACGATCCGCAGTTGGCCGTCCAGCACCACCAGCGGCTCGCGGATGGTGGCGATGATGTTTTCGGCATAGTCGCGGGCCGCCTGCGCCTCGGCCTTCTGTTGTTGGAGCGAGGCCTCCAAGCGCTTCAAGGCCGTAATGTCGGCGAACGTCATCGCCACCCCGTCGATGGCGTTGTCCTCGGTGCGGTAGGGCAGCACGCGGAGGTGGTACCAGCGGCCGTCGCCGGCCTCGACTTCCGCCGTCTTGGGCACCAGCTTCTCCAGCACCTCGCGGGCGTCGTGGACGAGCCGGCCGTACTTCAACTTCGTGGTGAAGTGGGCCAGCGGGCGGCCCACGTCGCTGGGGGCGAGGTTGACGATCCGCGCGGCGTCCGGCGTGAAGCGCTTCACGCCCAGGTCGTTGTCCAGGAAGATGGTCGCGATCTCGATGCCGTTCAGCAGGTTCTTCATGTCGCTGTTGGAATGCGCCAACTCTTCCATTTTGGTCTGCAACTCGGCGTTGACGGTCTGCATCTCCTCGTTGAGCGACTGCAACTCCTCCTTGGAACTGTTGAGTTCTTCGTTGGTGCTCTGCAATTCCTCGTTGCTGGACTGCAGCTCCTCGTTGGCCGACCGCAGTTCCTCGTGGGCGGCCTGCATCTCCTGGACCGTGCTCTGGAGGCGCTCCCGCGTGCGGCGGAGTTCCTCTTCCAACTCGCTGGGCGGACGGGCGGCCTCCGCCAGCGCAGGGGCGGTCGCCGTTTCCCCCGGCGCCTTCGTCTCCTCGAACACCACCAGCAACAAGTCCCGCAGGGCGTCGCGCTCGGCAAGCGGCCGGACGATGAGATTGACGGTCGTCCAACCGCCGTTGGACCGGACCTTGACGCCCTTGCTCGTAAAGGGGGCCCCCCGCGCCGCGGCGTTGTGCAGGGCGACGCCCAGCGGCTCCCGCAGCCCCTCGCGGGCCATCGCAAAGACGTTCATGTTGACTTTTCCCGAGGCCGGCTCCAGGTACTTCCCCGTCCGCGCGCTGATGTAGAGGATGTCTCCCTCGGCATTGACGATGACGGCGGGCGGGCCGTAGAGGTCCAACAGCGCCCGCTGGGTCGCATAGACAACGTCCATCTCCGCTCGTTTGCCTTTCTCGGTTGCCGGGGCCGCGGGGGCGCCGGCAAGCTTTCGGGGTGATAGGGACGCGGGCATTTCGATGCCGGGCCGTCCCGATGCGTCCAGGCGATGGAAGACCTTCCACTTCGCATCCCACGGCGAGAACAGATGGCTGAAGCCGCCGGCGCTCTCCGCCGAGCCCAGCACCAGCAGGCCGCCGGGGTTCAACGCGTAGTGCATCAGCGGCACAAGCTTCCTTTGCGCCTCGACATTGACGTAGATCAAGAAGTTGCGGCAGCAGAGCAGGTCGATCTTCGTAAAGGGCGGATCGACCAGCATGTTCTGCGGCGCGAAGACCACCAGGTCGCGAATTTCCTTCGTGATCCGGTAGTTGGCGTCCTCGCGGACGAAGTAGCGCTGGAGCCGCTCCGGCGAAACGTCGGCGGCCACGCCTTCGCTAAAGATCCCCTGGCGGGCCTTGTCGATGGCGTCGCGGTCGATGTCCGTGGCGAAGATTTGGATCCCCGGACCGTCCGCCAGTTTCAGGCCCTCCAGGCACTCCTTCAGCACGATGGCCAGCGAGTAGGTCTCCTCGCCGGTGGAGCACGCGGGGTTCCAAACCCGCAAAGGGGCGTCGCCGGGCCGGCCTTGGAGCAATGGCGGCAACGCCTTCTCCTTGAGGAAGTCGTACATCGCCGGCTCGCGGAAGAAGCCGGTCACGCCGATCAGCAACTCCTTGTAGAGCAGCTCGACTTCCTGCGGGTTCTCCTGGAGGAAACGCACGTACCGCCCCAGGCTGTCGAACTGGTGGACGCCCATGCGGCGTTCCAGCCGCCGGTTGATGGTGCTCGTCTTGTAGCAGGAGAAGTCGTTGCCGCTCTGGCCGCGGAGCAGGACGAATATCTTCTGCAGCGCGGCGGAGGGCTCGGCTTCGCCGAGATCGCGTTCTGCCACCGGCGGCGGCACGTGGTGGACGTACTGCAGCAGCTTGGCGGGAAGCGCCTCGGCCGCGGCCACGTAATCGACCAGCCCGGTGTTGATGGCGCTGCGGGGCATGCCGTCGAACTTGGCCGAGGCGGGGTCCTGCACCATCACCATGCCAAGCTGCTCCTTGATGGCCCGCACGCCCAGGGCGCCGTCGCTGCCCATCCCGGAAAGAATCACGCCGACCGCCTTCTCCTTCTGGTCCGCGGCCAGGTGGCGGAAGAAGAAATCAATGGGCGTCCGCAAGCCCCGCGGCGCGACCGGTTCGAGCACCTGGAGCCGGCCGTGCAGGATCGCCAGGTCGGCGTTGGGCGGAATCACGTAGACGCAGTTCGGCCGGACCTCCATGCCGTCCGCGGCCTCGACCACCGTCATCTTCGTGTGCCGCCCCAGCAGCTCCGGCATCATTCCCTTGTGCGTGGGCTCGAGGTGCGGCACCAGGATGAACGCCAACCCGGTATCGGGGGGCAAGCGGGCGAAGAACTGCTCGAGGGCCTCCAGCCCGCCGGCCGATGCCCCCACGCCGACAATATAGGAACCGTCGCCACCGTGGCGGTTACGGTCCGCGGCGCGCAACGGAGAAGCGGCGGCCGCTTCCCCGCGGTTTTTCCGTTTCTTCATGGGGAGGCCCCTGAGAAAAGGCTTTGAGCCCAACCCGTAATTATCCCCGCCGCCGACCGGGAATGCAACTGGGGCACCAGAGCGGGGGCGTGCTGGAGACGACTCGTCTAGACGCAACGCCGTGCGAAAAATGGCCTCGCGTCGCAAGGGGCGGGGGGTGACGTGCCTCCGCCTTGGTCGCCGGAGGCTTCAGGCGTCATGGCGCTGAGCCGGTATGCTTCCGCGGCCGCCAGGCGATTCCGAGACCTCTTATCCAGACAAGGTCGACAGCCAGCCCGACGACCCCGCCAACCCCAAGGCCGATGAGCATGGGCAGGGAGAGCTTTTGCGGCCCCGGAAATTGCAACTCGCCCGTCATGCGGTGTCTCCTTTCGCGGCCGACCTTGCCCCGGGTGCGAACCGGCGCAAGCGTGCTCATTCCACCCGCGCTCCGTTACGACTGCTGCCACCCAGAACGAAGATTCGCGAGCGCCCGGCGCCGTAGGTACCGTGCCGTGCTACGAGAGACAAGGCGACCATGGCGATTCCCATAACCCTTGTCGTCGATTGGAAATCGCCGGCCGAGGTCATGAGGGCATCCGATCAGCTTCGTCCCCGTTTCGATCTCGCATCTCGCAAGCGCGGGCGCGATCGCTTACTTCGCCTCTGGTGCTCCGAGCGGCATTTTGAAAATGATTTCCCCTGGAAACGGCGGCGATCCGTAGTCTCCGAAGACGGTCACACCGGTGGTGCGGTGCTTCGCGTCGTACTGCCAAGTGATGGAATAGTTCGACCTGCAAGCACTGGTGTCCCCGGCGAGGTCCTGTCGCGTCATGCTCTCCCACGGCCCGTCGTCGGACCCGCGCCGCTCCTCCTTCCACCCTTCCAGGAGAACCTCAGCGCGACTACCACGGCACCACCGTTCGGTCACCGTGCAGCGGAACATTCCATCCGGCGAGACCGATTGAACGAAATGCCTGACGTGCTCAGCAAACAGCAGATACCAAACGCCGAAGCCAAGCGTTCCGACAACTGCGAAGAGAACGCCCGACAGCAGCAGGTTCCCAACCGTTCGTTTCTGCATTTGTGATCCCTGGAGAATGAAAAGGGGGGATGAAAAGGGGCACCTCAGTCTTTGCGCTTGTCGAGCCCGTTGATCAGTCTGCTGAGCATGCGCGCAATCTCTTTAAGTTGTGATTCCAAAGCCGCGTGGTCGGCCAGTTCGAGCAAGCCGCGTCGCCGCGCGAGTTCCAAGACCGGGACGCACTCTTGGACCGAGCCGCGCGCGATTCCAAAAAAGTTCCGCCGATCCGGCTTGGTAAAGCGGCCGTTGCCTTCGGCGATGTTTGCAGCAATCGACAGAGCCGCGCGGTTCAGTTGGTCGGTCAGGAATCCGTACCCGCGAGGGAAACCTTCGGACTTCACACAAACGGCGTCAGGCAGCACGCAGGAATTGGTCTACCCGCGCCACGGCGCCAACCCCTTAAGAGCACGGTAGCCCTGAGATCGGGTTGGTATTTCATTTCCTGCGTGCTGCCTCAGAGAAGTCGATCGCCTTCTGGTAGACGAGCAGCTTCTCGAACGCGAAGGCCATGTCTCCCCCATAAGAGAGAGGAGAGAGTAGAAAGTAGACCGCAGGAGAATGGAGAAGCCAGATGAGAAAGCGATTCAGGCTCTCCTCTCGACTTTCTCCGTTCTCCTGCTCTATTTTTTCGGCGAAGCCGCAAAAAATGGCGGGGACAGGATTTGAACCTGTGACCTCGAGGTTATGAGCCTCGCGAGCTACCGGGCTGCTCCACCCCGCGTCATCAGCCGACCGACGGCAAAACGCCCCCAGCGGCAAAGGTCATTCTAACATACCTTCGGCCGATGTCCACAGGGGCCTTAGCTTTTGTGCCAAAGACCTTTCCCCTCGATGACCAGCCCCACCCACAGAGTTAGCAGGGCGGCCTTCTCCCGGCAATTGCGGCGTATTTGGGAGCCATGCCCACGCTACAAGTCGCTACTCCTTCCACACCACGCCGCCGGGGCCCGGCCGCACGTGCCCGATGGGCCAACTGTCCACGCCGCCACGCTTGAGCTGATGCTGGACGCTGTCGGCATAGTAGGGACTGACGACCATCACCAGCCCCAAGCCCATGTTGAAGACCTGGTCCATCTCGGCCTGCTCGACTTGGCCCAGCCGCTGCAGCCAGGGAAAGACCGCCGGCATCGGCCAGGAGCCCCGTTGGATGACCACCTGGACGCCTTGGGGAACGATGCGGGCGAGGTTCTCGTGCAGCCCGCCGCCGGTGATGTGGGCAATGCCGTGGATCACGCCCTTGATGCGGTAATAGCCCAGGGCCTGCCGCACGGCCCGGACGTAGATCCGCGTCGGCTCCAGGAGGACCTCGCCCACGGTGCGGCCTAATTCCTCGACGTAATCGTTGACCTTCAGGCCGGCGATGTCGAAGACGATCTTCCGCGCGAGGCTGTAGCCGTTGGAGTGCAGGCCGGTCGAGGCCAGGCCCAGGACGAGGTCGTCGGCGGCGATGGCCGAGCCGTTGATAAGCCGCCCCTTGGGCACCACGCCCACGCAGAAGCCGGCCAGGTCGTAGTCGCCCGGGGCGTAAAGGTCGGGCAGGATCGCCGTCTCGCCGCCCAGCAAGGCGCATTCCGCCTCCAGGCAGCCGGCCGCGATCCCCTCGACGAGCTGCTCCAGCAAGTCGGGATCGTCCTTGGGCATGGCCACGTAATCGAGGAAGAAGAGCGGCTCGGCGCCGCAGCACAGCGCGTCGTTGACGCTCATGGCCACCAGGTCGATGCCCACCGTGCGGTGCTGGCCGGCGGCGATGGCCACCTTGAGCTTCGTGCCGACCCCGTCGGTGCAAGCGACCAGCACCGGGTCTTTATATTTCTTGCCGAAGAGATGGTCAGAAAAATTGAGCTGGAACAGGCCGGCAAATCCCCCTTCCAGCGGGAGCACGCGGGGAGTATAGGTCCGCCCCAGCAGCTTGGGTAGTCGGGCCATCGACTGGCGATAGACTTCCAGGTCGACGCCGGCATCCTTGTAGGTCGCTTTAGCCATCATTTCGTCCGCGAAGGGGATGATTGCCATTGTAAAGCAAAAACGAGTCGGGGAGAAGCACCGGGCCAGCCTGCGTGCCACGGCTGTGTCGGCCATGCTCCCGCCGGGAAAACCGCCGCTTTCAGACGGCTGGGACAGCCGTGGCACACAGCCGAGGTTGACGGGGGACCGGGAATTTGCAGAATTGGGGAGCCCGTGGCAATTCCGTTTTCCATCCCGAGGAGTCATCTGATGAAGTGGAGCAGTTGTGTGGTCCTGCTGGCGTTGATCCTGCCCGGCTGCGGCGGCGCGACGGCCCAGCCGGACGATCCGGCCAAGCCGGCGGAGGCGATGAAGTCGGCCCAACCGGCCGAGCCCATGACGCCGGCCGCGCCGCAGCAACCGGCCGAACCGGCCAGGCCTGCCCGCCCCAGCCAACCGAGCCAGCCCATGACCCCGGCGACCCCCACGCCGGCCCAGGCCGTGGCGCTGGCGGTCCCGGCCGAAGACCTCGTCCGCCAAGCCGATAAGTACGTGGCGGCCATCGTGGAAAACGTGGCCACGGAAGACGCCTACAACGACTCCAAGGAGGACCTCGCCCGACAGGCCAACACCCTTGTTGTGATCGTCTGGGCGCTGGGCCAATATGATCGCAACGGCAAGTACCAAGACCTGGAGCCGATCCTGGCGGCCGCGGGGGACTTGGCCGCAGCCAAGGACTATCACTCGGCCAGCGGCGCGGCCGGTCGTCTAAAGACCGCCATCGGACGGATGCCCGAGGCGCCGGTCACGCCCCCTGCAACTCCGCCCGCATCGCTTGCGCAATTGATGAAAGAGGTGCCGATCATCAACACGAAGCTGAAGCGGGATATTCGGGACGAGCGGCTGAAAGCGAGGGCCAAGGAAACAGCCGGCTATAGCGCCGTGTTGGCGGCCATCGGCCAAGGGAGCGATGGGAGCAAGGAGGCGGCCAAGACGCCCGAGCAGGTTGCCCAGTGGCACAAGTTCTGCCTGGAGTTGCGCGACGCGGCCGTGGCCGCCAACCGCGGCATCCACGCCGGCGATCCGCAGGCGACCGCGACGGCCATGGCCAAGTTGGCCGCCAGTTGCGACGATTGCCATGCCGTGTTCCACAAGGAAGAGAAGAAGTAGGGTGGAAGCGGGAGGGGAGGGACGACCGAGGAAAGAAAGGTGACGGCCACCAAATTTGGCCAATATAGGCTGGCAGTTGCCACTATTCTTGCCTATCCTTCCCAAATTTGGTGGCTGTCACCTTTTTGTCACTTGTCTCCCACCTTTTTGTCTCCCACCTTTTTGTCTCCCACCTTTCTGTCTCCCACCTTTCTGTCTCTTTCTGTCTCCTATCCTTCCCAAATTTGGCGGCTGTCACCTTTCTGTCTGCGGGCTACACCTTGACTCGTGGATGAGGACTTCGAAAAGCCAGTGGTCGGGCCGTTTGGGGTCCTCCATAGCATACACGCAAATATCGCCCTCGATATCTCCTTTTCGGAAACCGTGGCCGAACGCGTAGGATGCCACGTCCTCGTCGTAGGGCTGTAGACCCCGCTGGTAAACTTCCCAGCCGCCCTGTGTCAACATCTCTCGGATTCCGCGATTCAACTCCCCAACAACAGCTCTCGACTGGCTCCGAGGTGGCGAGAACACGATAATTTCGGAATTAGCTGCCGCGGCCCCGTCCCACTCGCGGCGCTGGAACATGCCCGGCGCGCACGCGTCAGACTTCAGGCCGAGCCGCGCAAACGCGGCCTGAACAACCTGCCCTTGCTCTCTGTGGAAGCGTTCAGAAAAGAACGTTGGAGTCGGAGTGGAGCGGCGGGGGTGGACAAAGAGCGCCACGAGCAGGCAGAACGCCAAGGCCGCCAGCAGCATCTCGCGCAGCGTGAACTGGCACCATCGGAGCCGCGACGGGCACGCCGCGGGTTGTGATTCCGCGCGGCCCATACTGGGAAAAAGTTTCATGATTGGATATCCGGTGGCCAGAAGAGCGACCAATGCAAACGCGCGTCGGCAGTGTTCAGAGGAGCTATACCCCAGAAGTCGAAACGGGGACGCAGCTAGTTTGTCGGCTTGATCGCCTTGTGGGCTGCAAAAGGGGTCGCCCATAGCCGCCATTGTACCATGGCGTCCGAGGGGGAGAAGGCAACCAGACGATTTCGTGCCCGCCGAGGAGTTGATTGAACTCCACGCTCTTAAAGGCCGAGCCGTTGTCGTTCTGTGACAGCAGCGGCGGGCCATGTTTTCCCGCCCGCCGGCTGCGTCCGGCGGGCGTGGGGGCAGGAAGAGGGTTGGACCCAGTCCCCAATCCCCAGCCCCCAGTCCCTGGCAGCCCCCCTTCCGTGGCAGGCCCCATCTGCCACTTCACTTTTGCCCCACCGCTACCGAAGAATAAGGGGATAGCGGCAGGGCGTCGTTTCTGGCGGCCATCTACTTTGCCTATTTGTCACCTTGGGACCGGCGCGGACGGGTGGAACATGTCGCTGGACGCAAATCAGTGCTATGATTGCCGTGTTGGCTTCCACCCCGGCTGCCCCGTCGAGTCCCCGGCCATGTTGCAGCGGCATCCCGCGCTGCGGTTCACCCACCCCCTGCCTTACGGGGCGATTGTCCACGACGGCGGCGTCCAGTTCGTGGTCTTCAGTCGCAGCGCCACGGCGATGCGCCTGCTGCTATACGAGAAGACGGGCGATCCGGAGCCCAGCGAGATCATCGACTTTGACCCCGACCTGAACCGCTGGGGCGACATCTGGAGCATCTTCGTCCCGGATGCCGGTCCGGGCCAGCTTTACCATTTCCAGGCCGACGGGCCGCACGAGCCGCAGCGGGGCTACCGCTTCGATCCCCAGGCCCGGCTGATCGACCCGTATTGCAAGGCCCTGGCAGGCGACTTCCTGCCGGCCGAGGGGGGCATTATCCGCCCGCCCAAGTGCGTCGTCATCCACGACGAGTTCGATTGGCAGGGCGACCGCCACCTTCGCCGCAGCCTGGCCGAGACGATCATCTACGAGTTGCACGTCCGCGGATTGACCGTCGCCTCGTCCAGCGGCGTGGCGCACCCCGGCACCTACCTGGGCGTGGTCGAGAAGATCCCCTACCTGAAGTCGTTGGGCGTGACCGCCGTCGAGCTGATGCCGGTCCATGAATTCTCCATCCTCGACTGCCTCGGCCAGCGCCCGCCGCGCATCAACTACTGGGGCTACGATCCCCTGGCCTTTTTCGCGCCCCATCGCGGTTATGCCGTGGGCACGGAGCCGGGCTGCCAGGTGCGGGAATTCAAGGAGATGGTCCGCGCCCTGCACTCCGCCGGCATCGAAGTGATCCTCGACGTGGTACTGAACCACACGGCCGAAGGCAACCAGTGGGGCCCGACCCTGGGCTTCAAGGGGCTGGAAAACCGCGTCTACTACATGCTGGAAAACGGCGGCCAGTATTACCGCAACTTTTCCGGCTGCGGCAATACGCTCAATGGAAACCACCCCATCGTCCGCGAGATGCTCTTCCATTGCCTCCGCCACTGGGTGCACAACTATCACGTCGACGGCTTCCGCTTCGACCTGGCATCGGTTCTCAGCCGCGACCGCGAGGGGAACCTGGTGCCCAATCCGCCCGTGGTCGAGTCGATCGGCGAAGACCCCTTGCTGGCCGACTCGAAGATCATCGCCGAGGCCTGGGACGCCAGCGGGGCCTACCAAGTGGGCACCTTCGGCAGCCTCCGCTGGGCGGAATGGAACGGGCGCTACCGCGACGACCTCCGCCGCTACTGGCGGGGCGACCCGCACATGATCGGCCCCCTGGCCACCCGGCTGGCCGGCTCCAGCGACCTCTACCAGGCCAGCGGCCGGCGCCCCTACCACAGCATCAACTTCATCACCTCGCACGACGGCCTGACGCTCAACGACCTGGTCAGCTACAAGCACAAGCACAACGAGGCCAACGGCGAGCGGAACAACGACGGCGACAACAACAATTTCAGTTGCAACTACGGCGTCGAGGGCCCCACCACCCGCCGCAGCGTGGAAATCGTCCGCCTCCGCCAGATCAAGAACATGCTCGCTTCGCTGCTGCTGAGCCAGGGGGTGCCGATGCTCTCCTTCGGCGACGAGTGCCGCCGCACCCAGCAAGGCAACAACAACGCCTACTGCCAGGACAATTCCATCTCCTGGTTCGACTGGCGGCTGGTGCAGAAGCACGAGCATTTGCTGCGGTTTTACCGGGCCCTGGCCGAGTTCCGCAAGGCCGAACCCACGGTGCGGCGGACCGACTTTCTCACCGGCCTGCCGGTGCGGCCGGGCGGCCTGCCCGACGTCAGTTGGTATGCGCCCGCCGGCGGCGCGGTGAACTGGTCCGACGGCTACAGCAGCCTGGTGTGTCTCTTCGGCGCCGCCCCGCGGCGCGAGGTGACGGAACTTCCCAACCACCACGTGCTGATCATGCTCCACGCCGCCGCGGAGCCGCACAAGTTCACCATCCCCAAGATCGCCCGCCATTACGCCTGGTGGCTGTTCATCAACACGGCGGCCCCCAGTCCTCGCGACATCTATCCCGATCTGAAGGGCCCGCCGCCGCCGGCCAGCGGCATTGTCGCCTTGGAAGGCCGCTCGCTGGTCTGCTTCATCGCCCGCGACGAAGTCTGACCCGCCGTGGGCGCTCCTCTCCTCGCCCATCGCCACTGTCGCCGCTGGCGCATGCGCGTCAGTCAGCGTTCGCGAACCTTCACGGCCCACCGCTCCGCGATTCTAACTTCTAACTTCTAACTCCTCCAATTTCGCTACAAGCCTCCCCGTTAGCACTATTGCAGCGTCCCTTGCAGTTGATACAATCAGACTGCTCTTCTCTCCAGGGAGCCTTCATCCAGGGCAACCGCGTGGGCAACGTTGGCCGCTCGGAGGGTGTTGAAAATGTCGCCTGGGCCAGCCGATCGCCAAACGGGGCAAGATGGCAAACGGACGCGAGAGGGGAAGAATGGCTAGATTATTTCGCCGGTCGGATGTACTGCAGCGTCGCCCGCGCGCAACGCTGGAACGAAACCTCCGCGTGGAAATCCTCGAACCACGGTTGGTGCTCAATTCCACCGCGCCTGTCGAGCCGTCGCTGGCGATGATTCCCCTGGCCTTGCACCGCCGGATAGCGATGGTCAGTGGGGGGTTGACCTCCGCGGCCCCGACCGTGGCCGCCGCCGCCGCGGCCTCGAACGTCACCACGACGACCGTGCAACTGAGCACCCTCGGGGCCGACGCCAACGAAGCGCACATTCTTGTGTATACGTGGACCGTCGCGCCGCCCGCCGGCGCACCGGCGCCGACCTTCAGCAGCAACGGAACCAGCGCCGCGCACAACACCACCGTCACCTTCGCGCGGGCCGGGACCTACACCTTCACGGCGACGATCACCGACCAGTCCAACGGCTTGTCGGTCTCCGGCGGCCGGGTGACCGTGACGGTTGCCCAGTTCCTCAGCGGTTTGGGCGTCACGCCGGGCAGCGTCACGGTGTCTACGGGCGGCTCGCAGCAATTCACCGCCGCCGGCGTCGACCAGTTCGGCCAGAGCGTGGCGATTTCGGCCGCGACGTGGTCGATCACGGGCAGCGGCGCCGTCAACGCCAGCGGTCTCTACACCGCCCCCGCGCAGCAGACCTCCGCCATGGTGACCGCCCAGGCCGGCGGATTCTCGGCCCATGCCACCGTGACCGTCAGCACCGGCGGGTTCCTCACGCTGAAGGACCCGGCGCTGGCCAGTCTCACCAAGAGCCTGGACGCCGACGGCTCGATCGGCCGCACGGACATGATCACCATTCTTCGCAGCGTGGAAACGGAGAACGGCGGCGTGCTCAGCGCCACCGATTTCAGCGACTTGAAGACCATTGTGGCCGACGCCGCCGCGCTGGACATGCCCGGCTACGTCCAGGTCCTGGCGGCCGACGTGATTACCGGCAATGTGGCCAACGCCCACTACCAGGGCGCCGCGCTGGGCAATCTCGCCGTCGGCAGCTCGGCCACCCAGCTCAACGAGTTGATCGACAAGTGGTTTCTCGGCACCGACACCCCGGCCACCGGCGGCTACGCCTATGCGACCCTCAGCGCCGCCACTTGTAGCAACTTGTTTACCGCCGGCAGCCCCTCCACCAACGACGAA
>JBKQVT010000012.1:0-10619 GCA_052139835.1 Thermoguttaceae bacterium
CCGCAGCTTGTTCACGTGGCTGTTGACCTCGGCGGCCAGCGGCAACACGCTCACCCGCCAACTCAGGCTCTTCACCAGGTTGCGATAGGTATAGGTGCTATACAAGCCGCTGCTGGCGAGAATGGCCACCATGACCACCAGCAGGCCCAGACCGACCAAGAGTTTGACCCGAATCGGCCGCTTCGAGAACAATGGCGACCTCCTTGTCGCAGGAAAACGCGGAGTTTAGCACGAGCGGCCCTGCCGGGAAAGACGAACCAAGCTGAGGGCGAGAAGCAGATCCCACAGCCCCCCCGGAGGAAGTAGGCACCAAGCTCATTCCCCTGCCGAACCGCTAGTTCCGCCGGCGCGCCGCTGGCGCTTCAACTCGGCCATCAGGGCACTGATAAACTGGGCATACTGGCGGACAGCCTGGGCGTGATCGCCGCCATGGCTGGCCGCCGCGGCCGTGTCGAGTTGAGCGTTGAAGCGGGTCCAGTCCACCGTCCAGTTCTCGCTGGCGGCAGCGGTGCGGAGTTGCCGGGCCACCGAGGCAAGTTGGTCGGTAAACGCGGCGTTGGGGACACACTGGATCGCCGTATACGGTCCGCGTCCCAAGGGCTGCCCATTCCACTGCGACCAGGCCCTGCCGCCACGATAATGTTGCATGGCGGCGATCAGGCCGACCAGGGCGGCGGCCGCCAAAGCGGCCAATCCGGACAGGGGCTGTCTCCACGCCAACAGCCCCAATCCGATCACCACCAGGGCCCCCAAGACGGTCCACATGGCGGGGTGAACGGGATGCCGCGTCGACGGCGGAAGCGAACCGCTGGGCTGGTCGCCGGGACCCAAGGGCCCCTTGACGCGGACGATCACCACGGTGATGTTGTCGGGCCCGCCGCGGAGATTGGCCAGATCCACGAGGGTGCGGGCGGCCTCGGCCGGCGGCAGACACTGCAGGAGGATGCCCATCTCCTCGTCGTGGACCGGGCCCGAGAGACCGTCGCTGCAGAGCAGGAAGGTATCGCCGGCTTGCAGCGGAAACGGCCCTTCCAGGTCGACTTGTACCGAAGGATTCGGCCCCAAGGAACGGGTGATGACGTTTTTGGGAATGTAATCGGGGACCTGGTCGGCGGACAGTTGCGCGGCCGCCCGCATCTCCCACACCAGACTATGATCGAAGGTCAGTTGCTCGTAGCGGTTGCCGCGCAAACGATAGGCCCGGCTGTCGCCGACCTGGGCCACCATGGCCCCTTGCGGCAACAGCACCAGCACGGTGCTGGTGGTGCCCATGCCTTTGAAATCCGGGCTGGCGGAGCCGCGGCTGTGGATCTGGCTGTTGGCGTCTTCCATGGCCGCCCGCAACGCCTCCGGAGGGGAGCGATCGGTCAGCTTATGGTAACTCAGCGGCACGGTATCGACGGCCAATTTGCTGGCCAGCTCGCCCGCCGCGTGGGCCCCCATGCCGTCGGCCACCATGAACAAGTGCCCCCGCTGCTGAAACGCCGCCAGGCTGCCGGCCACGGCGGCGGTCATCGAGTCCTGGTTGTTGGAACGCCGCAGCCCCAAGTCGCTCAGGGCCACATGCTCCAAACCGCTTTGCCAAGCAGTTTTTTGAGGGTCCATAAGGCGGGGAATATGTCCAAACGGGGGGGAAGGTCAACCTGCCGGGTCCAGCATGTCGCGCGAACTTCTATTCTAGTCAACCGCCCTCTGTGGGGAAAGGCGGAAGAGGAAGGGGGAGGGCGGAAGGCGGAGGGCGGAAGGATGCGAACCCGCAAGCGGGCGGCGGCACTCTTGCGCGTTCGCCTTCCCCCTTCCGCCCTCCGCCCTCCCCCTTTTCCCCTTCCTTCCCCCTTCCACCCTCCGCCTTCCGCCTTATTTTTCGGCCTAGCGTCCCGGCGGCCCAGCCATTATACTTCGCCACCTCATCATGCGCTTCCAGACCTCTTCGCCAGGCGTTTGTGCCATGCTCGCATCTCCCCGGACTTCGCTCTGGACGCTGGCCGCCTTTGCGGCGGCGGCAGCCGGTGGCTGCGTCGAGCGGGAGATGACCATTCGCAGCGATCCGCCCGGCGCGCTGGTCTATGTGGACGACTACGACATCGGCATCACGCCGGTGACGACTCCCTTCACCTACTACGGCCAGCGGCAGGTCCGCCTCGTCAAAGACGGTTATGAAACCCTCACGCTGCTCCAGCCCGTCCCGCCCCCGTGGTACGAGTTCTACGGGTTGGACTTCATTTCCGAGAATATCGTGCCGGGAAAGATTCGCGACCAGCGGGTCTTCGAGTATCGGCTGCAGCCGCAGGTGCTCTCTCCGCCGGACCAGTTGCGCGGGCGTGCCGAGACCCTTCGCCGCGGGGTGCAGGCGACGGCGTTGCCGCCCTCCGCGCCGGGGGCTCCGGGCATGAGGATCAACCCGCCCCCCGGTGTCGCTCCGCCGGAGATGGTGCCGGCCCCCGCGCCCGCCGGCCCGGCGATCGGCGGCCAGACGGTCTATCCGTTGCAACCGGGCGGCCGGTGAGAGGGTAAGGATGAAGGATAAAGGATCAAGGATGAAGGGAAACCACAAGCGTGCGGCCTCCTCCCCTTCATCCTTCATCCTTCATCCTTTACTTGATCCCCGGGCTGGGCTTGATGGCGCCGCGGAGGCCCAAGGCCTCCGGATGGCGGGCGATCTTGTCGGTGAAGACATGGGCGTCGTCGAGGATCGGCTTGAGTTGCCGGGTCAGGTCGTCGATGTTCTTGGCCGCCCGCGTCAAGTGCCGGACCAGTTCCGGATTGTTCACCAGTTGGCCCAGGGCATTGTCGGGATCGTTCAAGCTGCGGCTGAAGCGGAGCATTTCGTCCATCACCTGGTTGAGCTTGTCGGTGCCGTCGGTCATGCGTTGGACGAGCGTCTCGCCGCGCTGGCCCAGCGGCTTGGTCAGCCCTTCCAGGTTCTTCAGGTTCTGCTGGACCGTCTTCATGGCGTCGCCCATCTGCCTGGCGGTCTCGCTGGCATCGTCGAGCGTCTTGGGGAACTGCTTGATGGCGTCGCGGAGATTCTGCCGCGTTTCCTTGTCGCCGATGATGTCGTTGGTGTTGTTCAGGGTGCTCTTGAGGAGGTCCAGGGTTTCGCCCGACTCTTGAATGACGTGGGTGATGCGGTCCTCGTTGCGGCTCAGCAGCCCGTCGAGGCGATGGAAGGTGTCGCCCAGGGCGTCGCTGGCGCCTTTGACGCGGCTCATGGTTTCGCCGAGACTTTGTTCCAGGTCGACGATGGCGCGGGTGGGATCGCTGGCGACTTCGCCGTTGATTCTTTCGCCGTCGGCGAGGGGTGTGTGGGGGCCGGCGCCGGGCCGCCGCAAGAACTCCAGCACCGTATCGCTGCCGATGCCGATGAGCGAATTGACGATGCGGCACTTCTCGTCGTGATAGACCGTGCGATTGCCGTCGATCTGGATGGTCACCAACACGCCGGTATCGTCCTTGTCGAACTCGATGTGGCTTACGCGGCCGATGAGAATGCCGCTTTTGCGCACGGGGGTGTCGGGGACCGCGCCCGGCGCCTCGGGGAAACGCACGCAGATGGTCGTTTTCTTGCGGAAAGGCGCCGGCACGTTGCCGAACAACGCCACGAGGATGCCGGTAATCAGTACGGCGGCGACCACGGTGGCGCCGACGCGGAACTGCAATTTGCGTTCGTCCATGGTCTAGCCTCCCCTCTCGGCGCGGGTTTCCTTGAGCCGGTCGCCTGCCTCGCCGCGGACGAACTGCCGCACGCGGCGTTCGGCGGCGTCGTCCAAGCGCTGGGGCGGCCCGTCGAAGATGATCTGCGACTCGTCCTTGCCCAGCCGCGACAAGGGATAAAGCATCACCACCCGGCCGGCCACCTTCCGCGCCGTGCGCATGTCGTGCGTCACCAGCACGCTGGTCACGGGGTGCCGCCGCCGGGTGCTGAGAATCAGTTCGTTGATCACGTCGCCCATGATCGGGTCCAAGCCGGTGGTGGGCTCGTCGTAGAGCATGACTTCCGGTTCCAGGGCCAGGGCGCGGGCGAGGCCGACGCGCTTCCGCATGCCGCCGGAAAGCTCGGCCGGCTTCTGCCCCAGCACACTCTCCGGCAGCCCGACCTCGGCCAGCCGCGAGAGCACCACTTGCCGGATCTCGTCGGCGCCGGCGGCGGTGTGCTGCCGCAAGGGGAAGCCCACGTTCTCGGCCACCGTCAGGCTGTCGAACAGGGCGGCCTGCTGGAAGAGGAAGCCGAAGCGGATGCGCTCCTCGGTGAGCTGCCGCTCGTCCATCTCGGCCAGGTTCCGCCCCTCGAAGAAGACCTTGCCGCGGCTGGGCCGCAGCAGGGCAATGATCGTCTTCAACAGCACCGTCTTGCCGCAGCCGCTCTCGCCGATGATCGCCAGGGTCTCGCCGCGGGTGATGCTCAAATTGATGTCGCGCAACACCGCCTGCTGCGAAAAATCGACGCTCAGCATTTCCAGCCGCAGCAGCGCAGCGGCGGCCCCGCCCTCCGGGGACGCGCCGGCGCTTGCTTTGGACCCGATACCGACCATGATCAAAGAACCTTCGGACCTTGAGGCCATAGGGCCAGGTACAACTTGTCCAGGCCGATGGCCAAGATCAAGTCCAACAACAAGATGGTGACGAACGAGCTGACGAAGGCCGTGGTGGACGCCCGGCCCACCCCCTGCGCCCCCGGATCGCAGTGGAAGCCGCGATGGCAACTGATCAGGGCGATGGCGGCGCCGAAGAAGAGGCTCTTGAAGACCCCGGCGAAGAGGTCGAAATTGCCGACGTAGGCGCGGGAATGGGCCCAATAGAGGTGCGAGTCGATCCCCAGCAGATAGACCCCGTAAAATGCCCCCCCCACCACGCCCATGAAATCGGCGACGATCGTCAAGGCGGGAATCAACAGCAGGCAGCCCAAGAAGCGGGGCACGACCAGGTAGTGGATCGGGTTGGCCCCCATGCTCGCCAGGGCGTCGATCTGCTCGGTGACCCGCATGGTGCCCAGCTCCGCCGCCATGGAGCTGCCCACGCGGCCGGCCAGCATCGTGGCCGCCAGCACCGGTCCCAATTCCCGCACCAGCGACATGTTGATCACCTCTCCCAGCCGCGACTCCAAGCCCAGCGCGCGGAACTGGCTGTAACTCTGCACGGCCAGCACCATGCCGATAAAGGTCCCGGTCAACGCCACCACCGGCAGACTGAGCACGCCAATCTGGTAGAAATTCGGCAAGAGCGTTTCCCGCCGGGGCAACCGCGTCAGCAGCCAGCGAAAGGTCCGCAAGGCGAACCAGGCGACGCTTCCCAGTTCGATCATCCAATCGGTAGCCAGCGCGCCGAGGTCGGCGATCCAATCGGCGATCCAGTTGGCCGCTGCTGGCGCCAAACCGCTTTGGCGGAATTGTTGCTGCCCGACGTCGCTCACGTGTCTCCTCCCCCGGCACGGCAAGTCGTGGGAGATTCCGTGCGCAGAATCCCCCTTGTTCTTACTTCGTCGGTCTAATCCTACGGCTTGAGCGAAGCCTTCGGAAGGAAGGGAGTTTAATGACTGGGAAAGATGGCGAAGATGCCCGGTGCTGTGGCCAATCATAAGTCCCATAGGTCCCCTAAGTCCTATGGGACCCATGGGACTTAGGGGACCTATGTCGGCGGCCGCCGCCGTTACTCTCCGCGCAGGCGCTGTTGATACTCGCGGCTGGCGGTCTCCAAGATGCGGCGCTCTTTTCGCGTCAAGCTGCCTTCCCCCTCGCGATGGATCTTCTCCAGGATGCGATCTACTTCCTTTTCGCGCAGCTCGCGCTCGGACGGCCCGTCGTCTTGCTCGTGGCGATGGATCCGCAGGCGGCCGCGGGAGCGGAACCAGGGCCAGGCGAAGCGTCCCTGCAGCAGCGCGCCGAAGTTCCATCGCTGCTGGAAGTAGAGCACGGCGAAGGCGGCCCCGGCGAGGTGAACGGAGGAGGCCACGTTGCCCTCGCGCTGCATGGCCCCGAAGATGTCGAAGAGCACGACCATCACGCCCAAGACCCAGGCCGGCATGGGCAGCACGAACATGAAGAGGAGCGTGCGGCGCGGAAAATTCAGGGCGTAGAGGATCACGATCCCGGTCACCGCCCCCGAGGCGCCGATTACCCTCAGGCCATGCGGACCGAAGTCCACCGCCCGCGCCGCGGGGGCGGCGAGGAACAAATTGACCGCTGCCCAGGCCACGCCGCCCACCACCGCCAAGACCAGGTACAGCCGCAGGAACTCCCAGCGGCCGTAGAGTTCCTCAACATCGCGGCCGAGAAACCAGAGGACCAGCATGTTGAAGAGGATATGGCTGAAGTGGTCGGGGTCGTGGACGAAGGCGTAGGTGAGAAACTGCCACCACAGCCAGGGGTGGGTGAGGGTGCCGACGCGGGCGGCCAGCAGATTACTGATCCCATGCCGGTGGGCATCGCCGCCCAACAGGCTGTCCGCCACCCAGACGGCGGCGTTCAGCAGGATCAGGGTCACAACCGCACTGTGGGGCAGGCCGAGGGAGAAGCCGGGCCGCTCTTGGCGAAAATAGTCCCGATCGTAGATGCCCAATCCGTTATCTTTCCCCGCCGCCTTTGGCGATCGTGCGGGTAGTCCGCTCGTCGATGCGCCGCGCGGCCTCCAATTGCTCCTGGACGATCTTCTTGGCCAAGGCCACGTTGGCCTCGAGCCTCCGCTGGACGTCGTACTCCATCGCCTCCAGTTCTTCCCGGAGGGCCCCCAGGTGCTTGTGCACGGCAGTCACCTCGGCGTCGACGGCCGTCTTGTCGGTCACCAAATCGTCGCGGACCTTCTGCTGGAACTGCGTCTGCTGCTTGGCGTCGTCGGAGGCGTGTTGCAGGTATTGCCGATTGCGCTCGGCGGCCTCGCAGAGGTCGTCGAAGCGGGCGCGCGCCGTGCGGAAGTGCTCGAAGCTCGCCGCGTAGTCGCGCAGCCGCCGCACGTACTTGCCATTCTGCACCCGCCAGGGCTTGTCTTTCTTCGCGTCGCCCTTCTCCGCCGGCCCGCCGTCCTTCTCATATTCCCGCAGGCTGTCCGCCGGCAACAAGGCCTTGAGTTCCTCCCGCTTGAGGCCCGCAAACGTCTCGTGCTTGTCGATGGGCATGATCTCGTACATGATCCATCCCTTACCCCCGACGTCGCTCTTGGCCAACTGGTTGATCTCCGCCTCATCCAGCGGTTCGGCGGGGGTCAGTTCGATCTTCTTGCCGGCCACGGCCAGCACCCGGAACTCGCCCACGTAGCGCCCGCCCTGCTGCACGTCGGCCTGCGACATCACGTACAAGACCATATTCTTCGTGATCGCGTGTGGCTCCGGCTGCATGACGTTGACCGCCACGTTGCCACTCTGGCGATCCAGCGCCACCAACAACGGTACGCAGTCGTGCCACACCCGCCCCCGCCCGATCAGCACCTTCTCCAACTCCGACTTGGCCAACCGGGTGCCCTTGTTGCCGTTGGGAAGCTTGTCCGCCTCGACGAGTTGTTGATTCTCCTGGCGGACCTCAAGGAGCTTCTTCTGAAACTGGGCAACCTTCATTTCCCAGTGCTGCTGCGTCTTCAGCATGCGCACCGAGAGGTAAAACAGCGCCAGCGCGCTGAGGCCGATCAGCCCCAGCAAGATTTTGTTCCAGATGCTCATACCACTGATAATATTCGGGCCGGAGGGCGATGTCAAGATTCCGCCCTGACTCCCCCCGCACTCCCCCCTTGGGAGTTACGGCAAGAAGGAGCCCCGAAGTCCTCTCAGTCCCATGGGACTTATGAGACTTATAGGACCTATGCGATCCCGCGTGTGCCACTGGCTCTGCCAGTGCTCACCTGAGCCCCTCGCAGACAGGCACTGGCGAAGCCAGTGGCACTCGGCGCGGCGCCCGCTTAGCGCTCGATGGGCGGCCGGTCGGCGGTCCGCGGCGGCTGGGCCTGGGGCTGCCCGTCGGCCGGCGGCGGCGGCAGATCGCGCGACGCCTGCAACGTCGCCGGCCCCTCCTGATAGAAGTGCGTGGTCTGCTCGCTCACCAGCCGCGTTCCCAGCCGTTGGCAATGGACTTCGGCGCGGAAGACGTGGTTCCCCGCCGTGGCGGCCCGCGCGCGAATCGTCAACTTCACCTCCTCGCCGGCGGGCAGCGAAGCGATGGGCTTGAAGGCCACCCGGCCCGGGCCCAGGCGGTAGGCGGCGCCGTCGCCGGCCACGGGTTCGATCCCCGGCGAAAAATACCCCATGACCTCCACGTCCTGGGCATCCTTCGTGCCGCGATTGCGGATGTGCACCTCGTAGACGGCCTCTTCGCCGACGGGCACCGGCCCGTCGGGCTCCTTCACTTCCAGCCGCAGTTCGGCCATGGCCTCGACGCGGGTCAAGGCCTCGCTGGCGGCGGTGAGCTCATCGTCGGCCAAGGCACGGACCTCGATCCGCGCGGCGCCCGGCAGCCCCAGGCTGCACTTCACCGCGAACGTGCGTTCCGCGCCGGCTTCCAGCGCGGCCAACGTCCATTGCACCTGGTTGCCCGCCGCCGTCAATCGCGCCCCTTCGCTGCCGGCCAGATACTTGCCGCCGGGGGGAAGATCGGCCGCCAGGCGGACGTTCCGGGCCGAGGCATTTCCCGGGTTGCGCAGATGGATGCGGTAGGTGGCCGCCGCGCCCACGTACTGCACGGCGGGGCCCTCGGCGGCGACTTGCAAGCCGGCCCGCCGCACCAGCACCCGCTCCGCCACTTCGGCGTGCGCGCCGGCGTCGGCCTTGACCCCAACCTGGATGGTCAGGATGCCGGTCTGCCGGGCGGTCAACTCCACTTCCAACACCCGCTCCTCGCCGGCGGCCAGCGCGGCGATGTGGTGGGAAACCGGCCGATTGTCCCCGCTGCCCAGCGGCAGCAGCGTCAACAACACGTTCTCCGCGGCGCCGTTGCCGCTGTTGGACAACTTCAACTTGAAGACCGCTTTCTTCCCGTAAGTGACCTCCGACGGCGCTTCCAGGCGGAGGGCCAGTCTCGGCTCCTGCACCTCGATCGTGGCTTGCGAGGCGGCCGCCTTGCAGTCCCAGCGGACCGCCAGGTCGAAGGGCCGGTTCTGCCGGGGCACCAGCCGCAGCACCAACCTCTCCCGCCCCTTGGCCTCCAAGCGGCTGAGGTTCCATTGGATCCACGTGCCGCCGTTGCCCGGCGGCGACACCCGCGACGTACCCGCGCTCGTCTCGACCCCGGCAATGTCGGCCGACTCCGGCAGGCCGACGGAGACGACGACCTCTTCCGCGGCGACTCCCCCCGCATTGTCGATCTGCACTTCGTAGAGCGCTTCCTTGCCGATGGCGATGCGCCGCGGGCCCTTGGTCTGGACGCCGAGGACCGGACCCTTCCGCGCGATCAGCACGCCGGGGTCTCCCTCCCCGGCCGGCTCGCTCTTGGGCTCGGCCACGGGACCCGACGTGGGCGCGGGCTGGCTGTTCTGGCCGACTTGGTCGATGCGACCGATCAACCGGCTGCCGGCAGCCGGCGATGGCGATGGTGACGAGGACGACGGCACTGGCGAGGAAGACGGCGGTGGCGGGTTGTCAACCGGCTCGGAAGGACTCGCGGCGCTGGCCGGCCGCGGCGGCGCCAGCGTCGGCGTTTGATTGCCCCCCGACGTGCCGCCCGACCCGGACGGGGCCGGCGCGGGCTCGGACGCGGCGACGGGTGGGCTGGCGGGCGAACCGTCGTTGAAAACCGAGTCGCGGAACCCCTGCAAACGCTCGTGCAGCGACGCCTCCGGCGTGCCGGCAGCCGAACTGTCCGACGACGAGGCCGGCGGCGAGGCCGGCGGCGAGGCCGGCGGGGAACTGCCCTGGTCCGCGCTGACCGGCGCGGCGCTGCCCCCCGCCGTGTAACGCGACCAATTGTCTCCCACGGGGAGCAACCCCGACGGCGCGCTGGGCGGACCGCCGGAACCGTTGGGAGCCATGTCGGGCGTCGGCTCGTCGGGCAAGGGGTCGCCGGCGGCGCGGGCGGGCGATGGCTGCGGGGTCGCCTGCGAAGTCGGTTGCGGGGTCGCGTTGTCGGCCGGGTTTTTCGGCTGGCCAAAAATCGAATGGCCAAAATCGTTCAGCCGCTCCAAGACCGTTCTGTCCTGCGGAGGCTGCTGCTGAGAGTCCGTTGCCGGACCCTCCTGTTGAGCCAGGCCGCCCGACGCCAATCCCCAGATTCCGACTGCCAGAACGGCTGCCAGGAGTTTTGCCTTTCGCATGGTGCTTCCCCGCCCTCAGGGCGTCTTGGATCAGGATTTACAGCGGAACTTCATCAAGCGGTATCGGTTGCGACGATTTTCGCGGTTTAGTCAACTTCTCCGGATTGACGGAATGTGCCGGTGCGGGGGAAAATGAAGAGTCTGGAAAAGGTGGGCGGACCGAGAAAGCCCCGCGACTGCGTCGCGGGGGTTGGGGCGAGGTGCCGCTTCCTCCTCACCGAGTCTGGCCCCCGCGACGCAGTCGCGGGGCTTTTCTAATCCCTAATCCCCAATCCCTAATCCAGTAGTTCCAAGTTCCGGTTTATGGCGGCCGAACGACGCAAGGTGCTGTGCCGTCGTGGTATAGGACGACGATTTCGTGAGCGATCCAGTCGAGCATCTGCTTGAAGCGAAGG
>JBKQVT010000013.1:0-20080 GCA_052139835.1 Thermoguttaceae bacterium
AGCCGGGTGCCGCCAGGGCCGCTTCGATCACCGGCGTGAAGTTGCGATCGCGGCCCACGTGCCGCACGCCAGGCCAGGCGACCAGCCCGCTGGTGAAGATCCGGCCCTTGTAGCTTTCCCGCGGATTCTGGATGCAGTTGGTCGTCATCAGGATCGAGCCGGGAAAGGCATTGAACTCGGCCGCCTGGTTCTGCCAGGCCCCGCCGTAGTTGCCCACCAGGTGCTTGTACTTCTTCAGCCCCGGATAGGCGTGGCAGGGGAGCATCTCGCCGTGGGTATAGACGTTGATGCCGCGGCCTTCGGTCTGCTTCAACAGTTCTTCGAGGTCTTTCAGGTCGTGGCCGGAGACCGCGATCGCCTTGCCCTTGATGGGCGTGACGCGGACTTGCGTCGGCTCGGGATAGCCGTAGGCGCCGGTATTGGCCTCGTCCAGCAGGGCCATGACCTTCAGGTTCAACTCGCCGGTCTTCATCACCCAGCCGAGAATCTCGTCGGCGGTGGAATCCTCTCGGGCGAGGAAGTCGAGGGCCTCGTGGAAGGTGGCGTAGAGGGCCGGGTCCTCGCGGCCCAGCAGATAGGCGTGGTCCGCGTAGGCGGCCGCCCCTTTCAGGCCGTAGACCACGAGCTCTCGCAGGCCGGCCAGGTCCGGGCCCAGGGCCACCTGCTGCCGCGTGACGGAGACCTCGACGCCCTGGCGGAGCAGGCCCTCGATGTCGGCGGCCGGCTGCCAGGCCGCCGGCCCCGCGAGTTTCTCGGCCGTCGTTCCCGCCCGGCGGCAGGCTGCCTCGTACATGGTTCGGGCCGTGTCGCGGGCGGCGGCCGCCTCGGCCAGGTGTCCCTGCAACCGCTGGGGGTCGAAATCGACGTTCGTCACCGTGGCAAAGAGGCTCTCGAGTACCGAGCGGTCCACGGCCGCGTCGCGGACGCCTAGTTGGGCAGCCCGGTGGGCGTACATCGCAATCCCCTTCGTCGCGTAAACCAAGAGGTCTTGCAGCGTGGCCGTGGTTTCGTCCTTGCCGCAAACCCCCAGCGTCGTGCAGCCGGTGCCCCGGAAAGACTGTTCACACTGGTAACAGAACATGAGGAGTTCCTTTCGCAGAGAATGATTGTCCAAGCGCTAAAGACAGTTCTATAATAGACGGCTGGGAAAGGCCGGGCCTTGATTTGGATCAACTCGGCCGCAGAAAGACGAAAGGAAAGCCCACCGTGCCGTTGAACGTCGCCGACATCCTCCACGAATGCAAGCTCTTCGCGGCCGTCCAAGCGGCCGGGTTTCAGCGGCTGGCCGTCATCGCCCGACTGAAAAAATTCAAGAAGGGGGAGACGATCTTCCGCGAAGGGGAGGAGTGTCCGGGCGTCTACGTGGTGGGCAAGGGAATGGTCCGCGTCTTCAAGACCGGTCCGGGGGGCAAGGAGCACGTGCTGCACATCGTCGGCCCCGGCGGCACCTTCGCCGAGGTGGCGGCCATCGGCGGCTTCGACGTGCCGGCCAGCGCCGAGGCGATTGCCCCGACCCTCTGCGCGCTGCTGCCGCGCGAGCCCTTCCGCAGGGCCTTGGCCGAGGACCACGAGCTGGCCACCGGCATGATGACCGGCCTGACGCTCTGGGTCCGGCACCTGGTCAACCTGATGGAAGACGTGGTGTTGCGTGACGCCGCCGGCCGGCTCGCCCGCTACTTGCTGCAATCCCCGCCCGACGCCGAGGGGCGGATCGAATTGCCGGGCTTGAAGCGGCACGTGGCCAGCCATCTGAACTTGACCAGCGAGACGTTTTCCCGCACCCTGCGCCGCCTCTTGGACGCCGGCCTGATCGCCGAGTCGGACGCCAACCGGGTGCAAGTGCTCGACCGCGGCCGGCTGGAACAAGTGGCCGAGGGACTCTTCCCACGCCTGTGAGGAAGAAGGGATTGGGGATTGGAGAAAAGGGGGAGGGCGGAGGGCGGAAGGGGGAAGGGAGCGTGGCCGCACGCTTGCGGCTTCGCACGAATCCCTAATCCCTCTCAATCCAAGCCGCCGAGGAAATTCTCGATGTCGGCCATCTCGAGGTCGGGCGCGGCGGCCGGCTTCGCCTTGGGTTTGGTCCGCTTGGGCTTGGCCTCCGGCTCGGGTTCGGCCAATTCCGGCTCGGCCAGCAGTTCCGGCTCCGGCTCGGCCAATTCCGGCTCCGCCAGCAGTTCCGGCTCGGGCTCGGCCAACTCCGGCTCCGTTAGCAGCACCGGCTCCGCGCGGGCCGGCTTTTTCGCCGCCGGCCTTCTCGGCGCCGGCCGCTCGGCCACAACCTCCGGGGCAGCGAGGATCTCGACCTTGTCGACCACCTCGACCTCGTCGAGGGCCTCGGGTTGATCGAGAATCTCCACCTCATCGAGGACCTGCGGTTCCTCCTCGACGACTTCCGGGGCATCGAGCGTCACCGGCGGGGCGGCCGCTTTCTTGGTCGCCGCCTTCTTGGCGGCCGCGGCCGGCCGATTTCTCTTTCCTTGCGGCGGCACGCTCGGCGGAGGGGCTGGTTCCGGCTCCTCTTCGTCGGCCTCTTCCGCCGCGACGGCGCCCGCCTCGGCTAGCTCCTCCTCGGCCAGGTCCTCCTCGAAGTATTCTTCAAACGCCAGGTCCTCGGCGTCGGGTGCCGGCTGGCCGGCCGCCGCCTCTTCCCCTTCCTCGTCCGCGATGAATTCGGGCTCCTCCTCGTCCGCGCCGCTCTCCGGCGGCTCATCCGCGACGAAACTCGGCGGCGGCGCCAGTTCCGGATCGCCGTCGTAGCGATACTCGGCGCGAAAGGTGAGGGGACCCACGGTGAACTGCGTCTCGGGCAACAACGCCGCCGCGGCGATCCGCTTTCCCTGGAGAAACGTCCCGTTGGTGGAACCCAGATCGCGGACCATCAGCAGACCGTCTTCCTCGAACAGTTCGCAGTGCTGGCGGCTGACCATGGGATGGGCGATCATCAGGCCGGCGTCCCGGCCGCGGCCGATGGTCGTCGGCAGTTTCAGGTCGACGATCGGTTTGCTGGCGTTGCCGGCGACGACGACGAGTTTGGCTTCCATGAACTGCTTGCGAGAGCGGGGAATTCGAGGCGCTGCACATCACAACACGGCAGACAACCCCTCCATCCTAATCCCCATCGACAGGGGCCGCAACATCCGCAGGCACATTGTTAACTTGGCGCGGATGCGTACGACAGGGGGCTGCGGCAGATCGCAAACGTTCCTGCGACCTGTGAAGGCAGTGAAATCGGCGACTTTTCACCCCGAAGTGGGGGGCACGGGACGCGGCCGCACCCCATTTTCCTCCCCCCGAGGGTTCAACTGCCCTTGAAAGCGATGCACGGGAATCTATAATCACGGGATTCCACATGGTCCGCCGTCCTTCGCGCTCCCAGGCGACCGCGGCAGGGAGGTCGGACGATGGGGTCCGTAGGGTACGGAGTGCGGGTGTAGCTCAGTTGGTAGAGCACGACGTTGCCAACGTCGTTGTCGTGGGTTCGAATCCCATCACCCGCTCCTGCCTTGTCCCGTTGTATTCCGTTCACAGCAGGCGATCATGTCCGACATCGAGAAGCGGGATCCTGAAGACGATTTGGAGAGCGCGGAGGAGGCTGTCGACGAGTCTAGCGGCGCGGTAGGCGAGGAGGCGGTCGAGGAACAGCCGAAGCTGCACCTGGACGTGAAAATCGATGCCCGCAGCGCCTGCGAACGGCACATCACCGTGGCCGTCGCCCGCGAGGACATCGATCGCTACTTCGACAAGGAGTACAGCGAGTTGATGCCCACGGCGCAGGTGCCGGGTTTTCGCCCGGGGCACGCCCCGCGGAAGCTGATCGAGCATCGCTTCCACAAGGACGTGGCGCAGCGGGTCAAGGGCGCGCTGTTGATGGATAGCCTCGCGCAGATTCACGAGGACGAGGACCTCTCGGCGATCAGCGAGCCGGACATCGACTTGGACGCCGTCGAGGTGCCCGAGGAGGGGCCTTTGTGCTTCGAGTTCGATCTCGAAGTGCGGCCGCAATTTGACCTGCCCAAGTGGAAGGGATTGAAGCTCCAGAAGCCGGTCCACGAGTTCACGGCGGAGGACATCGAGGGGGCCTTGCAGCGCCTGCTGGCCAACCGGGGGCGGCTGGCGCCCTACGACGGGCCCGCCGCGCCGGGGGATTACATCTCCGCCAACCTGCGTTTCGAGCACGACGGCCGCGTGCTGGCCAGCGCCGCGGAAGAAACCATCCGCATCCGTCCCACCCTCAGCTTCCGCGACGGCAAGATCGAGGGCTTCGACAAGCTGATGGCGGGCGTCCGCGCCGGCGAGACCCGCCGCACCGAGGCCCAACTCAGCGACGACGCCCCCAACACGGCCCTCCAGGGACAGCGCGTGGCCGCCGTCTTCGAGGTCCTCGAAGTCAAGCGGCTGGAACGGCCGGAACTTACCGCCGAGTTGCTCGACGAGCTGGGCGGCTTCCAGCTCGAAGCCGACCTCCGCGACGCCATCCACGACGCCTTGCAGCGGCAATTGGAATACCAGCAGCGGCAGCGCGCCCGCCAACAGATCACCGGCGCCCTGACCGTGGCCGCCGCCTGGGACCTGCCGCCGGGGTTGTTGCAGCGGCAGAGCCAGCGGGAGTTGCAGCGCGCCGTCATGGAGCTGCAGCGCAGCGGGTTCAGCGAGGACGAGATCCGCGCCCACGAAAACGTCCTCCGCCAGAACAGCCG
Organism: Thermoguttaceae bacterium; assembly: GCA_052139835.1. Classification (GTDB taxonomy): domain Bacteria; phylum Planctomycetota; class Planctomycetia; order Pirellulales; family Thermoguttaceae; genus JBKQVT01. The sequence continues at coordinate 4,698 of JBKQVT010000013.1, forward strand.
CGCCGGCACCGCCCAGGCGCTGAAGGAACACTTCATCCTCGAGCGGATCGCCGAAGACCAGGAAATCGACGCCGACGACGCCGACTACGAAGCCGAGATCAAGCTGATCGCCGCGCAGAGCGGCGAGTCGCCGCGGCGAGTGCGGGCGAAGCTGGAAAAGGGCGGCTCCATGGACGTGCTTCGCAACCAGGTCATCGAGCGCAAGGTGATCGACTTGATCCTGGAGAATGCCGCGTTCGAGGAAGTTCCTTACCAACCGGAGGCCAGCGACGTCGAGGCGCTGGACCTGGCGGCCGGCGGCGGGGGGGCCGACATTCCCGCCGCCAAGCCCGGCGGCGTCGAGCCGGCCCCCGCCAGACCCGGCACGACTCGCGCCAGGGAATAATGGGAGTTAGGAGTTAGGAGTTAGGAGTTAGAAGTTAGGAGTCGGGAGTCAGAAGGGTTTCGCAATTCTAACTTCTAACTCCTAGCTCCTGACTTCCTGAGAAGACGGATCCAGCCACCATGACCAGCCCTTTTCCGGTCCAGACCAGCATGTCCTATCGCGATTATCAACGGCAGCGGCAATTGACCCTCGGCGACCTGCTGCTGGAGAATCGCATCATCCTCCTGCAAGGCGAGATCCACGACGGCAACGCCAACGAGCTGGTGATGAAGCTCCTCTACTTGCAGAGCGAGAACCGCCGCAAGGAGATCCACTTCTACATCAATTCGCCGGGCGGCAGCGTCAGCGCCACCCTGGCCATCTACGACACCATGCAGATCCTCACCTGCCCCGTGTCGACCTATTGCGTGGGCCTGGCGGCCAGCGGCGGCGCCGTCCTCCTGGCCGGCGGCTCCAAGGGCAAACGCTTCGCCCTGCCGCACGCCAAGATCATGCTCCACCAGCCCTACGGACAAGTCGGCGGCCAGGTCTCCGACATCGAAATCCAGGCCGAGGAAATCCTCAAAACCCGCGAAGTCCTCAACAACATCCTCGCCGGCCACACCGGCCAGTCCATGGAACGCATCGCCAAGGACACCGACCGCGATTTCTACATGAGCGCCGAAGAGGCCAAACAGTACGGCGTGGTCGACGACATCCTCACCAAGCAACCCGTCGCCGGCGACGAGGACGAGTAAAGACCGAACCGACTACCCCCTGGGTCATCCCATGTCGTTGATTCCTTACGTGATCGAGAAGAGCGGCCGCGAAGAGCGGGCGATGGACATCTACAGCCGCCTGCTGCGAGACCGCATCGTCTTCCTCGGCACCGCGGTGAACGACGACGTGGCCAACTCTGTCGTCGCCCAGCTCCTTTTCCTGCAATCGGAAGACGCCCAGGCCGACGTCCACTTGTACATCAACTCACCGGGCGGCAGCATCAGCGCGGGCCTGGCCATCTACGACACCATGCAGTTCATCAACTGCGAGGTGGCCACCTATTGCGTGGGACAATGCGCCTCGATGGGCGCCGTGCTGCTGGCCGCCGGGGCCGCCGGCAAGCGCCGCGCGCTGCCCAATTCCCGCATCATGATCCACCAGCCCCTGGCCGGCATGGAAGGCACCGCCGAAGACATCATGATCCACGCCAAGGAATTCGTGAAGGTCAAGGAGCGCCTCAACCGCATCCTCATCAAGCACACCGGCCACCCCCTGGAAAAGATCGAAAAAGACACCGACCGCGACCGCTTCATGTCCGCCGAGGAGGCCCTCGAATACGGCCTCATCGACCAGGTCATCGAGCACATCGAGCCGCCGCCGCCGAAATAGCCCGTTCCCTTTTCTTTTCACCCGTCACTGTTCCGCTTTTTTTGCTTACGTCTTGCCGGGGGGGTGAAGACGCCGCGGGGCGTTTTCCAAGGATGGAACCCTAACGCTCGGTCGATTTTGGATCGCTTGGGTGCCACTGCTGGCTCGTCCAGCAGTGCGGAAACACGGTTGGGCAAGCCAACCGTGGCACCCGGCAGTCGAAGACCGACGGAGCCCTACTCCCGCGAGGCCGACATGAAGACCTGGCAGATTGCCCTTCTCGGACTGGCGTCGCTGGCCGTGGCCGGCTGCCAGACCGATCCGAACAATGCCCTTTTGGAGCGGGAGCTGTTCCAGAAGGAAAACGAGATCTACCAGCTCCGCGACCAACTGGAGGACTGCCGGGCCGAGTTGCAGTCTCTCCGCTGCCAGAAACCGCCCCGCAGCACGCCGGCGGCCGCGACCGAGCGGGGACCGGCCGCGACGCCCTCGACGCCGTCGTCCACTCCGCCGGCGCCGGAGGAAGAGAAAGAGCCTTCCATCGTGCTGCCCAAGCAGCCCGAGCCCGAAGGAAAGGTCCCCGAGCGGTTCCAGGTCCCCACCCAACCCGGCAACTCCCCGCCGCCCGCGAACTCCCCTTCTCCGTCCGACTCCACCGCGCCCCCGTGGAAACCATCCACGCAGGTTTCGCCGGTGGATAGTTCGCGCGTCGCCGCGATCACGCTCAACCAATCGCTGACGGCCGGTTACTCGACTGCCGGCTCCCCCGGCCAAGAGGGCGTGATCGTGGTCGTCGAGCCCCGCGACACCCGCGGCCGGCTGCTGGATGCCCCCGCGGACCTCCAGGTCGTGGTGCTCGACCCGGCGCTCTCCGGCGCGGAGGCCCGGGTGGCGCGTTGGGAGATCACCGCGGGCGAAGCCTCGGCGCGGTTGGGCGACGCTCCACAGCGCGGCATTCACTTGACCCTTCCTTGGCCCGATCGGCCGCCGACGCACAACCGGCTCCGCCTCTTTATCCGCTATGTGACCAGCGACGGCCGCAAGCTGCAAGCGGAAGGCCTCGTGGAAGTGGCCTTGCCCGGCGACCGCTCGGCGGGCTGGACGCCTGCGCGGCATCGCGCGGCCGAGCCTTCCTCCGAGGCGGCGGCCCCCGACGTGCGGCTGCCCGAGGGGCCCGCGCCGCGAACGGCCAACGCCTCATCCGATGCCGGCCCGCCGCGTCCCGTCTGGTCGCCCGATCGGTCGTAAGGTGGAAGAGTCCCCTCTCCCTCCGGGAGCGACCACTGGCGTGGTGCCCGAGGGTGAGGGCGATTCCAATTCGGAATTCACGTCTCCCTATGTCGCCCAATCCTCCGAACGCAGTTCCACCAGCGCGGTCTTGAGGGCCTCGCACGCCTGCTGAAGTTTCCTCACGGCCGCTTCCGCCTCGGCCGGCTCCCCCGGACAACGCTCGAACCGCTCGACCGCCAGCGCGGCCTCGACCACCGGGTCCGCGCCCAGGTAGACCACCGTCCCCTTCAGCCGGTGCCCCAGCCGGCCGACTTCCGTCAAGTCGCCAGCCTGCAAGGCGGCGCGCATCTGCGGCAGCAGCGTGCCGAATTCCTTGAAGAAACACTGGATCATCTGCCGGAACATCTTCCGGCTGCGGAAACACCGCTCCAGGGCTTCATCCTCGTTGAATGCGACATTCATTGTCTTTGCAGCCAATTACTCCCCTCTCCCCTTGTGGGAGAGGGGTTGGGGGTGAGGGGTATTTTCGGGTGCCTGCCAAGATCATTTCCGGCCGCGATCACACCGGCTTCACGGTGGTGATCCAAAGAAAGGGCCGGCCCGCCTCGTCCACCCGCACCTCGAATTTCAACCCGGCCTTAAACAGCAGCCGCCGCAGCGCTGAACTGTAGGTGGTCTTTCCCGGCAGCATCGAGACCAGCGCCTTGGCCGGGTCGATGCCGTGCCGGGCCATGGCGTTGTAGTCCATGAGCACGGGCGTCTTCAGCCGCGTGCCGATCACCTCCAGTGCCTTGGCGGCCGGCGCGTTCTGCACGTTCACCGGCAGGAACTGAAACAGCGCCGGCAGCACCTCCGCCGGCGGCTTCTCCGGCTTCCAGCCGATGGGCCAGACCTCCTGGTCCAGCTTCGCCTTGGCCACGAAATACTCGAGGCGGCCGCCGGAGAGCCGCGGCACCATGCAATAGCCCAGCGGACGCAGGATGCTGGCCAATGCCGTGCCGCACGACAGCCCGGAAACATCCTCGGCGATCTTGTCGTCCTCGGCCGCGGGGAGGCTGCCGGAGAGTCGCATCGGCAGTTTCAGCAACCGGCCGATCTTCTCGACGGCCTCGCCGCGCGCCAGGCCCTTGGTGGAAAACCCCACCGGCTGGGAGAGGTCCTCGCGGACGTCCGCCAGTTGCTTGGCGGTGAGCCCGAAGGCGGCGCGGGCCTCGCGGCGGTTGGGCGGGCCGTGGGCGGCCAGATCGTCCAGCCATTGGGCCACTTTGCCCGCCTCGCTCCGCTTCGCCCGCGCGCCACCCGGCAGCACCAGCACGCCGTCGTTGCCCAGCAGCGCGGTGACCACGTAGAAGGGGCTCTCGGCGGTGCCGCGCTGGTCGATCTTGACCTCGTCGCCGGCCTGGGCGGTGCGGAGCCGCACGTTTTTCACGCCCGCGCGGGTGAGCGTCTGCATCCACTCCTGAAAGCCCAGGGCCGCGCCGCCCTGGGCGTCGGCGATCACTTCCAATTCGACCCGCGCCGCCCCCCACAGCGGCGAAGCCGCCAGCAACAAGCCGGCGGCCAGCATCGCCCCGATCATCACTCGGCCCTTCGGCAGCATCATGACGCCCTCCACGAATTCCCCTGGTCCCTGGCCCTTTTCTCCCAAAGCCCTCTTGGGGATTATACTCCAAAACGGGGACCTTGGGCGAGCACCACTTGCCAAGTGGCTTTGACCGCCGTATAACGCGGGTGGCCCGATAGCTGGGTGCCACTGGCTTTGCCAGTGCCTTTGGTCACAGGGGGTTTCGCACTGGCAGAGCCAGTGGCGCCCGCGCGGCAGAATCGCGTTTTTTCGCCCCGGTAGCTCAGGGGATAGAGCAACGGTTTCCTAAACCGTAGGTCGGAGGTTCGATTCCTCTCCGGGGTACTTTCAGTCATGCACAGCCAGTCGATGGTCTTCCTGGTCGCCGGCGAGCGGGCCGCATTGCGCGATCTGGTCGCACGGATCGAGCCGTTGCGAATCCCGTTGACGACCTGCCGCTCGGTCGGCGAACTGTCAGCCGGGCGGACAGGCGGCGGGCCGGCGTGCGTCGTGGCCGAACTTCCCCGCCGCGGCGAGCACAATTTGCCCTGGCTGAAACGGCTCAGGCGCCGCGCGGGTGGGCTGCCGGTCATCGTGATCGCCACCGAGGCCGACGTGCCCACGGCCGTGGGGGCGATGAAACTCGGCGTCTTCGATTTCCTGGAAAAGAAGTGCCCGGCCAAGCAGCTCAAAGAGGCGGTGCGGGAGGCGCTGCGATGGGACACGGAGAACCGGCGGCGGATCGCCCGCATCCACGGTGCCCGCCGCCGCCTGGCCGCGCTCACGCCTGGGCAGCGTGCGGTGCTGGACCTGTTGGTGGCCGGCAAGGGCAACCGCGAAATCGCCGCCGAGTTGAAATTGAGCGTCCGCGCCATCGAGGTCCGCCGCGCCAAGGTGATGAAGATTACGCGGGCCCAGTCGTTGGCCGAGTTGGTGCGGCTGGCGATGGTGGGGGAAGAAAAGCCGTCTTAGGTCTTGGGTCTTCGGTCTTAGAACTTAGAACCCAAGTTCCAAGACCCAAGTCCCAAGTCCTAAGACCTAAGACCTACCCCGCGATAGCTCATGTCCAGCAGGTCCATGGGGTGCATGACCAGCAGCGGATGACGCCCGCGGCGGACCTCGCGATGAATCTGCAAGAGGCAGCCGGCGTTGGCGGCCAGCACGATCCGCGCCCCGGTGGCGAGGATGTTCTGCATCTTCCGCGCGGCCAGGCGGTCGGACATGGCCGGCTCGTTGAGGTTGTAGGTGCCGGCCGAGCCGCAGCAGAGGCCGCTCTCGGGCAGATTGCGGAGTTGCAGGCCGGGGATCTTGGCCAGCAATCGCCGCGGGGCCGCCGCAATGCCCTGGGCATGGGCGAGGTGGCAGGCGTCGTGGTACGTGGCCGTGGCCTCGATGCGGCCGCCGGGCGGCACGAGCCCCAGGCCGTCGAGAAATTCGTGGACGTCCTTCACCTTGGCGCCGAAGCGGGCGCGGTGCGGCTGCAAGCCGTCCTGCCAGTGCAGGCCGTATTCCTTGAGCATCGCCCCGCAACCGCCGTGATTGACTACGATGGCGTCGTAGCGGTCCAGCTCGAAGGCGATCAGGTTGGCGTCGGCCAGGACGCGGGCCCCCCGGCTGTCGCCGGCGTGGAGGTGGATGGCGCCGCAGCAGCACTGGCCGGGCGGCACGAAGACGTCGCAGCCGTTCTGCTGCAAGACCCGCAGCGTGGCCCAGTGCGTGGGGCGAAACATGGCGTCGGCCACGCAACCGACGAAGAAGGCCACCCGCGCGCGGGTGCGACCCACGGCCGGCAGGAAGGGCGGCAGCTTGGGCCCCGGCCGGGCCGGTGGCGGCAGCAGAGGCGCCATGCGTCCCAGCCGGCCGGGCAAAAGCTTCAGCAGCCCCAGCCGCTCGGCCGCACCGTAGATGCCCAGCCGTTGCAGCAGCCGCGTGGGACCCAGCAGCAGCCGCAGCCGCTCGGGATAGGGAAAGAGCCGCAACAGCACCACCGCGCGGAAGAGGTCGAAGCGGCGTTCCCAGCGGCGGTCGGCCCCCTCGACCGCAAGGCGGAAGGGCTCGATCAGCCGGCCGTAGCGGACCCCCGAGGGGCACGCCGTCTCGCAGCCGCGGCAATCCAGGCACAGTTCCAGGTGGCGGCGCATCCGCTGGCTCAGCGGCGTGCCCGACTGGCTGACCATCCGCATCAACTGCACGCGTCCCCGCGGCCCGTCGTTCTCGTCGCCTAGTTCGGCATAGGTCGGGCACGAGGACGTGCACAGCCCGCAGTGGATGCAGGTCAACAGCAGCTTGTCGTCGAGCACGTGGTCGGTCATCGGTCGTTCATGTCCGCTAATATATGAAGCGGCCGGGGTTGAGGACGCCCGCCGGATCGAAACGCTCCTTCAGGGCCCGCATGACGGCGGCGGCCTCGCCGGGCGGGCCCCAGACATCGTCACGGCCCAGTTCACCGTGACCGGCGGTGGAGAGCACAACGAGCTTGCCGCCGAGATTGGCCAGCGCCGGGCGGAGCGTGTCGCGCAGCAGGGCGGCCAGGCCGTTGCCCGCGGCCGCCGGCGGCTCGGCCTCCCGGGAGGGCCATTGCACCCGCACCAGCCCGTTGCCGGCCTGGGCTTGCAGACAGCAATCCGGCAGCAGCTCGCCCAGCCGCGTCATCACCGCGACCACGGCGCCGGGCAGGACGCTCACCAGCATGTCGGCGGGAAAATCGGTCAACCACTGCCACCACGACTCGGCGTCGCTGCCGGTGACGGTCGTCAGCGACGACACGCCCGCTTGTCGCCATTGCTCGGCCAGCCGGGCCACCATCCACTCGACATCGTCGCCCACGCCCTCGAAGCCGACGACGAGCCGGATCGGGCTCCCCTCGGGCATCGGCGGCGGCACGGCCCCGCCGCGATGCGCCGGCCGCAATCGCAGCTCGACGGCCACCGGCAGCGTCCCCGATCCGATCAGCGCGGCCAGCAGCCGCTCGGCGGCGGCCAGGTCGCGGAGGTCGCAGGCGGCCAAGGCCGAGGTCTCCGGCAGGGGACGCACCAGCAGCGTGGCCTGTGTGACCACGGCCAGCGTGCCCAGCGAGCCGGCCAGGAGGCGGCAGAGGTTGTAGCCGGCGGCATTTTTCAGCACGCGGCCGCCGGCGGAGAAGACCGTGCCGCGGCCGTCCACGGCGCGGAGGCCCAGCACGTAGTCGCGCATCGTGCCGTAGCCGTAGCGCCGCGGCCCGGCGGCGTCGACCGCCACCGCCCCGCCCACGGTCGCCCGGGGGCTCTGCGGCATGTCGATGGGCAATCGCTGCCCCGCGGCGGCCAGCGTGCGGGAAAGCTCGGCCAGCGTCATGCCCGCCTCGACCGTGACCGTCATGTCGCCGGCCGGATAGTCGATCACCCGGTTGAGTCGGGCCAGCGAGAGCCCGACGCCGGGCCGCGGCGGCCTAGCGCCGTAATCCAGCCGCGTGCCGCCACCGATGGGATAGACCGGCGTCTTCGACTCGAATGCCGCGCGGACCGCCTCCGCCACCGCGGCCTCGTCGGCCGGCTCGATCGTCTCCGTCAGCGGCAGCGGGCTGTCGAGCGTCATGTCGATGGCCCTGCGGTTGTGGAGCGGCGCTGGGTGCCACTGCTGGCTCGCCCAGCAGTGCCGACCCGCCGCACTGCTGGGCAAGCCAGCAGTGGCACCCGAAATCCCGGTTGCTGCCTTTCGCGACGAAGATTCATTAGGATGCGGCCTCCTCCGGCAGAACCTTGCCCGGATTAAGTAGCCCGAAAGGATCCAGCGCCCCGCGGACCTGCCGCAGGGCCGCTAGGTCGGCCGGCGCGAAAAGGCTACCCATCAGGGCGAGCTTCTCGATGCCCACGCCGTGCTCGGCCGTGATGCTGCCGCCGCAGGCGATGCACTCCAAAAGCACCTCACGGCCGGCCGCCTTGGCCCGCGAGACCTGGTCGCGGTCGCGCTCGTCGAAAAGCAGGATCGGATGCACGTTGCCGTCGCCGGCATGGGCGACGTTGACGATGCGGATTTGGTGGCGGCGGCCGATCTCGGCAATCCGGCGGAAGACCCGCGGCAGTTGCGTCCGCGGCACCACGCCGTCCTCGATGAGGTAGCTGGGGCTGAGGCGGCCCACGGCGCCGACCGCCAATTTGCGGCACTTCCACAGCAATTCGCGCTCCGCCGGCGTGGCGGCCTCGATGATCTCGCCGGCCTGGTTGCGGCGGCAGATGTCGATGATCTGCTGCTGCTTCTGGTCCAGCCCGGACGCGGGGGCCAAAGGACCGTCCAGTTCGATCACCAGCAAGGCGGCCGTTTCGGGCGGAAAGCCGACGTGAAAGGCCTCTTCGACCGCCCCGAGGATGCCTTGATCCATCAATTCCATGGCGGCCGGGATGATGCCCGCCGCGATGATCTGGGTGACGCTGTTGGCGGCGTCCTCGACGCTGTTGAACACCACCCGCAGGGTGCGGTAGTCCTGCGGATTGGGAGTGAGCCGGATCCAGACCTTGGTGACGATGGCCAGCGTGCCTTCGCTGCCACAGAGGAGGCCGGCCAGGTCCAGGGCGGCGATCTCGGGCGCCGGTCCCAGCGTGACCACGTCGCCGCTGCTGAGCACGGCTTCGAGGCCCAGGAGGTGATTGACCGTCACGCCATAGAGGAGCGTGTGGGGGCCGCCGGCGTTGGTGGCCACGTTGCCGCCGATGGTCGAGGCCCCTTGGCTGGAAGGGTCGGGGGCGAAGTGGTAGCCGGTGCCGGCCAGGGCCTGGGCAAGCTGCAAGTTGGCCACCCCCGGCTCGACCACCGCCATGCGGTTGCGGAGATCGACCTCCAGCACGCGATTCATCCTTGCCAGCGAGAGCACCACGCCGCCGCGATGGGCGGTGCACCCCCCGGCCAGCCCCGTGCCGGCGCCGCGGGCGATCAGCGGCGTGTCATGCTCTCGGCAGGCCTGCACGGTGGCGACGACATGCCCCGTCGAGCGTGGGAAAACCACAACATCGGGGGGGTTCCGCGCGATGGTCAGGGCGTCGCAATCGTAGACGGTCAATTCCGACGGGGCGGAGAGGACATTTTCGGTCCCCAAGCGGCGGCGGAGTTCGCTGACCAGCGGGCTAAAAGGCATGGCCCCATTATAGCCAGGCGGGGTGGTTATCCGCTACTTGCGGGCCTACGCCCGCCAGACAATCCAGCCGGTGGCGGCGATTACCGCCGCTGGGGCGGGCAAAGTTACCCCGGAGGCACTCGACCGCGTGGGTAGTAGTGTTCCAGCAGTTCGCGGAATCGGCTTTCCTTCTTGATTTCCGTTTTCTTGTCGCGAATTCCATTGAGCCTGGCAAGGACTTCAAGAAACTCAGTTCGCGTACTGGTGGTCATGCCCCGAAACAGCTTGCGCCAGTCCTTGGCTTGCCCCTGTTTGTACTTCTCCCGGTGAACAATATACCGATCCGGCATCGACAAGATATCCAGGAACTCCTCATACGATTCGCCGAAGGCTGCTGCGAAGAAATCGGCATTAGGACTGACCATTCCGTGGGTTGCCAAGAGCACACATTGAATGCCGCGCAGGTATCGCCAACGTCATCCCGGTGAAACATATCGGCGGTCAATGTCCTTAATGGGGATGTAGCGCATCGGAAACCCAGTGATGGCAACATCATGCTCCTGCGACAACGCCAGATTGACGCCTAATCGTCGATATAAGCTTTCGGGCGTGTCATTGAAGTTGAACATAACGTAGTTCGTGAAAAGCCGGAACCCAACCTTGGCCAATTGCGCGACGGCATTTCGGTATGCCTTTTCAACGCCATCATGGTCGAAGGCAAGGCGAATGGGCCTAAGATTGATCGTCGCAAGGGCCTCTGCAATTTTCGGTGTTACGAATCGCGCGTCGATTCCTTGCCTGAAATCCCGCACGCGCTCGTTGCAGCTTCGCCTGAAGACGGCGAAGGCGTCTCGCGAGAGAGTTCAATACCTGCAACAATCATCCGCGCGTCCAAGAAGAAGGAAAGAAACGGCAACTCGCGCGCGGCCTTTTCGTGCGTCATCATTCCAGAGTATGCAGGCGGCTTTTCAAGCCCCGCGCGTCGCCTGGCGACCGCACGCCTCTGACCAAGTTGGCAAAGCATGTGTGCAAACGGCTGAGTGGGCGTAAGCAGTATTCCGCAGCGTGCGTTACAATAGCGGTGGGCGAGGAGGAACTTGATATAATCCTGGTAGTAGGTTCTTGCATTACCGAATTCGAGTTCGACCCACACGCCGTTCCTCTCGAAGTCCACCCTCAAGGCAAGGTCATCTCGAACCCGGGCCTCCTTCTTCCATCCCGCGCTGACCAACACGGCTGCGATGGACGAGTTGTACTCGCGCTGCCCAAATGCTGCCTGATATTCAACCCGTTTTAACGCTGTCTGCAACTCGCCGTATTCGACCATTCGCTGGGCGTCGGTGCAAGTGAGGTTGTGATACACTGCATCGCAGTCGCGAACTTTCAGAGTCGGCGTCTTTTGCTTATCACCAGGGAGTGGCCGAAAACGGAACTGGCGGTGGCCGGTCTCAACGACCTCTAATGGTTCCGGTGGTTGCCCGTCGCGCGTCGCAAACTCATTTCGCAGGTACTCGCGTAACGGCGCCTGCTTCTTCGCCTCGTACCGGAATTGCAAATGGCCAACCGAGTTGTCGATACGCCGCAAAACCGCCGGAACTGACTCACTATCCCCGAAAAAAAGTGTCACGGGGACGCTCTCACCTTTGGCGATCTGCTTCAACCATGGTGCCTGCACGCTTACTGGTATCGTCAGCCCCTGGCGCATTGTCGATTTTCCCACCGCGTGGAGAAATCTGACTGCATCGTCGCTTCCGTTTTGCGAGGGCAACGTCATGGCGCGAATCTCCCCCCTCGAGCAGATACCGACGACCGAGAATGCGGTGGCTCCCGACGCAAGTCGGCCGATTCACGTGCGTTACGGCGGCAACGAGACGCGGGTGCTCCAGTTGTGCGCGTGCGAACGAATGCCCGCGTTCTTAGCGCGTGACGGATATGCGAACCGGCGGGGTCGCGCGACGGGTCGTCTGGCTTCGCCTGATAGCGCAAGAGCTTGAAGGGAACCGGAACATGGCGGTTCACTTCCGTCTGGAGTTCATTCAACTCATCGCTCTCGATACTGTCGGGAAAAGCAATCGCATTCACGAAGCGACAGAAACGCCGAAGAGGCTGGACTGTCTTGCCGTTGTCGCTTCGCTCAACTACAGCAACGCCGATTTGACCAGCCACAACAGGCAGATAGTGGCGACCATCGAGGATGATGTCCGCAATCTTATAAGTGCGCCGCGACCCGTCCAAGAAGAAGCCAAGAATCGATGGAACGCTGGAAGGCACTTCCGTGAGGTCGCGCCGATTTGCGGGAAGGGGAGGGCGTTCAAATTGACGTTCGGCGGGATGCTCGCCCGCATCCTGATAGTCACCGAAGTTCCCGAAGTCAAGATTGACCCGATCACATGGCAGGCATTCCAGAGAGCTTTTTGCTCGAATGACGGAAAGAATCCTGCCCATTCCGCGTGATCCTTCGCATTCCGGTCGGGCTATGATCTAGCGGCGTCCATTCTCCGAGACCACCCGAAGCCCCCATGCCACCCACACGTGCGGTTGTTTCCCACTTCAATAAACTGCCATTATCTGGACCAGCCTATCCCCTGTCAAGGGGAGGCAATATGGCGATGACTTTCGACAGCACGGAGCTACAATTGACCTACGACAACACGCTAGGAAATATGGGTGAAGTGTGTTGTGGGCGGGAATGTCCCGTCATCCAGAATGCCCTCCTGAGGAAGCCGGGCCCAAATGCAGCCCGCCGCACAAACAAAAGAGCCTTGCGTAACTATCTGTCACGCAAGGCTTTCTCTCGAAGTGGAGGATACGAGACTTGAACTCGTGACCTTCTGGCTGCCAGCCAGACGCTCTCCCAACTGAGCTAATCCCCCTAAACTAACCACTCCCCCGGGACACTCGACGGGCCGCGGCAGCTTCCGGCGAACTAAGTACGATATCACGCCCCGCCGAAGGTGTCAACAAACCGTATCGGCCAAAGCGGCCCTCGTTCCCAAATACGACCGCGGAAATGGTGGGCCGCGCCCCGCTGGCCCACGCTTACCGGCCTGAGACGTCGCGGCCGGCTGATATTCCGCTTTACACGCCGGCGGCCCTTGCGGTAAGCTCCCTACTTCCTCGATTCGCGTGTCGACCGTCAGACTATGGTATTTTACCCATGTTACCAAGCAAACCCAAGATGCTGAGCGTGCTTCTCGGCGTCCTCGTGGCCGCGGCGACCGTCTCGGGTGGCGTGCAGCCGGCCTGGGGCGAGGATTTCCGCGTCGAGAACAAGGTCTTCGCCGCCGGCGCCGTTGAGCCGGAAAGCCAGGGGATCACGCTCTTCCATAATGGCGTGGTCTACGATTTTCTCGACAATCCTCCGGAAGTGGTCGTGCTCGATCCGGCCGCCTCGCGGTTCATCCTCTTGGATGCGGGCCGCCGGATGGTGGCCGAAGTCGGCATCAAGGAAGTGAGCCTGTTGAACGACTTTCAGCAAGTCTGGGCGACGCGGCAGCCCAGCCGCGTGCTCCAGTTTTTCGGCAATCCCAAGCTGGAGGAGAGTTTCAACAAGAAGGCCCGCGAGTTGACCATGAGCAGCCCGTGGGCGATCTACAAGATCGAGTTGGCGCCGGCCGGGAAGAGCGTTGTCGAGCAATATCGCGTGTTCTGCGATTATTACGCCCGGCTCAATTCCGTGATGGCCCCGAAATCGCGGCCGCCGTTCCTCCGGCTGGTGGTCGACGAGGCCATTGTCCGCCACGAGGCGATTCCGCGCCAGATCGAGTTGACCTTGGTGTCCACCAAGGGGGAAACCGTCCACCGGACGGTCCTGCGGAGCCAGCACAAGCTGGTGCAGCCGTTGGCCCAGGCCGACCTGGATCGGATCGCCGCGACGCAACGAGACATCAAGGCCTTCAAGAGGGCCAGCTTCGAGGAATACAGAGAGAGGGATTAGGGATTGGGGATTAGGGGAAAGGCGGAGGGCGGAAGGGGGAAGGAGAAGGGGAGGCGCAAGGGAACTGCATGAGCGAGCCAATCAAGGACGAAGCGACCGGCGGGGCGGCACTGGAGGCGGCCCGGCGCGAGAAACTGCAAAAGATCCGCGCCCTGGGGATCGACCCCTGGGGGCAGCGTTTCGACGGCCATCTGCCCATCGGCCACATTCGCGCCCGCGAGGGCGAGATCGTCGTCGTGCCGGCGGCCGAGGGAGAGCCGGGCAAATCGATCCAGCAGCACGGTCCGCGGGTCCGCGCCGCCGGCCGCATCGTGCTTCAGCGTCGGGCCGGCAAGCTCATCTTTCTCGATCTCCGCGATTGGACCGGCAAGATTCAATTGATGGTGGGCCAGCGCCAAGTGGGCGAGCAGAATTGGGCCCTGGCGCAGTGCTTCGACCTGGGCGACCTCATCGGCTGCGACGGCGAGCTGGCCCGCACGAAGACCGGCGAGCTGACCATTTTCGTCAGTGACCTGCACTTTCTCGGCAAGTCGCTGGAGACGCCGCCGGAGAAGCACAAGGGGCTGACCGATCCGGGGTTGCGGCAGCGGATGCGCTACCTCGACCTGGTTTACGGCGAAGGCGTGTGGGAGCGGTTTCTCCGCCGCACCCGGATCGTGGAGTCGATCCGCGCCACGCTGGGGGGCGAGGGATTCGTCGAGGTCGAGGGGCCCACGCTGCACGCGATTCCCGGCGGGGCGGCCGCCCGCCCCTTCATCACGCACCACAACGCCCTGGACATCGACCTCTATCTGCGGATCGCGCTGGAATTGCACCTCAAGCGGCTGCTGGTCGGCGGCGTGGAAAGGGTTTACGAATTGGGGCGCGTCTATCGCAACGAGGGGATCGACGCCCGGCATAACCCCGAGTTCACCATGCTCGAGGCCTACCAGGCTTATGGCGACTATCGCTCGATGATGGACCTGACGGAGAAGCTGATCCTGGAGGCCATTCGGGCGACCGGGCAGGGGCTGAAGCTCCCTTGGGGCGATGCCGAGATCGACTTCACGCCCCCCTTCGCGCGGAAGACCTACGACGAGTTGCTGGCCGAGCACGCCGGCGCGGCGGCCGGCGACGCGGCGGGCCTGCGGGCCGCGGCCGAGCGCAAGGGGCTGGATACCGCCGGAAAAGACCCCGACGTGATCAAGAGTGAACTGTTCGAGGCGGTCGTCGAGGACCGGCTCGCCGGGCCGGTCTTCGTGACCGATTACCCGGCCGGCGTTTGCCCCCTGACCAAGCGGAAGGCCGGCAACCCGGCCGTGGCCGAGCGCTTCGAGTTGTACATCCAGGGCATGGAAGTGGCCAACGCCTACACGGAGTTGAACGATCCCGATTTGCAGGAGCAACTCTTCACGCGGCAACTGGCCGGGCTGGCGGAAGAGGAATCCATGGCGCGGATGGACCGCGATTTCCTCCGCGCCTTGCGGCACGGCATGCCGCCGGCCGGCGGCCTGGGGGTCGGCATCGACCGCCTGGTGATGTTGTTGACCAACTCGCAAACGATTCGAGAAGTGATCCTTTTTCCGCTGTTGCGCCCGGAGGAGTAGAGAAAGGCGGAGGGCGGAGGGCGGAAGGGGGAAGGCAAACACGCTGATGCGAAACCGCAAGCGTGCCCCCACGCGGCTTTCATCCTTCATCCTTTATCATTTACCCTTCATCCTTCCTTCTAATCCCTAATCCAGTAGTTCCAAGTTCCGGTTTATGGCGGCCGAACGACGCAAGGTGCTGTGCCGTCGTGGTATAGGACGACGATTTCGTGAGCGATCCAGTCGAGCATCTGCTTGAAGCGAAGGAG
>JBKQVT010000014.1:0-34515 GCA_052139835.1 Thermoguttaceae bacterium
GAGGACGTGCGTCACGCGGAGCGTGACGAGTACGAGGGATTGTCCATCTCCAGCACCAGCCGCGCCAACCGCGCCGGGTCGGCCACCTCGATGTCGTCGGGCACGTTCTGCCCGTTGGTCAGGTAGCCCAGTGGCAGCCGGCTGTCCCGGAGCACGGGCAGGAGGTGTCCCAGGCCGGTCGACTCGTCGAGCTTGGTGAGGATCAGTGAGGTGGTGCCCACCGTGGCGAACCGCTCGACGACCTGCTTCATGGTTTTCGCCCCCGCCACGCTGCTGAGCACCAGGTACACCTCGTCGGCCGCGGCCTCGGTGAGGAACGACCGCAGCTCCTGGATCTTGATCTCGTCGCGGGGACTGCGGCCGGCGGTGTCCAGGAGGATCAGGTCCAGGTCGTTCATGCGGGCGACGGCCTCGCGCATCTCGCGGGGCGTGGAAACGACCTGCATGGGCAGGTCGATGATGTCGGCATAGGTCCGCAACTGTTCCACCGCGGCGATGCGATAGGTGTCGACGGTGATCAGTCCGACGCGGCGCTTTTCCCGCAGGCGGTAATGGGCGGCCAGCTTGGCGATGGTGGTGGTCTTGCCGACGCCGGTGGGGCCGACCAGGGCCGCCAGGCGGCGGCGTCCGGGGGTCAAGCGGATGGGTCCGGCCACGGCGATTTCCCCCTCGATCATCCGCGCGATCCGCGCCTTGGCCAGGAAGAGGTCGTCGAGCTTCACGCCGCGGCTTTCGCGGCGGAGCCGCTCGACCAGCTCGCGGGCGACTTCCTCGCTGAGATCGGAGTCCAGCAGGTCGGTGAACAGCCGGAAGAGTTCTTCGGGCAAATCGGGGCGGCTGCCGCCGGGGGCATGGCGGCAGAGCTGCTTGACCATCGCCTGCAATTCGCACAACTGGCCCTGCATGTCGCCGCCCAGCTCCATGCCGGCCTCCTCGGCTGGCAGCGGCGCCGCCGCCCGCTCCTCTGGCGGCGGAGGCAGCCGGCTGGGCACGTTGACCTCGCAGGAGGCCGTCACCTCGATCTGCGGCGGACCGGCCAACCAGCCGAACCAGCGCCGCACGCGGACCTCGCGGGTGTGCAGCACGGACGCATCCGGCCCCAAGTCGCAGCGCACCATCGCCAGCGCTTCATGCATCGTCGGGGCACGATAAGTTCGCAGTTCCATGGCGTTCTCCAGGAGGAGTTAGAAGCGAGGAGTTAGGAGTTAGAATCGCGGCTCCATGCTTCTAACTCCTAACTCCTAAATTCTCTTCTTTGTTTCTCACTTCATGTCGGAAATCATGGCGACCGATTCGATCTTCGTGTCGCGGGTGATCTCGTTGTAACTGAGCACGACCAAATGCGGCAAGTGCGGCATCGTCATCTGCTTCAAGGCGGCGCGGATTTGCGGGCTGACCAGCACCACCGGCGAATGGTTGGCCATCGTCAGCCGCTCGACCGAGGCCGCGATCAGCCGGCAGGTGGTCTCCACCGCCTGCGGCGACATGCGGATAAACAAGCCCTTCTCGTTGTGCTCGAAGCCGGCGCGGACGCGGTCCTCCAGCGCCGGGTCGAGCGTGACCACGTGCAAGCGGTTGTCGTGGTCGCGATAGCGGGTGCAGATGGTGCGGGCCAGGCGGTGGCGCACATACTCGGTCAAGAGGACGGGGTCGCGGGTCCGCGGCGCGTAATCGCCCAGCGTCTCCAGGACGGCGGCCAGTTGGCGGATCGGCACCCGCTCGCGGAGGAGCATTTGCAGAATCTGCTGCACTTCGGCCAGCTTCATGGCGCCGGGGATCAGCTCGTCGACGACCGTGGGCGAGGTCTGCTTCAGTTCGTCGACGAGGTGCTTGGTGGCGTCACGGGTGAGGATTTCGTCGGCGTGGCGGCGGACGGTTTCGGTGAGGTGGGTGGCGATGACGCTGCAGGGCTCGACGACGGTGTAGCCGAACATCTCGGCCTGTTCGCGCACCCCCGGCTCGATCCAGACGGCGGGGGTGCCGAAAGCGGGGTCCTTGGTGGCCATGCCCGTCACCTTCCCCGCCGTGGCCCCCGAATCCATGGCGAGGAACTTGCCGGGATAGACCAGGCCGTCGGCCACGGGGACGTCGGCGATCTTGATGCGGTACTGGTTCTGCTCCAGCCGCATGTTGTCGCGGATGCGGACTTTGGGGAGGATGATGCCCAGGTCGGCGGCCACGTTTTGCCGCACCCGCTGGATGCGTTCCAGGAGGTCGCCGCCGCGGCGGGGATCGGCCAGGCGGATCAGGCCCACGCCGATCTCGACCTCCATGGGATCGACAGCCAGGTAGTCCTCGACGCGTTGTTCGGGGGCCTTGGTTGCATCGGCCTGTTGCTTGGCCTCGGCCGAGGCCTTGGCCTGCGTCGAGCGCCGCGAGGTGGCCGTGGCCAGGGCGAGGCAGCCGCCGCCCAGCGCCAGCAGCGGCAGCCGCGGCAGGCTGGTGAAGGTCAAGACGCCCAGGAAGCCCGCCGCCACCGCCAGGGCCTGCGGACGGGAAAAGAGCTGCTTGAGAAACTCGGCGGGCAGATCGGATTCGTTGCTGCTCCGCGTGACCAGCAAGCCGGCGGCCAGCGAGATGAGGAAGGCCGGCACTTGGGTGACCAGGCCGTCGCCGATGGTCAAGGTGGTGAAGGTGGCCGCGGCGTCGGCCGGGCTCATGCCGGCCTGGATCACGCCGATGAACAGTCCGCCGATGATGTTGATCAGCGTAATGATGATGCCTGCGATGGCGTCGCCGCGGACGAACTTGCTGGCACCGTCCATGGCGCCGAAGAAGTCGGCCTGCTGGGTGACCTCGCGGCGGCGGCGCTGCGCCTCGCGCTCGTCGATGATGCCGGCGTTGAGGTCGGCGTCGATGGCCATTTGGCGACCGGGCATGCCGTCCAAGGCGAAGCGGGCTGCCACCTCGCTGATGCGCGTGGCCCCCTTGGTGATGACCACGAACTGGATGACCACGATGATGGCGAAAATAATCAGTCCCACGACGATCTGGTCGCCGGCGACGAATTTGCCGAACCCCATGACCACGCCGCCGGCCGCCGAGAGGCCTTCGCTGCCCGCCCGCGTGAGGATCAGCCGCGTCGTGGCCACGTTCAACACCAGCCGAAAGAGCGTGGTCGCCAACAGCAGCGAGGGAAACACGCTGAACTCCAGCGGCGTCCGCACGTAGATCGTCGTCAGCAGCATGATGACCGCGATGGCGATGTTGGTGGACAACAGCAGGTCCATCAACGAGGGGGGCAGGGGGACCAGGATCACCAGCACGCTGGCGATGATGGCCACCGGCAGGATCAGGTCGCGGAGGCGGCCGAAGCGGGGGCCGCCGGCGACAGCGATGCCATGACCGGCGCCGGCGCCGTGGGAAGCACGGCTGGCTGTCGAGGCGGCGCGTGGCGCGGCAACTGGAGGCATCCGCTGGTTCTCTTCCGCGTGCGGTTTTTCAACGAGTAGTCATGTGGCAGCCGGCGCGGCCGTCCGCGCGCGGGTGCGACCCAACCGCCATGCCGTGCATGGCGCCGGTCGATACCCGGCTGTCGAAAAGAGAGGGGGAGAGTAGCCAAAAGGGGCGAAAGCGTCCAGTCCGATTTTGCCATGGGCCCCCTACGGAAGGGGGAAGGCGGAGGGCGGAAGGCGGAAGTAAGAAGGGAAAAGGATCAAGGATGACGGGGCAACGGCGTGCGCCTGCGGTCCCTTCCGCCTTCCGCCTTTGTCTCATCCTTTTCCCTAATCCCTCCGAAGATGTCTTTGCCCGGAGGGCCGAAGTGGCTATTATATATTATTCGGTGGGGATTCCTGGGAACGATGGGAATGTTGGGGAGTCTAGGCAATGTGTACTGCCCCTTGCGATAAACCGACGCCGCAGACCACCGGTTCCAAGGAACGGCCGTGGACGCCACGCTTCTGGGACGGCATGGGGATCTGGACGTGGTGGTCGCTGGTTTTTCGCAACCGCGCGGCGATTGTGCCCAGCCGGATCCCCATGGCGATCCTGGTGACGATCTTCAGCATCCTCAATTCGCTGTTGGGCGTGTTGCAATTGATTTTTTTCGGGCGGAAGATCGCGCGGACGAAGATCCAGGACGATCCGATCTTCGTGATCGGCCATTGGCGGTCGGGCACGACCTTGCTGCACGAGCTGTTGGTGCTGGACGAGCGTCACACCTATTCGGACACATACGCCTGTTTCACGCCCCAGCATTTTCTGGTGTCCGGCTGGTTTTTGCGTCCTTTGCTGAAGGTGCTGTTGCCCCGCCGGCGGCCCATGGACAACATGGCGGCGGGCTGGGACCGGCCGCAAGAGGACGAGTTCGCGCTGTGCAACATGGGCGGCCGCTCCCCCTACCTGACGATGGCCTTCCCCAACCGGCCTCCCCAGGACCAGGAGTATTTCGATCTGGAAGGGCTTTTGCCACAGGCGCGGGAGCGTTGGAAGCGGCGGATGGTTTGGTTCCTCAAGTGCATCACGCTGCGGCATCCCCAGCGGATCGTCTTGAAGTCCCCGCCGCACACCTTCCGCATCAAGGCCCTGTTGGAGCTGTTTCCCAACGCCCGCTTCATCCACATCATCCGCAATCCCTACGTGATTTTTCCCTCGACGATCAAGCTGTGGAAGTGTCTCTATCGCGACCAGGGCTTGCAGGTTTTCAACGGCAAGGGATTGGAGGAGCACGTCTTCGAGACCTTCAACCGCATGTACGAGGTCTTCGAGCGCCAGCGGCGGCTGATTCCGCCTGCGCGGCTGTGCGAGGTCCGCTACGAGGACCTCGTGGCCGATCCGATCGGGCAGATGCGGGCGGTTTACCGGGAGTTGGAACTGGGGGAGTTCGACCGCGTCTTGCCGGCGATCCGGCAATACTTTGCCGACAAGGCCGACTACCAGACGAACCGTTTCCAGCTTGCTCCTGAGCAATGCGCCGAGATCGGCCGCCGCTGGCGGTCGTTCATCGAGCGTTACGGCTACGCGGCCCCGCCGGGGGCGGCCGGGGCGACGGAGGCGGGCCGCGCGGGTGGCGCCACGATGCGGAGCGCCAACGTCCCCGTCACCAGCTTCGGCATGCCGCCGCGCCCCCCCGCCGACACGGCGGTCGCCGGGGTCAGCCGGGTTTCTGAGCCCCGGGAATCTTCTTCCCTTTGAGCTGATAGACGTACGCCAGCACCTCGGCCACGGCCGCGTACTTGTCCTGCGGAATGGGGTGCTCGATGTCGACGTGGCGGTAGAGGGCCTGGGCCAGCGGTTTCTTCTCCACGATGGGGATGCCGGCGGCCAGGGCCAACTCCCGGATCCGCTGGGCGATCATGCCCGACCCCTTGGCCACCACGATCGGGGCCGCCATCGTCTCCGGCAGGTACTGGATGGCAACGGCCAACTCCGTGGGGTTGGTGATCACCACGTCGGCCTTCGGCACGGCGTCGGCCAGGCGGTGCATCGCCATCTGCCGGTGCATCTGGCGGCGGCGGGCGATCATCTGCGGATTGCCCTCGAGGTTCTTCATTTCCTCGCGCATCTCCTGCGGCGTCATCCGCAAGTCGCGCTCGTATTTCCACCGCTGGAAACCGTAGTCCAGGATCGCCAGCACCAGCAGGGCCACGCCGATCTTCACCCCCGTCCAAATGAGCATCTCCGCCGTCAGCAGGGCGATCTGGCCGACGCCCAGCGCGCTGAGGCCGACAATCGCCTGGCGCCGGCTGTAAAGGCTCGCCAGCGCCACCGTGGCGACGATCGCCAGCTTCACCAGCCCGAAGGACAGCCGCATCAATCCTTGCAGCGAGAAGATGCGCTTCATGCCTTGCAGCGGATCGAGCCGCGTGATGTCGGGAACCAGCTTTTCGGGCAGGAAGAGCAAGCCGGATTGGGCCAGGTTGACCGCCACCCCCGCCGCGACCAGCAGGCCCAACAGCGGCACCAGCGCGCGGCCCAGCCCCCCGAGCGTCTCATAGGCGTGGCTGGCCGCCGCGGCCGGATCGGTCGCCAGCCAGGCCTCGCCGCCAAGCTGCTGCCGGCAATAGTGGACCACGAACTCGACCAGTCCGTTGCCGAGCATCCACAGACTCAGCAGTCCGACGATCAGCAAAGCCGCCGATCCCAGGTCCTGGCTCTTGGCGATGTGGCCTTCTTCGCGGGCCTGTTGGCGGCGATGCGGTGTTGCGTCCTGGGATTTTTCGCCGTCGTACTCGGCCATGGCGGTACCTTAGCGCGCGGGCCTCATGGCAGCCGGAACCATTGCGACTGCAAGGGGACCTTGAAGACCTCCAGCAAGGTCTCGATGGCCGGCGAGAGCTGCTCCTGGAAGACGAGAAAGGCCGTCCCCAGCGAAAGAAGCATCATGGCAAAGGTCAGCATGGCGTTCAGTCCGAAACCGACCGCCATGATGTTGAGTTGCGGCAAGGTGCGGCCGATTAGCCCGAGGATGAGCGTGGCCAACAGCGCGGCCAGCACCACCGGCATGCAGACGCGGACGCCCAGTTGAAAGCTCTGGGCGATCAGCGTGAGCATGGCCCCCAGCAGCGAGTCGAGGAAGCCGGCGTGCGAGGCCGCGGCGTGGGGAGCGAAGAGGCAGGCGAGGCTGCCGCCGGGCGGTATGACGGCGAAGGTGTCCAGCAGGCCGGCCATCACCACCCGATGGCCGCCGATGCAGGCGAAGATCGCCGTGCCGATCAGCGTCAGGAGCCGGGAGAACAGCGGCACGTCGCTGTTGACGCTGGGATCGAAGAGGTCGGAGAGCGTCAGCCCGCCGGCCCGGCTGATCAGGTCGCCGGCCATCTGGATGCCGGAAAAGAGGATGGTGATTCCCAGGCCCAGGCAAGCGCCCACCAGCAACTCGCCGCCGATGAAGACCAGGTAGCAGACCGTGCTGCCGGGGTCCGTGACGTGGACGCCCCACTGGCTGGGCATCAGCAGGACGGCCAGGGCGAAGGCCAGCAGGGCGCGGACCTGCATGGGGGAGTCGGTGCCGCCGTAGATCGGCGCCGTCATCATCAGCCCGCTTACCCGCGTGAGGACCAGGGTCAGCAGCAGCAGTTTTTCGGCGTCGAAGTGGCGGAGCCAGTCCATGGCGGATTACAGCCTGCCGGGGATGCCGGAGATCAGGTTGGTCGAGTATTGCATGATTTGCGCCAGCAGCCAGGGCAGCGTGAGGGCGAAGACCACGGCCATGGCGACGATCTTGGGGACGATGGCCACGGTCTGCTCCTGGATCTGGGTGAGCGCCTGGAGGAGGCCGATCAGCAGCCCGATGCCCAGCCCCACCAGCAGCACCGGCGCGCTGATCAGCAGGCTGGTCCAGATGGCATCGCGGGCCAAATCGATTGCGCTTTGAGGGTCCATGTGTCACTCACGTAAAGGGTTGGAAGCTTGCCATCAGCATTTGCACCACCAGGTGCCAGCCGTCGACCAGCACGAACAACAGAATCTTGAAGGGCAACGAGATCAGGGCCGGCGGCAGCATCAACATCCCCATCGACACCATCACGCTGGCGACGACCATGTCGAGGATGAGAAAGGGCAAGTAGATTTGGAAGCCGATCAAGAACGCGGTCTTCAGCTCGCTGAGCATGAAGGCCGGCAGCAGCGCCTGCAGCGGCACTTCGTCGTAGGTGGAGGGCTTGGGATGATCGGGGAGGTAGGCGAGGAACAAGTAGACGTCGTCCTTGTTCTTGCTCCGCTCGATCTGCATGCTCATGAAGCGGCGGACGGGCTGCACGCCCGCCGTCCAGGCCTGATCGAGGGTGATTTGATGGTGCGTGTAGGGGACGACGGCCTGGTCGTAGACCTGCTTCCACACCGGCGACATGATGAGCAGGGTCATGAACAGGGCCAAGGCGGTGATCACCTGGCTGGGCGGGAGTTGCTGCGTTCCCACGGCCTGCCGCAGCAGGCTCAGCACGACGATGATGCGGACGAAGCAGGTGGTCATCAGCAGCACGGCCGGGGCCAGGCTGAGCACCGTCAGCAGGAGCATCACCTGGAGCGTGGAGCTGAGCCCTTCGGGACTGGTCCAGTCTTTGGGGCCGCCCGCCAGGCTCTGGGGCACCTGGATCGACATGGGGCGATTGGGGGCCTCGTCGGCATGGGCCGGGCCCAGCAGGCTCAGGCAGGCCAGGGCCACGGCGGCATAGGCCGCCAGTGGACCGACCGAGGTGATACGACGGGTGCCACGGTTGGCTTGTCCAACCGTGTTTCTCGCACTGCTGGACAAGCCAGCAGTGGCACGGGTAGCTGCGGGGCACCCCGTTGCCGGTAGGCAAGCACGCTCAGACATTGCGGACCTCCGATCGAGTCCCTCGTTGTTGGAACACTTGACGAAACGTGGCCGTGGCGCTTTGCGGATGGGCCTGGCGACACAACCCGGACAGCCGATCGACTTCGACGGGATCGGTGACTTCGGTGAGGGTCTCGGCGCCGGTGGGAGTGACCGAGACCAGCAGCAGCTTGTTGCCGCAACGGAGCAGGTGCATCTGCTGGCGGCCCGCCAGGGGGGCGCGGCCGAGGACCTCGACCACCTCGCCGGGCAGGAGGGTGGCAGACTTCGGGGCCGCCCGCCGCAGGACCCAGGCCGCGGCGAGGAAAAGCCCCAGCACGATGGCCAATCCGCTGGCCATGGGCCCCAGCGACGGCAGCCGGTCCAGTGCCCTGGCGGTTTCCAGGCGGCCGCCGGAATGACCGGGGGGCCCCAAGCGGAGTTGCGGCGAGGCGCTGGCGTAGCCCTGGGTGCCCGGGGAGGCACTGGCGTAGCCAGTGGCGACGGGTGAAGCACTGGCAAAGCCAGTGGCACTCGCACTGGCAAAGCCAGTGGCAGCCGCGATGAGGATGAGCAGGCGGAGGCGTTGGGCCAGGGGAGGCATCCTTGCACTTCCTTTTTTTCGTCACGTCGGCCGCGGGCGGCAGCCGATACTTACAGATACGGTGGAATAGTCGGTTTTATGTCGTGAGGCAAGCCAAGTTATGTCCCCTCTCCGGGAGGGAGAGGGGAGGGACTTCGTCCCGTCTCAGGAAAACACGTTGGCGCCGGCGATCAATTCGGCGACGCGGACGCAGAAATTGTCGTTGAGCACAAGGACTTCGCCGCGGGCGATCAACCGTCCGTTGACGTACACGTCGACCGGGTCGCCCGCCAGCTTGTCCAGCGGGACCACCGCTCCCTTGCGGAGCTTGAGCACGTCCTCGAGGAACATGTTGGTGCGGCCCAATTCGATCTTCAGGTCCAGCTCCACGTCGCGGATCAAGTCCAGGGTGGCGTTTTCGGTCGAGGCGGCGCTGCCGGTGAACTCCTCGAGGCGATAGGAAGCCACTCCGCGGGGCAGGTCGCCGGAGGAGGCGGCGTTGATCGACTCGAGGGCCTGTTCCGCTTGATTGAGGAGGAACTCGATGTCGCCGGGGGCGAGGCTGCCGTCGCCGGCCGGGCGCGGCGACGACTCGGCCGCCGACGGCGCCGGGGCAGCCGGGTCCGGCGGCGTCGCGGCCGCGGGCAGCGGTCGATCCGCCGCCGGGTCTGCCACTTTGCCCTCGGCCGGCGGGGGGAGTTCGTGGCCTTCAGGCGCCGCCGCGTCGGGCGGGGCCGACGGGGCCAGCGGCTGCGCCTGGCTCAGCAGGCGCTCGATCTCGTCCTGGCCCATCACGTCGTGGGCCATCGAAGATTGCTCTGCCATCGGAATCCATTCCTAGCAAGGGGGAAGGCGGAAGGGGGAAGGCGGAAGGATAGAAAAGCTTGGTGAGCCATCGGAATCCATTCCTGCCCAGACACGTGTTTGATCGGAAAATTACTGTTCGATGAAGGAGAAATCGCTGATGACGACGGTTTGCAGCAGGGGTTTGCCGAGGGTGTGATTGGCGCGGTCGAGGAGTTTGCGTTTCATCAGGCCCAGGCCGGCGTCGGTCAGATCGGTGATTTCGGCGCCCCGCACGGTCACCAGGACCTGTTCGCGGAAGCGGTGTTTGTTCTCTTCCATGAGTTTGAGGAAGTCTTTTTGGGCCTCGGTCTTCACGGTGCCGAAGAGATGGAAGTCGATGCGCAAGGTGGTATTGGAGACCGATTGGAAGGCGGTGACGCAGAACTCACCGAGGTCGACTTCGATTTCGTCGGGGGCGGCGTGTTCCTCGGCCGCTTTGCCCGCGGGGCTTTTGGCCTTGGCGTCGGCTGGCGGCGGCAGGCCGCCGGCCAGGGCGGTGGTCTGCTCGCGGGTGGGCGTACAGAGGCAGACGGCCAGGCACTCCACCACGACGAGAAACGCGACCAGCGCGAGGATCATCAGTTTGGCCAGCGTGGAGATGCGGCCGGCGGCGGCGGGCGGGCCGGCCTCGGGGGCTTCCAGGTTGCTGGGGGTTTCCACCATGAAAGGGCCTGACTTGCTCACGGGGGCGGCTTCGTAGTGCTCTGTCAACCGTCGCTGGATGGGTGCAGGGCAAACGGCCGCTGGTGTAAAATTCTAGGACGCCGTTGGTTGTCCGCGGCCGCGCGGGCCTTTCCCCGCACGCGGCAGCGGCCTGGCGCGTTCGGTTTATGACGATTCTTCCATGCTGAGGGTTCGATCCTCTTCCGGGGTCTCCTTGCCTGGGCGGTGTGCGGGGGGCGGGCAGGCGCTGGCCGGCGGCGGCACCAGGTGCTTGGCCTGCTGGTAGGCCACCGCCCGCCGCAGGACCTCGTCCATCGCCTCGGCGACGACGAGGCGCTCGCCGGTGGTCAAGGTGATAAAGGTGTCGGGGCGGGCCTCGACGTAACGGATCAAGTCCGCGTTGAGAACGAAGGTTTCTCCTCCCAACTTGGTGAGTTTAATCATGGGGTCCCCGCACTGGCGTTGTCGGATGGGCCATGCCCAGCCTACGGATGCTCCTTCCGATTAGGCCATTTGTTGCAGCGTGAGCAGATCGTTGAATAGCTGCTGCGTGGTGGTAATCACGCGGCTGTTGGCCTGGTACATGGTCGAGGCGGTGATCAGGTCGATGAGGTTCGTGCCCACGTCGGCGTTGGACTCTTCCAGGGCCCCGCCCTGGATGGTGCCGTTGCCGTTGGCGCCCGGCGCGCCGATCACCGGCAGTCCGGAATTGACGCCGGCAGCATACATGTTTTGCCCTTGCTGTTCCAGGCCGGCCGGGTTGGTGAAGTTGGCCAGCGCGATTTGTCCGAGGTCGCGGGTGATGCCGTTGCTGAACACCCCGCTGATGACGCCGTTCTGGCCGATCTGGTAGCTGGACAACGTCCCCGGGGCGGACCCGTCCTGCGAGGTGACCGCGAGGCTGGCGGCGCTGGTGGCGAGGCCGGAAATATTGCTGAAATCAAGTTGGAATTGCATCGGTTTCACCGACGGCTCGTTGGTGCGATCGATGGTGACGGTGCTATTGGTGGCGGAGAGGAAATCACCCGTGCTGCCGAAGCGGATCAGTCCCGTCCCCACGGCGATGCCGGCGCCGGTGGCCGGGTCGTTGTCACCGCAGTCGGCGAACCAGCGGTATTCGGTGTAGCTGCTGGTGGTGTCCTGGAGGACGGCCGTGATGTTGACCGACAGGGGGATGCCCAACGAGTCGTAGGCGACCACGTTGGTCGACGCGCTTTGTCCCTGGGCTTGCTGGATGGCGCTGAAGGGGAGATTGATGCTTTCCGTCGTGGGGGGGACGCCGTCGGTGGTCAATTGGAGGCCGGAAAGGGGAATGGCGATGGCGTTGCCCGTGCCGTTGTTTCCCACGAACTGGAGCTGGCTGCCCACGGTCACAGAGCCGCCGGGATATAAACCCGTGGTGGCGTCCGGGGGAATGGGGTTGGCCGGGTCGGGGCCGGGGCTCGTCTGGATCCCCATGGCCTGCTGCATGAACGTCAGCAAGTCGCCCACGGTGCTGGTGGCGCTGACCTGGAAGTTTTTCGTCGTCAGGTCCGAGCCTCCCAGGTTGCCCGTGAAACCGAGCGTTCCTTGGTCGGGGAAGATCGCGTCGTAATTGCCTTGGCTGTCGAGGCTGACGAGGTTCGTCAGCAGGGTCGCGGTGGTGATGGGCGGGCCGTTCATGTTCGTCAGCGTCGCGCCGTTGTCGACCTGGGCGTCCGTGTAGGTGTCGGTGAACGTCAGGGGGTTGGCCGAGGAGGCGCCGCCTTGGAACGTTTGAACCAGGTGGAAGGTGTTGGCATCGGTGGAGTCGTTGCGGTAGACGTTCACGTCGCTCCAACTGGTGTCGTTGTCGCCGGTAATGGTCACCTGGATGGAACTATTGTCCCCCACGCTGATGGGGAGGCTGATGGGACTGGGACGGCTCTCCACCCCGTCTTGGACATAGGTCACGTAGTATTGGTACGTGCCGGCGGGGATCGAGCCGGCGGCGGCGCTGTCGGCGACCGTGGCCGCGTTGACGGGACGCGTGTACTGGGCGTCGCCGAGGACGCCGGTCTCGAGGATCGAGGCTTGGTTGGCAAGGGTGCCGGTGGGAGTGAGGCTCCCTTGCAGCACGACGTTTTGCGTCGCCTGGGCCACCGTGGCCGTTCCCAGCGGAATCGACAGCGGCGTCAGCGTCGAGGTGTCGATGTCGAAATTGCCGTTCACGCCGTAGCCCAGCAGGTTATAGCCGCTGGCGTTGACCAGTTGATTGTTGGCGTTCATTTGGAACTGGCCGTTGCGGGTGTAGAGTTGCTCGCCGCCGAGACCTTCCATGATGAACATCCCGTTGCCCTGGATGGCCAGATCGCTGGGGCTGGAACTGGTCGTGATCGTGCCCTGACTGAAATTCGGCGTGATGTCGGCGACCATCGTGCCCAGGCCGATTTGGGTGGGATTGGTGCCGCCGTTGTTGGCCGTGGGGGCGGAACCGAGGCTCTGCGTCTGCGAGAACTGCGTGGCAAACTCCGCCATCGAGGCCTTGAAGCCGACGGTGTCCGCGTTCGCCAGATTGTTGCCGACCACGTCGATCGACGTTTCGGCCGCGTTCATGCCGGTCAGCGCCGTGCTGAGGGTGGAAGCTAATCCCATGGGTTATCTCCTTGATTGTTTTTGTCTAGTTGGTTTGGCTCGTGGCGGAAGCGGTGCTTCCCGCCGGGCTGATCGAGGTGACGTTGCTGAACGGCACGCTCGTACCGTTGATGTTGAGCGTGGCCATGCCGTTGGCGATGGAAATGCTGCTGACCGGGCCGCTGACCGTGTTCCCCGAGGAATCCTCCGCCGTGACGTTCATATTCAGCAGGTTGGAGGCCGTCGACATGCTCTGCTCCAAGGCCACGGCCGTGAGCGTGCTGCTGAGGTTTTGATTCGTCTCGATGTTGTCGATCTGGCTCACCTCCTGCAAGATTTCGGTGTTGCTGACCGGCTGCGTCGGATCCTGGTCCTGCAGCTCGGTAATGAGCATCTGGAGGAAGTCCTGGGGGCTCAAGCTGGTCAAGCCGTTGGCGCCCGCGGAATCGGACGCACTGGACGCGGCGGCTGAGGCGATGGAGGAAGTAGACATGATCGCGATCTCCTGGTTTTTTCGGCGGCGTGAAAACCGGCTTTGCCCGGGTGGTGGTTGGCTGGGCTTCCGCGGTTAAATAATGACGTTCAATTGGCTTCCGGCGCCCGCGCGGCGCGTGGCCCCGGGATCGGCGGCGGCGGCGATGGCGCCGTCGCCGGCGTCCGCCGCGGCCGGGCGGGAACGGTTGTTTCCGTTGCGGTTATCGGAATCGGGGCTCGACGACGCCTGGCCCGGCGTCCCCCCCCGCGAGGAATTCATCAAATCGACGTCGAACTGCTGAACCTTGATGTCCTGCTGGGCCAAACGCTCGCGGAGCGCCGGCAAGTTGTCCAGGAGCATGTTCCGCGCCGCGGAGGTTTCGGTCTCGGCGCGGGCCGTCAGCACCCCGTTGCGGACGGTGATTTCCAGGCGCATCGTGCCCAGCTCCGGCGGACTGAGCTTCAGCCGCACCGTCCCGCCCGCAGCGCTCATCGACTGAAACGCCTGCTCGACCCGCTGCGTAAATCGCGCGCGGTCGGCCTGGCCGAGGTCGGCGGAGGCAGTCGTCGTCGTGGCCGGTGCGGCGGTCTGCGCCTGCTGGCCGGCCGGGGAGGATGCGGCGGTGGTCAAGGTCGTGGCCGCCGCAGCGGCCGCAACCGGCTTGGCGGCGTCCTTTCCCGGCGGGCCGCCGGGCTCCGCGGCCGGTGCCGCGGTCTTCGCCGTGCCGACGCTGGCGGCCGCCGCGATTGTGGTTGCATGGTCCGTGGTGGCGGCAACCGCGGAGGCTGCCGCGGCGGGCTGAGCTGAGGATTGCGCGGCCGCTTGCGGCGCCGAATCCGGCGTGGGACTGTCCGCTTGCCACGCCGGATCGGCCGCGGCCGCCAGCGGCGAGGCGGCTGTCTTCGTGGCGTCGGGCGGCGGGGCGGCGGGCCCCGCGGCGGCAGCGGACTGCGTGGCGCCGGTCTGGCCGGCGGCGGCAGGAAGGGTGGGCAGGGCGGGCTGGCCCTCGGCGGTTGGTCCCGCGGCCGCCTGGCCGACCGAATCGACGGACGTGGTTGCCGGCGCGGCTGGCAGGAGTTTGCCGCCGACCGCCTGTGCGGGCGCGGTGGCAGACGCCGCGGCGGCGTTGCCCTTGGCAAGGGTTTCCGTTTCGGCGGCGGAAGCTGGGAGTGGCACGGTCATGGCCGCCGCCGCCTGGGCCGCCGCGGCTTGGACCGCCGCGGCCGTGCCGTCGCCCGCGGCCTGGCGATCCTTTTGATCGCGCGGGTCCGCGTTGCCCGCGGCGGCTTGGCGCGAATCGCCCTCGCTGGTGCCGCTGGCGTCGCCGTTGCCGTCGTCGCCTTGCTTCTGCGCCGTCGCCGACGAGTCCTTGCCGGGCTGGTCTGCCTCGGGTTGCGAGGACTTGGGGGCGGCGTTGTTGCCGTTGTCCTGGGAGGTCGTGGCCGTGGAGTCGGCCTGCTTGGCCCGCGGCTTGTCGCCGCCTTGATCGGCGGCCGCCTTGGCTCCGCTGGCCCCGTGTGATTGCGCCCGCTGCAGATAGTCGTGGAAGGAGCCGGCGGGCGTGGCGCGATCGGCCGGGGCGGCGTCGGCGGCCGCTTCCGGCGGTGCGGGCCGGGGCGAAATGTCCAAAGTGGTTGGCATCATATCAAGGCCCCATCTTCTTCTCGTTGCTTTCCGCCACGTTGGCGGCGGGCGCCCCCTGGCGGATGCGGCGGAGCACGTCGCCGATTTCGTCGATTTCAGCCTGGGTCTTGAACTCGGCGATGATCTTCGCCCGCTTCCCCTCCGTCATGCCGGAGAGCAGGGTCACCACCTCGTCGAGCTCCTTCTGATCGAGCATCTGCGCAAGCAGCACCTTGGCCTGCTTGGGCTTGAGGGCTTCGAGCGTGCGGCGGGCGTCGTCGCGGCCGTTGGCCACCGCGCCCTTCTCCAGCGAAGCCAGATCGCCCTGGAAGCCGTCGCGCAAGGCCAGCAGGCGTTTCTTCTCTTCGGCCAGCGTGCGCGCTTGGGCTTGGGCGGCGGCGACGGCGCCATGGAGCGATTGCTCGCGGAGTTCCAGGTTCCGCGTCTTTACCGCCCGCTCTTCCAGGATCTGGCGATAGGAAACCTGCTCGGTCGAGGGTTCCTCCTGGTCTTCGCGGGACTTTTGGCCGATGGCGGCCAGATCGACGCCCTGGGCGATGGCCAGCATCTGGATGAGTTTTTCGCGATTGAGCTGCCAAGCGTGGCTGAAATAGGCGGCCAGGATCACGGCGGCGATGACCGTGGCGACGCAGAAGTACACCATAAAAGCGCCCAGGGCGTGGAGGAGCTTGCCGATCATCGCGTCGCCTCCCGCAGGGCTTGTTGCTGGGCCACTTCATCGATGCGTTTCATTTCGCGGCGTTCCTCCTGCTGGCGGTGCTGGCCGGCCTGCTTGTCGCGGAGGTTCTCCAGCACGCGCAAGTCGCGGTTGGCCTCGGCCAGGACCTGGCGGCGGCGCTCGATCTCGCCCTGCACTGTTTCCCGCTGGCGGACGATTTGCAGCCGCTGCGCGCTCAGCGTCATTTCGTAGCGCTGCGACTCGACCAGCCGGTCGACGTCCACCGCGCCGGGTTGCATGCCCTGGCGGCGTTGGGCCCGCAAGGATTGCAGTTCCTGGTCCGTCCGCTGGAGTTGTTGGCGGAGCGTGTCGTCGACGCGGTAGGCCTCGGCCAGCTCGGCCCGCCGCTCGTCGCGAGCGGCCTCGCGGAGGCGGAGCAATGTCGAGAGCCGAAACTTGAACTTGCTCATGGTCGATCCGTCGTGTCGTTACCTCAAGTCGGGGTTGGCCCGCGGGCCGCGGGGGCCGCCGGCGCGGGAGCCGGCCGCTCGCCGCGCAGCCGCGCCGCGGCTTGTTGATGGAGTTTCAGCAGGGCGTCGCGCGTGGCCGCGAAGTCCGCCGGCTGCTGGACCGGCTGCCGCAGGAAGCGGTTCAGGTCGTCCTGCATCTCGATCGCCACGTCCACCAGGCGATTGGCGCCGCGGCGATAGGCCCCCACGGAAATCAGGTCTTCGTGGTCGCGGTGGGCGGCCATCAACTCGCGCAGCGCCGCGGCCGCCTGGAGATGCTCCGCGCTGGTGACGTCGGGCATCAGGCGGCTCAGGCTCTCCAGCACGTCCACCGCCGGATAGTGGCCACGGGCGGCCAGTTTCCGCGACAGCCAGGTGTGACCGTCCAAGAGGCCGCGGACCGCGTCGCTGATGGGCTCGTTGGGATCGTCGGCCTCGACCAGCACGGTGAAGAAGGCGGTGATGCTGCCCAGCGGGCTGCGGCCGGCGCGCTCCACCAGCTTCGGCAGCAGAGCGAAGACCGAGGGGGGATAGCCGCGGGTGGCCGGGGGCTCGCCGGCGGCCAGGCCGATCTCCCGCTGCGCCAGGGCGAAACGCGTCAGCGAGTCCATCAGCAAGAGCACGTTCTTCCCCCGGTCGCGATACCATTCGGCGATGGCCGTGGCGGTCATGGCCGCCTGCACGCGGACCAGGGCCGGCTCGTTGCTGGTGGCCACCACGACCACGCTCTTGGCCAGGCCCGCGGGTCCCAGGTCGCGCTCGATGAACTCGTTGACCTCGCGGCCGCGCTCGCCGACCAGGGCGATGACGATTACGTCGGCCGAGGTGTAGCGGGCCATCATGCCCAGCAGCACGCTCTTGCCCACCCCCGACCCGGAGAAAATCCCCATCCGCTGCCCCTGGCCGCAGCAGAGCAGGCCGTCGATGGCGCGGACGCCGGTCGCCAGCGGTTGGCAGATGCGCGGGCGGGTGCAGGGATGCGGCGGCAGGCGGGTGAAGGACACCCGCTGGTCCAGCGCCGGCTTGGGCCGGCCGTCCACCGTGTTGCCGGCGGCGTCGATCACCCGTCCCAACAATCCCTCGCCGATCCGCAGCCAGCGGCTGGTCCGCGCCAGCCGCACGCGGTTGCCGTGGCGGATGCCGGCCAGGTCGCTATAGGGATACAAGAGCGTCAACTCGTCGCGAAAACCGATCACCTCGGCCAAGAGTGCCGCGCCGGCCTCGCGCTGGATTTCCGCCACGGCCCCCACCGGGGCGGGAAAACCCGCCGCCGCCACCGTCATGCCGACCGTCTGCGCCACCGTCCCCGTCAAGGCGGTCGGTATCAGGGCGTCGAGTTGCGCGGTGAAATCCAGCATGGCGTCAGGTCAACTCCTCTTCGATGCGGGCCAACTGGGCCTCGAACTGCTGATCGATGGCGCCGAAGCGGGTCTCGACGCGGCAACCGCCCCGCGATATCCCGGCGTCGGCAATCATCTCGACGGCCCCCAGCCCGGACATCTCCTGCACCAACATCTGCAGGTGTCCCTCCAGGGCCTGGCGGTCTTCCGGATGGAGGTGGACGCGGATCTGCGCGCTGCCGGCGGCCAACTCCAAGGCCTCGCGCACCAGCGTTACGGGGATCTGCGGCTGGCGGGTCAACTCGCCGCGGATCAGCCGCTTGGCAATCGCGGCGGCCACGTGGACGCCGCTGGACTCCCAATGCGCCAGCCAGGCCTGCTGTGCGTCGTGAATGTCGTTGACGACCTGTCGCAGGGCGGGCAGCACGGTGGCCAGGTGCTTGGCGACCACCTGGTCGACGCCCTGCTCGGCCGTGCGGCGGCCTTCGATCTCGGCGCCGCGGCGGACCTCGGCGGCCTCCTGCTGGGCCTTGGCGACGATCTTCAACGCCTCGCCCCGCACGTGGTCGAGGTGGTTCTTGGCCTCGGCGGCCATGTCGTCGAGATTGAAGGCGACGCTGCCGGTGCCGAGTTTCCCATCGGTGGCGCGGATCACGGTGGCCATGGCAGTCACTCCCCTCTCCTGACCAACCTTCGGTTGGTGCCCGGAGAGGGGCAGGGGGTGAGGGTTAATGGGTTAATGATTGAGGATACTCTTGCCGGCGGGGCATTTCACGCTGGGCCAGGCGGGCGATCTGCCGGCGGGCCTCTTCCACGTCCCGCAAGCGGAGCGGGCCCGGCCGATCGAGTTCGCGGCGGGCGCGGGCGGCCTCCGCCCCCGGCAACTCGGCCAGCAGGCGCTCGACCAACTCCGGCGCCGCCCCGATCAAGGCCGTCAGCAACACGTTCCGGTCGGCCACCCGGACCACCGCGGCCAGCACGTGCCCGTCGGCCTCCGCCAGGGCGTCGAAGGCCGGCGGTTGGGGGCGGAGCCGCTCGGCCAGGTTCTGGTCGTGGTCGGCCAAGTTGTCGAGGATCTTCATGCCGGTCCGGCCGTCGGCGGCCTGGAGGATGCCGGTCACGGCGGCCAGCCCGGCCACCCGGCGACGCTGCATCTGCACCTGCGCGGAAAGCCGCGACTGGAGGGCCTCTTCCACCTCGCGGAGAATCTCCGGGGCCGTCTCTTCCAGATCGACCAACCGGCGGACAACCTCGGCCTGCAAGGCCGGCTGCAGCCGCGCCAACACGCTGCCGGCCTGCTGCGGCGGCAAGTGGGAAAGCACCAGGGCAATAGTCTGCGGGCGCTCGCCGCCCAAGAGGCGGGAAAGCTTGTCGCTCTCCGCCTCGCGGAGGAATCGAAACGGCTCGCTCTCCCGTGGCCCCACCGCCGGCTGGCAGTAAATGTCTTCCGCCGGCCGCTGGGCCAGCCGCCGCGCCAGCCCGTCGTCCAGCTCGATGCCGGGGGGGCACTGGCCGGGCAGCAGCGGCCCGATGCGGAAAAATTCGTCGATGATCCGCTGCTGCTCCTGCCGGTCGATGTCCTCCAACTCGACCGCCAGCCGCCGCACATGGCGGGCCTGCTCGGGGGTCAACTGCTCGAGGACCACGTCGGCGGCGGCCTGGTCGAGGCTGGCCACGAGGATGGCCGCCTTGCGCAAACCGGCGTTGGTTGTTTTCCTGGTCGTCATGCTGCTTGCCTTGCCGCGTTAGGTCACTTGCCCGATCCAGGACCGCAGGATATTGGCGGCCGCGTCGGGGTCTTCTTTCACTAAATCGGAGAGTTCGTCGCGGAGCGAGGGGCCGCCGCTGGTCAAACGGTGCAGGCGGCGGGCGGCCACGCTTTCGGGCGACTCGGCGGGTCGGGCCTCGGGCTCGGCCGCCACCCGCATCTGCACGGTCGCGGTTTCGCCGCCACCCGGCGCGGCCCGGACCATCGACCGCAGCACCACCAGGCTGACCAGGCCCAGGCCGATCAGCCCCAGCGTGCTCCAGTATTGCGACAGCCAGAAGAGCACTTTCTCGCCGATGCCCGGCAGGGGGATCTCGCCCGGCTTGATATCCTGGAAACTGGTGATGGTGACCAATTCGTTCAGGTCGGTCACACCCTTGGCCGGCAACCCCAGGCCGGCGATGTGTTTTTGGATCTTGGCCGATTCCTCGGTGCGGATCGTTTCCAGGGCGGCCTGGTCGGGGGTCTTGGCCTCCTGCCCGGCGGCGACCGGGTTGCGCTCGCGCCAGACCTTGACAAAGTAGTTGTTGGGGATGCCGACGGTCACGCGGACCACCTCGGGCGTGAGGCCGATCTTGTCCGTTTCCGTCTGCTGGCTGCCGGGGAGGTTGCGTTCCTCCACGTCGGAGGTTTCCTCTTCCTCGTGAGAGCCCTTGGTCGCTCCCCCGGAGCTGGCCAGCGAGGTGGGCTGATTAGAGTTGGCTTGATAGCCGGGGCGACCGCCGGGGCCGCCGCCGCTGCCGTCCTTGTTGCTGCTGTGGCTTTTTTCGTTGTGGATGAGGGGCACGCCCTTGGTGGGCTCGACCTTCACGCTGCGTTGGGACCTCTCTGGGTTGAGCGTCACGCTGGTCTGGACGGCGATGTTGGGAATGAAGGAGAGGGCGTTGAGGATGTCGCGCTTGTATTTCTCCTCGAACTTCCGCTGAGCGGCGAGGTAGGTGTCTTCGCTGCCGGGGCCGTTCTCCGAACGGGGGTGAGAGACCCGGCCCGTGTTGATATCAATCACGGTGACGCTCTCCGGCTTCAAACCGGCCACTGCCGAGGTGACCAGGCAGCCAATGGCCTCGACCTGCGAATCGTTGACCGATTCGGTGCCGGCGGCTTTCACGTTGACCGAGGCCGTCTTGAGCGGATCGCAGCCGAAGGCGGGCTTTTCCTCCGTGGCGAGGATTACCGAGGCGCTGGTGATCCCCGGCATGGAGCGGATAATCAGCGCCAGTTCCTCTTGCACGGCGACGCGGTAACGCTGGTCCCGTTCATCTTTCGTGGCGAAGGGGCCGGTATCTTCCAGGAAGTGCTTGAAGTAGGAGCCGAAGTTGGCCGGCAGCGCCTTGGCGTCGGCCATGGCCCCCATGAAGGCCGCCTGCTGCCCGTGCGGCACGCGAATCCTCGATCCCTCGATCACGTAGCCTTCCAGGTGCGCCTTATGGAACGCCCCCACCATGAGGTCCAGGTCGCTTGCCGAGATCGGCTCGCCGTTCATCAGGTAGGTGTCGGCCGAGGAAGCGTCGTGTTGGAAGAGGTAGCCGATGCTGACCACGACCACGACCAGCAGCAGCGCGGCGGTGATCCGCGCCCCGGGGGTCATCGAGCGAAACAGGTCGCTCAGTTGGGCAACAGCCTTGTTGAACATGTCCATCCGTGGACCTCGATGGTAGTTCTTAGGTCTTAGGTCTTGGGTCTTGGGTCTTGGGTCTTGGCCCATGAGACGGGAATCATAATAGGAGTCCGAGCCTCACATCTAAGACCTAAGACCTAAGTCCTAAGACCTTGTTCTTGTTACACCCGTACGTTCTGCACGTCCTCGAACGCTTGCACCAGCTTGTTGCGGACCTGCATCATGAGGTGGAAGGCGATGTCGGCCTTCTGCACCGCGGTGAGCACTTCCGCCGGGGTGACGTCGCCGCCGGTGGCCAGTTTCTCCACCGCCTTGTCGGCGGCCTGCTGCATGGTATTGACTTCCTGGATCGAATTGACCAGGAAATCGCGGAACGACGGCCCGTCCTCGGCCGCCGCGGCGGCGGAGGGCGGCGCGGGCAGCGCGAGCGTCGGATTCTGGATGCTCTGGATCGGGTTCATCAGGCGATGATTTTCAGGGTTTGTTGTTCCATGTCCTTGGAGATATCCATGGCGCCGAGGTTGGCCTCATAGGCCCGCGAGGCCTCCAGGGCGTCGGTGTACTCACCCATCATGTTGATGCTGGGATAGGCGACGTAGCCTTTGTTGGGGCCCTCGGTGATGGCGTCGGGGTTGCCCGGCTCGTATTTCAATTTCGGTTCGGTTTCTTCGCTCTCGACCGAGCTGACCTTCACTCCGGCGGCGCCCTCGACGCCGACGCTGGGGTCGGTTTGGAAGATGACGAACCGCGGCTGGTAGGGCACGGCCTCGCCGCGCTCGTTGTGCGTGGTGGAGATATTGGCCATGTTGGCGGCGATGGTGGTCATGCGCGTCCGCTGGGCCGCCAGCCCGCTAGCACTGATGTCGAGTGCCGGAAACATACCCACGGTGGTTCTCCATTTTTCCCCCCGCTGAAGGTTTCACTTACGCCTTTTCGCTAATCGCCGCGTTGAGGAGGCGGAACTGGTCGACCAACAAGGCGATGGCCATGTTGTGCTGCATTTGGTTTTGGGCCATGCCGGCGGCGCGGGCCTCCAGACTGCCGTTGCCCTCGTCATGCCGCGAGACCGACGCGACACCCTTGGCCACATCCGCCATGGAGACCGCCGGCTGGAAGTCGGCCTCGCCGGGCGACATGGTCGAGGGATGATCGCGGTCTTGAATCGCTGCCTTGAGCTTCTCTTGAAACTCCTGAACTGATAGGTCGCGGGCTTCATAGCCCGGTGTGTCCATGTTGGCAATGTTGGCGGCCAGCACGTTGTGGCGGGCCTGGGCGAAACAGACCACTTGCTCCAGCACGGGAATCGTCGTCGCTTGGAAGAGGCCCGATAACATGGCTTTGCCTTGTGTTTCCAGTTTATCCGGCCCGCGGAGACTGCCCATGCAAGCCGCGTACCGCAGTCCGCCGCCAGCGAGGTTTGCGATGGTTTCCCGCGTTTCCGGACAGTCGTCGCTGGGGTTTTCAGGGTTTTTCGGTTTTGGTTTTTCGGTCGTTCGATCACGGCTGCGGCAATTTTTGCCGCCTGTCACCGGCAGATTCTGCCGGTTTCGGGTGCCACTGCTGGCTTGTCCAGCGGTGCATAACCGGGCCACACTGCTGGACAAGCCAGCAGTGGCACCCATAACCACGAGCTCCCATCTGAGTTAGTTCCTATCCTATCCGCCCGCGGTAATTTTCTCCCGCGGTGAGTATCCATACTGTCTTAGTTTGCCGGAGAGCGTCCGCAGGCCGATGCCCAGGGCCTTGGCCGTCTTGGCGCGGTGGCCGGCAAAATGTTCCAAGGTGGCCTCGATGAGCCGCCGTTCCATCTCCTCCAGGCTGATGCCCACGGGGACGTGGGCCGCGGGGCTGCCGCCGGCCGTGGCCGGGCCGGTTTCCGCGCCGATCAGCCAGCGCCGCAATTCGTCGGCGGTCACCGGGCTGCCGGCGTCGAGCACGCTGGCCCGCGTGACGACGTTCTCCAATTCGCGGACGTTGCCCGGCCAATGATATTCCAAGAGCAAGTTGCGGGCCGCGGCTTCCAGCGTGCAGGGCTCGCGCCCGAGCCGGTCGGCGGAGCGGCGGGCGAAATGGTCGATCAGCGCGGGGATGTCTTCCCGCCGCTCGCGCAGCGGCGGCACGTCAATCGGCACCACGGCCAGGCGGAAATAGAGGTCCTCGCGGAAGCGGCCGCGCTGAACTTCCGCCTGCAAATCGCGGTTCGTGGTGGCCAGCACGCGGACGTCCACGTGGCGGGTTTCGCTGGAGCCGACGCGCTCGAAGGAGCGCTCCTGGAGCACGCGGAGCAGCTTGGCTTGCAGCGGCAGCTCGATCTCGGTCACTTCGTCGAGGAGGATGGTGCCGCCGTCGGCCATTTCGAAGCGCCCGACGCGCGGGGCGTCGGCGCCGGTGAAGGCCCCGCGCTCGTGGCCGAAGAGCTCGCTCTCCATCAAGTGCGCCGAGAGGACGGGGCAATTGAGGCTGACCAGGGCCGCGGCGGCGCGCGGGCTGGCGGCGTGGACGGCCTTGGCCACCAACTCCTTGCCGGTGCCGCTCTCCCCGGTGATGAGCACGGTTTCCGGGGTGGGGGCGACCTGGGCAATCCGCGCCCGCAGGGCCTGCATCCGCACACCCGCGCCGATCATCTGCGGCGCCTCGCCGGCCCGCGGCGGCTGCGCACCGGCGGGCTGTTGCAAAAGCCGGCCGTGGCGAATCGCCTCCGCCACCAGCCGCTCGATCTGATCCACGTCGAAGGGCTTCTCGATGTAGTCGAAGGCCCCGTGCCGCATCGCCGCGACCGCCGAGTGGACGGTGGCGTGGGCGGTGACCATAACCACCTGGGCCCCGTAGCGGCGCTGCTGGAGCTGGATGATGAACTCCAGCCCGCTCATCCCCGGCATCTTCAAGTCGGTGACGATGCAATCGTAGCTCTCCTGCTGGATGACTTGCAGGGCCTCGCTGGCGCTGGAGCAGCAGGCGACGCGGTGGCCGGCCTGGCGGAGGACGTCGGCCATCGACTCGCGGGCCTGGCGGTGGTCGTCGACGACCAGCACGCGGCCGCCGCCGGCACAGGGATTTTCTTCATGGGCGGAAACCATCATGCGGCGGCCTCCCGAACGAGGTGAGGGATGCGGAGCGTGAAGGCGGCGCCGCCTTGCGGGCAGTTGGCGGCCGTGGCCTCGCCGCCGTGGACCTCGGCGATCCGTGCCACAATGGCCAGTCCCAGCCCCGTGCCCGTCTGCTTGGTCGTGAAGAACGGCTCGAAGATGCGGGGGAGCACGTTTTCCGAGAGCCCCGGCCCGCTGTCGGCGATCTCCAGCTCGACGCCGCCGGGGGTCCGACAGGCGGTGATGTCCAACGTGCCGCCCTCCGGCATGGCGTCCATGGCGTTGAGCACCATGTTCAACACGGCGCGGCGAATCATGTCGCGGTCGGCGGTCACGCTGAGGCTTTTCGGCACGTCGACCGCCGTGCGGATGGCCTGGGCCGCAAACTGCGCGGCCAGGGCGTCGCGGACGTCGTCGATCAACGCCGAGAGCGAAAACGTCTGCCAGTGCGGATCGCGGTCCGAAGTGAAGTGCAGCAGGTCGTTGACCATCACGTCCAGGGCGGTGAAGCCGGCGGTGATCTTGTCCAGCACGTCGAGGCTGCCCCGGTCGCCGGCGATCCGCCGCCGCAGCAGGCTCAAGTAGAGCGTCACGGGCACGAGGTTGTTGCGCACCTCGTGGGCGACGTGCGAGGCCATCTGGCCGAGGTCGGCCAGGCGGTCCTTCCGCGCCAACTGGCGGTTCTTCGCCTCCAGCTCCCTGGTCAGCTCCTGCACCTCGGCGCGGAGCGACTCGTGCGTCTGTTCCAGCCGCACCGTGGCCGTGTGCCAGGCGGACAACACCGTCTGCAAGTCGGCCTTCTCGTCCAGTTCGAGCGGGTCGGGGGTATTCTGCGAGTCGGCCTTCTCGTCCAGTTCGAGCGAGTCGGGGGTATTTTGCAAGTCGGCCTTCCCGTCCAGTTCGAGCGGGTCGGGGGTATGTAGCTTGAGGGTCATCGGGGCGCTCCTAGCCGTCGGAAAGGAGGTTGAGTTGGCTGAATCCCGGCTGGGCCGGGGCGGTGTAGGCGCCGCGGGCCTGGCCGGCGGCGTGCATGCCCTGCAACCGCGCGGCCGCCTCGTCGCGACGCCGCGACAGGACCGCTTCGCTTTGCTTTTCTTGGGCGATGATCTCCCGCAGCAAGGCGTCGCACTCTTCGATCTGCCGGGCGCACAGCGCGCGGGTCTCGGGCGACTGCCAGCGGCGGCGCTCGGGGTCCTGGGCGCGGAAGGGGTTGATCGCCCGCTCCGCCCGCTGCAACTCCAGCAGCGGCCGTTGCTTGGCGGAGAGCAGGTCCAGCAGCCCGCTGAGGTTTTCCGCCTCGATGAGCTCGAGTTGCCGCCGTCCCAGGTCGCGCAACTGCAACAGGCAGGCGTGCTTGGCATGGATCAACTGGACGAGGATGTCGGTTTCCATCGCGGACATAATGCCTATAAGGTGCTCAGCCAGGCGAGGTTTTCGCCCCACTGCTGGCGGTCGTAATTGGTGGTCTCGTCGAAACGGGCACCCCTGGGCAACCGGGCCAGGGCCACCTTGGCACGCTCCAGCGTGCTGCGGGCCTTGCCGGGCTGGCCCAGGCGGC
The DNA here is from genome assembly GCA_052139835.1 of Thermoguttaceae bacterium. Lineage (GTDB taxonomy): Bacteria > Planctomycetota > Planctomycetia > Pirellulales > Thermoguttaceae > JBKQVT01. The sequence continues at coordinate 25,580 of JBKQVT010000014.1, forward strand.
GATACGCCTCGGCCAGGCGGACATAGGCCTCCAGGGCCTCGGGGGTATCGGCGTACTGATTGGCGGCCGCCGTGTAGGCCCGCGCCGCCGCTTCGTATTCCTGCAGATCCATCGCCAACTGGCCGACGGCGAACCGGCTGGTGCGGAGCGTGGCCCGCTCCAGCGCGGTCAGGTCGCGGTCGTCGCGGCCGCCGAGGCTCGCCACCAGGCCCTGGTACTCGGCCAGGGCCTTCTCCCGCAGTTGCACCGCTTCGGCGGCGCGGCGGAGGGCGGCGGCCCCGCCGCCGGCGGAGGCCTCTTCCTGGAGCGCTTGCCCGCCTTGGCGGTAGCTGTCGGCAATCAGGTAGTGGGCCGCCGGCCCCTGGGAGGCGTCCGGGTAGCGATGGACGAATTCTTCCAAGCGGCGGGCGGCCTCCGCATAGCGGCCCTCGGCGTGCAGCAACGCGCCGAAGGCAAAGAGCGAATCGCGCCATTCCTGGCTGTCCGGCGTGAGGTGCTCGCCGGTGAGGTTCTCCTGGAGCAGGGTCTCGGCCTGCTGGTTCCGGCCCTTCTCGGCGTGGATGGCGGCGGCCAGGAGCCGGGCATGATAGGCGGCCGCGTCGCGGGGATGATCCAGCACGCACTCCTCGAAGGCTGCCAATGCCCGCTCCGCTTCGTTCATCGCCAGCAGGGCCTGCCCCAAGGTCAAGAGGGCCTGGGGATGGCGCCGGCGCATCTCGTTCTTCACGTAGTTCTGCAGGATCCGCGCGGCATTGCGATAATCCTGCCCCTGGAAGTAGGCGTTGGCGCTGGTCCAGAGCCGCTCGGGATATTGGCGGTCGCTGAGCTCCAATTGCGCCAGCCGCAGGTAGACGCCGCCCGCCTGCCGCCACTGCGCACGGCCCAGGTGGGCCAACCACTGGCCCTTCTCGATCGACACGTGCCCGGCCTCGTCCAAGAGCGTCCGGGCCCAGCGGGTGTGAACGGCGGCCGTCAGTTCCATGACCTGGGTTTTTGGCAAGAGGGGATAGAACATGCGGCTCAACTGCAAGGCCATCTGGAAATTCCGCGCCTCCAGATAGCCGCGATACGCGGCCAGCACGCACGAGCGCAACTGCTCCAGCGTCATCCAGGGGTTGTGAAAACTCTCGGGATCGGTAATCGCCCCCAGCACGTGGCGATAGGCGGCCAGGGCGTCGGCATCGCGCTTGGCCTGCCGCCAGAGTTCGGCCGCTTGCAGCGTGGCGGCCAGGGCCTCGGGATAGCCGGCAAACAGCTTGGCGGTCCGATCCAGTTGCTCCAAGGCGCCGTGGCGGTCGCCCAAGTCGCCCAGGCAAAGCCCCGTGAGGTACATCGCCTGCCGGGTGGCCCGGTTGCTGACCGTATCGCGGCTCTGCGCCAGGCGGAAGGCCTCGATCGCCAGGTCCAATTTGTGCCGCGCGGCGCGGCGATCCGCGGCCGTGGCCGCGGGCTTGGCCAGCAGCGACCGGGCCTCCTCGTAGAGAATCTGGCCCCGCAGCAACGTCGCCCGCCCGCCCAGGCCGGCGGCCGGCGGAATCTGGTCCAAGAGGGCCAGGCATTCGGCCGCGCGATGGAGGCGAAACAGGTAGCCGGCCCGCGTCAGCAGCCCTTCCTGACGGTCCGCGGGCGAAAGGTTCTTGTCGGCCAGATAGAAGGCGTTCTCGGCCAGCGCCTTGGCCAGTTCGGGCTTGGCATCCTCGGCGTAGCAGGTGGCCAGCAGGCGATGAAATTCACTCTTCGGGGCCGCGTTGGTCTTCAGGGCCGCCTGGAGGGCGCCGCGCGCCGGCCCGCAACGGCCCGCTAGCGCCAGGCACTTGCCCAGCAGGCAGACCCCTTGCGATTGGCGGCCGGGCGGGAAGCCGCGGCTCTGCGCGTCTTCCAGCCAGCGGGCGGCCAGGAGATAGCTCTCGACCTGGTCGCGCTCCGGGGCGGTCTCCGCCTCGTGATCGGCCACCACGCCCAGGACGAAGACCGGGCCGCCCCAGTCTTCCATGGAGAGGGTTCCCTGGCGTTGCATCTTTTCCGCCAGTTGCCGCGCCTGGATGTAATCGTTGGCGTCCAGCGCGGCGAGGGTTTCGGCCAGCGTGACTGGTTTCTCTTGCGGCTGCCGCGTGGCCAAGACGACCACCACGGTGCCGATGGCCCCGACCAGGAGCATGCCCCCGACGGCCAAGCCCAGCGCCAGCAGGCGATGGGCGGCCAGCCAGCCCGTGGCGGCGGGCTGTTCGGGTTCTCGTTGATCGCGGGTTTCCGGCGGCATGGCAGCGGTTTGACGAGTGCGGTCCGCCCTCGCAGCGGGGGCGCATTGGCGATCCCGTCGCCGCAAAGGCGGAGTGAACCGAGGAAAAGTCGGGCGGTTTGTACCCGAAATCCCGAAGCGGTGTCAATGGACGTTCGGGGCCGGGGACCAGGGGCCAGGGGCCAGGGAAAAGCCCCGCGACTGCGTCGCGGGGGCGGCGGGGTTGGGGGCGAACGACAGGACCGTTTCGGTCCTTGCGGACGGGAGCCGGGAGGGGTCTAACCGGCCTATTTTACCAACCTTGTAGCAGTGCGGATCAAAGCTCGGCCCCCTGGTCCAAACCCTTGCTGCCCCGGAAGAAGTTGGTATACTCAAAGATGGGTAATCTGCGTTAAATGGCGCGTTTGCCTCTTTTCCTGCGCCCGATGTTCTAAGGAGCACTGCCATGTTGTCGAGGAACGTCTGCGTCGTGTTGTGCTGCATCTTGAGCTTGTCGGCCCCCGCGAGCTACGCGGCGGAGAGCTGGAAGGACAAGGAGATCATGCCGAAGTCGGACCGACTGATGCTTCAAGACGATCCCTACAAATCGCCCGCGCAGTATACGGGCACGGTCTTCGACATCGAGTGGCCGGCCACAGTCCAGAAGGTGGAGGGGCAGTGGCTTAAGATCGAAGATGACAGCGGCTACAGCGTGCCGCCCAAATCGGGTTGGGTCCGCGCGGAGGACGTGCTCAAACTCGACGACGCTTACAACCACTACATGAGCGAGCTGAGGAAGCCCGCGAATGATTTGCCGTGGCTTCATTGGTTCCTGGGGATTTGTCTGGAAAAAGAGAAGCAGAACGAAGGTGCCTGGTATGAATACAACACGGCGTGGAAAAACGGAAACTACCTTCTCGATGCGAAGATCCGCCTGGAGCACCTTAGGGCGGAAGCAGGCACGAATTTCGCCCGCGCGACGGATGCGGCCAAGGAGATCGGCAAAATCACCGCCACCGCGTCAGCCCAGAATAGGTGCCAGGCGCTCTACGTACAGGCCGAAGCTCTTCGCAAAGCTTACAACCTCGCGCTGAGCGACACCAAAATTCCCAAGGAATCAGTCGACAATCTCTTTAAGGAGGCCGACGCGTGTTATGAACGAGCCGAGAAAGCAGGTCGCAGTTGGTGGAAAAGCTATCTTGGCCGGTGCGAGTTGCATCTCGATAAGGCCACGGGGCTCCTCGACGGGACCGTGCATCCTACGAAAAATGTTCCTTTGACAAAGGCCGTTTCCGGAGAAGAACTTTCTGAAAACGAGCTATCCGGGGACGAACTTTCGGACAAGAGCGAGCCAGTTTCTGGTATCGAGCCCCAGCCCGCGCCGACGGCTCTCGAGAAGCAGAGCGACTTGATCAGCAAGCTTTCAAAACTGTCCACAATGAAGGACGAGGACCGGCACGAAGTCAGGAAGGAGGCGGAGGCTGCCGCTCATCATTTCAACCAAGTCCTCAAACGAAAACCGGATCTTGTCGAGGCGTATCGCGACCGAGGCCTTGCTTACTTGCTCATCGCACGTTCAAAGCGAGAGGTTATCGAGGCACTTGGCAAATACGATAGCGCTCGCGAAGAACGGGTCAAGGTTTGTGACCTGTGTGCTGGAGTGGCCCAGGACAAGACGGTGGCTTTGCAAGCTGCGAATGAGATTGCGGAGAAGCGAATCCGCTCCTGCCTGGAGGGCAAGGGGCCGCAAGGCCAAACGCACGCCGCGGGTGCCGACGGCAAGCCAAAGCCCGAACCGAGCCAATCAAAAGACATCGCGAAGGCCAACGTCGAGTTGAGTCGCAAGGCGGCTGAACTGGCGGGTGAGGAAAAGAGGGCGGCCACGGCAACGGACCAGGAAGCCGAAAAGGCCCTCAAGGCCGTCTACGATGTGCTTAACAAGGACTCAGACCTCAAACTGGCGAGCCAATCCGCATACACAGCATGTGAAAAGGAAGACTTCGCACAGATCCCGAGTTTGCAACTGCTTGCCGAGATTCACGCCACTCTCTGCGACTTCGATCGTGCCCAGCGCTATCAAAAACTGGCCGTGACCTATGCCGATGACAACGAACGCCCGGCCATCTTAGACAAGTTGAAGGAATACCAGCAGAAGGTGCTGCGTGCCCCCGACACGACGCCCCCGAAGGCACCGCCATCCGGGCCGGACATAACGGTACGTTTGTTGTCGCCCGCGACAGAATGAGAGCGAGAGGCCCTAGGGCGCGACGGGAAGCGTCGCCGGCGCCGATAATGAGCGTTGATACAGGTCGAGCAGCGGGATGGCCGACGGGCCCGGCGCCGAAGTCCGATTGTAGTACTGCTCCTTGAGACCGCCGATCCGCAGTTGCTCGTGCAGGAAGTCCATCTTGCTTCGGACCAGTTGCTCCTCTTCGATCAGCGTCTTGCGCTCGGCGGAATCGCGGGCGGCCGCCTCGCGATCCATGATGGCCTTCAGCCGGTAATTGAGGTACTGTTCGAGCCGAGCTTCGTCGCCGCGCGGGACTTTCAAGAGGCTCTCATTGCGCTCGTCGATGCCGATGCTTGCCGTCACTTGACCCACGGCCTGCTTTTGGTTTGTCGGAAGGCCATATTCGTCCAGATAATAGATGACGGTCTTGCTGAGCTTCGTGGGCGGGTCGTGCATGGCGTAATCCAAAATGGCCAGCGTGAGTTTCGTCAGTTGATCGCGCCCCTCGGGACCGACCCATACGTAGACTCCGCAATACTGTCCCACGGCGACACAGTTGCAGCGTTTCGGCGCGCACTTCTCGCATCCAACGTGAAACCAGCAACAGTCCGACTTGAGGCATTCGGAGGTAACTTTGCCGTCGGCGCTAGCGCGGATATCGCCGTTCGGGTCGCCGGTGTAGAAGGAAGCGAAACGTGCTTGGCAGTCGGGGCATATCTTTGAGACCGCGCCATACCCACAACTTTGGACGGCCTGCTGATAGGCACAGCGCATCAGTTCCAATTTGCGCGGGTCAGTGACCGGCGTGACCGTGAATGATTCCTGGGCCGACCGCTGGGCGCTTACGGAAAGCCCGAGCGTGTTGAACAAGAAGCTTCCCAGCGCGGTCCGGCTCCAGCCGGGGGTGACGCCGGCGGTTCCTTGGTCGGTGATTATGGTCGATCCCTGGTTCGGATACGAGAAATACGGCATCGAGTTGGGGTCACAGGCGAACCTCGCCAGGTTGTCGACCACCTGTTGCGTTATCATGTCGCCCGCCGACTGGGCATCGCTCGCGCTGCTGTTACGCAATTGGACGTGCGCGCATCCGGATGCCGCGAACAGGACGCAGCAGAGAATCGGGTAGCGATGGCCCATGGCTTCCACCGTTTGGTTGCGGGGTTTACTGGCCGGAAAACGCTGCTCGCGCTGGCGGGAATGCCGAATTTCCCCTGGCCGAGCAGCGTTTTGGCCCGGAGACTGGTCTGTTTGCACCGACCTATCCGGATTCGCGGTCTATGCCGAATTCTCCGAAGATAGGGGTTCTAACGGCTATATCGGCTTTACCCCTGGCAGTCTTGCACGGGACTTGGCTGCGAAGACCCTCGGGAGCCAAAGACGGCGCGGCCGTGCGCCATACAAACGGCAAATGCGGAATATCTTCGCGCGCTTGCCTAACGTGAAGCGGCCTGGCCTTGGCCCGGCATTATCCCGCCGGGGCGAAGACACCGCGATCGGTGGGCCTGGGGTGCAAGAACGACATTCCCTCGCGCCACCGCCCCCGCGACGCAGTCGCACGGCTTTTCCAGCCCCTAATCCCCTGGCTGCGGCGATCATCGCCGGTCCGACTCCGCCGCGGAAGAAGCGGAGGCCGTTTCACTCGCTCAAAACAGCGTTTCAAAACCCGCCTCCTGAAAATGGCGGTCGTTGGTGAACGCCTGCCGAATGCCGAGCCGCCGCATGACGACCAACGACACGTAATCGACAATGCCGGGTTGGCCGATATCGCCTTGGCGGTAAGCCGCCCACGCTTGAAGCCAGTCGTCGCTGGTGGGAAACACCAGCGTGTTGTTGGCCTCCATCCCTTCTCGCAGCCGATCGACCGCCTGGCGGTACGGTCGCCGAGCCGCCGCGTTGGCGCATTCCATCAAGACAAACGAAGTGGTCGTCAACAATGCCTTCACTCGGGCAAGTTCGGCAAACGCGGCCTCGGCCGCCGAATGCCACTGGTCGCTGGCATCCCATAGGCCAAGCAGGCCGACCGTGTCGAGAAATACGACGCTCATGGTTGGTGCTCGTTGTGCCGAGCAGCGACATCTGGCTCGCCGGAAACATAACGTTCCGCCAAAACGGCATAAACATCATCGAGACCGCGGCTCGTTGTGCCAGACTGAATCACCCGCGGCTCAAACTCGACCTCGCACGGGTCGGGCAAGTTCACCTGCCCGACGGGGCGAAAAACACCGTTTTCATAAACTGCGTGAATGTGGCTCATGGCGGTAACTCCCCGGATTCCACCCTATTTTAACGCCGAGCCCAGTCCAAAGCGAGATCGAGAGGGGAAGAGAGGAATAATGACGTCTTTTCCTCGCCCCGCCCCCGCGACGCAGCCGCGGGGCTTTTCCAGCCCCTAATCCCTAATCCCTAATCCCTCCGCCTCCGCCGTGGCGGAGGCGGAAGCCTGGATCTGCTCCATCACCCAACGATCCACGTCGGAGAGCATCTGCGGCGGCAACTCCTGACCGCAGGGATAGTCCCGCAAGGTGATGGAAAGCCCGGCGGCATGAAGCAGGCGGAGGTCGTCGCAGACCCGCTCGGGCGGATAAACGGTGCTGTGGCGGCCGGCCGCCAGGAAAATGGGCAGCCGCCGCGCCTCGGTCAGCTTGGCCAAGGGCGTCGAGCCGGTGGGAAACGACCCGCCCAAGGAAAGCACCCCGGCAAAGGCCTCCGGATGCTTCATCGCCACGCGGAAGGCCATGGTGCCGCCGCAATCGAAGCCCGCCAGAAAGACCCGCTGCCGCGCGATGTTCAGCTTCTGCATCACCTGGTCGATGCTGTCGAAGATGCGCGTCTCGGCCTGGCTGACCTGCTCTTCCGATTGCTGCCAGCCAAAACAGCCCGAGGGCGACTCGGCCCCGGCGGCGATCAGCGTGCCGCGGGGCGCAACGGCCACGTAGTTTCGCATGCTCACCATGGGCATGATCCGCACCAACTGCCGCTCGTCGCTCCGCAGACCGTGCAGCCAAACAATCAAAGGATAGGAATACCGGGGCTCATAGTGCAATGGGGCAAAGAGGGTATATACGGTATCCTGGGAAGAAGTGGCAAAGATCCCAGACTGCACATCGGACGTCGTTTTCGCTGACCGCCATGGGGATTGGACAAAGGGCCAGGTACGGTTCATAGGGATCGAACCTTGGGGGGCAATGGGTTTCTTGGATGATACGGGGCGGGCAGGGCCCGCCCTACATGTTCCTGCCACGGGGGACAGTCCCACTTTCGCCAAACGAAAATCGGGACAGTCCCCGAGCCATGGGAATCCTCAGACTTTACGCGGTCAGGGGCGGGCTGTCAACCGCACCATCGCGGCCACCAGGTCTTTGACCGCCGCGACGCTCTTCTGGAAGGCGGCGCGGTCGGCCGGGCTGAGGTCGAGTTCGATGATCCGCTCCACGCCGCCGCTGCCCAGCACGACGGGGACGCCGACATAGTAGCCGCCCACGTCGTACTGGCGGTCGCAATAGGCGGCGCAGGGCATGAGACGCTTCTGGTCGCGGACCACTGCCTCGACCATCCGGGCAGTGGCGGCCGCCGGGGCATAATAGGCGCTGCCGGTCTTCAGCAGCGAGACGATCTCCGCGCCGCCGTCGCGGGTGCGTTGGATGAGTTCGGCGAGCCGCTCGGGGCGGATCAACTGCGTCACCGGGATGCCGGCCACGGAAGTGCAGCTCGGCAGCGGCACCATGGTGTCGCCGTGGCCGCCCAGGAGCATGGCCGAGATGTCTTCGGCGCTGATGCCCAACTCCAGGGCGAGGAAGGCGCGGAAGCGGGCCGTATCCAGCACGCCGGCCTGTCCCACGACGCGCTGGGGCGGAAAACCGGTCACCAGCATCGCCCGCTGCGCCATCGCGTCCAGCGGATTGCTCACCACGATGACGACCGCCTGGGGGCTGGTGCGTTTGATCTGCTCGGCCACGTCGCCGACGATGCGGGCATTGGTGGCCAGCAGGTCGTCGCGGCTCATGCCCGGCTTGCGGGGCACCCCGGCGGTGATGACGACCACGTCGCTGCCGGCCGTCTCGTCGTAGCTGGTGGCGCCGGTGACGTGGGCGTGGAAACCGGCGATGGGGGCGGACTGGAGGAGATCGAGGGCCTTGCCCTTAGGCATGCCCTCGGTTTGCGGGATGTCCACGAGGACGATGTCGCCCAGTTCGGCGGCCGCGCACCAATGGGCGGTCGTGGCGCCGACGTTGCCGGCGCCGATGACGGAGATTTTGGCCCGTTTCATGGGACGGTCCTTTCTTGCAGGGTGACGATGGAGACATTTTGGCGGTAAACCCGCCCCGGGACAAGGACCCCGGCGAAAGGGGGAGGGCGGAGGGCGGAAGGGGGAAGGCGAAACCGCAGGCGTGCGGCCTGACTCTTCCTCCTTCATCCTTGATCCTTCATCCTTCTTGGCGGTCCGCCTCGGCCTTAACCTCGCCACGGGACACGCTGCTCTCAGCCGTG